>CAZVTK010000247.1:0-4737 GCA_964629765.1 uncultured Mesorhizobium sp.
GAGGCCGAAGGAGGCGGTCAGCGCCGAGGTGAAGAAGGAGGCGGCGACGAGCAGCACGGCTACGCCCGCGCCGAGGCCGTCCGGGAGGAACTGGGCAAGCATGTCGTGTCTTCGCCTGTCGGGGGCCGCCCGGTCAGCCGCGCTGCGGCTTGGTGAACTGGCCCGCCGGGCGATAGCTCCACAGATAGGAGGGCAGGACGGGGTCGATGCCGCGCGGCGCGATGCCGATGCCGGCGAAGCTGCGGCCCTCGCGGCGCGCCGCCTCCGACACGACATTGTCGGCCTTCAGCAGCCTGACCTGGTCGGCGGTGAGGATCGGCTTCGGCAGGACGCCGAGCACGCTGCCGAGCAGGCTGGCGGCCCACCACGGCACAGGAACCAGCAGCCGGTCGCGCTCGATCACGCCCAGCATGCGCTCCATGCACTGGCGGAAGGACAGCACCTCGGGCCCGCCGAGCTCGTAGATGCGCCCGCCGGCCACCTTGCCGTCGACCGCGCGCGCCACCGCCTCGGCGACGTCGGCCACATAGGCCGGCTGGAACAGCGTATGGCCGCCACCGACCAGCGGCAGGGCCGGCGAGAAGCGCGCCATCCCGGCGAACTTGTTGAAGAAGCCGTCTTCGGGGCCGAACAGGATCGACGGGCGCAGGATCACGGCCGACGGCACCGTCTCCAGCACCGCCTTCTCGCCGGCCGCCTTGCTGCGGGCATAGGCGGAGGGCGAATCGGCATCGGCGCCGATGGCCGATACGTGGACCAGAGGGGCGCCGGCCGCGCGCGCGACCGCGCGGGCGCCAAAATCCTGCACGGCGTCGAAACGCTGGCGGCCGCTCTCGTAGAGGATGCCGACGAGGTTCACCACGGCGTCGGCGCCCTGCACCGCGCGGTCGACCGACCAGCGCACGCGCAGATTGGCCTGCACCGGCATCACCTGCCCGACATTGCCGACGGGCACGACATAGCCGGCGAGATCGGGCCGGCGCACCGCGACGCGCACCAGATAGCCGCGGCGCGCCAGCGCCTGCACGACATGGCGGCCGAGGAAACCGGAACCCCCGAAGACGGTGACCAGCTTCGGCCTGGCGGTGACGGTCGTCATTTTGGCTCCCCGGGCTCCATCCCTCGCGGCGTTCGGCGTTTCATAAGCCTGTTTCGCAAGACAGGTAAAGCGGTGGCACAGGCGACATCAAGCCGCTTGCCTGACTTCGATGTCTACCTCACGGCCGAGCGCCTCGAAGGCGGCCTCGATCTGCTCCAGCCGCGAGCGATGATCCAGCCGGAACAGGCGGTCGACGGATTCGCGGTTCCAGCCGAGGCGACGCGCCAGTTCGGCGCGCGTGATCCCGGCAGCGCGCAGCGCCCAGTAGAGATGAACCTTGAGCGTAGTGAGCAAAGGCAGGCGGACCACCTCTCCATCGCCCCCGGCGGGAGCGGGAATGTCCTCGCCGTCGTCGATCATGCTGGCCAGGGCCGTCTCGATGGCGTCGACGGCATGGCGGCGTGCATCGTCCTCGGTTTCGCCGAACGTCGTGACCATCGGAAGTTGCGGGCATGTCACCAGCAGCGTGCCGTTGTCGTCGGGCGTGAAAAGAATCGCATATTCGAGCATCACTTCAGTCCCAGTTGCTTCTTGATCGCATTCACGAGGCCCGTGCCGAGCTCCTTGCGGCCGCCATGCATCGGCAATTCCGATTTGCGGTCGCCGCGACGCACGATGATATGGCCCGAACCGGCCTTCTTGGTCTCGAAGGTGCAGCCCTGCCCGGCGAGCCACTTCCTGAATTCCTGCGCATTCATCGCCGGATGATATTCCACGGAAGTGTGGATTTCAACATAAATGTGGAGCCGAACGCCACTCCCCTGTCCTTGAAGCGTCGCGGCGAGGCTGTAGTCTTGGCGCATACAGTTCCCGAGCAGCCGGAGGCCCGCCTTGTCGATTCGCAACATGCAGTTCGCCTTCCGGCCGCGGTCGGTCGCCGTCATCGGCGGGTCCGAGAAGGAGGGCTCGGTCGGCCGCGTGGTGATGAAGAACATCATCGACGCCGGCTATCAGGGCGCGCTCACTGCGGTGAACCCGAAATACGACCGCGTCTTCGGCCGGCTCTGCGCGAGAACCATCGCCGACCTGCCCGAGGCGCCCGATCTCGGCGTGATCGTGACGCCGTCGGCCAGCGTGCCGGGCATCATCGCCGAGCTGGGCGCCAGGGGAACCAGGGCCGCGAGCGTGATCACCGCCGGCATCACGCGCGAGAACGGGCTGCGCCAGCAGATGCTGGACGCGGCGCGGCCGCATCTCCTGCGCATCATCGGGCCGAACACGCTGGGGCTGATGATCCCGCCCATCGGGCTCAACGCCGGCTTCGCCCATATCGCGGCCAATCCGGGCGGCATCGCGCTGCTGTCGCAGTCGGGCGCCATCGCCACCTCGCTGATGGACTGGGCGGCCGACAAGGCCATCGGCTTCTCGCATATCGTGTCGCTGGGCGACCAGGCCGACGTGGACGTGGGCGACTGCCTCGACATGCTGGCGGGCGACAAGGACACGAAGGCGATCCTGCTTTATCTCGAATCGATCCCCAACCCGCGCAAGTTCATCTCCGCCGCCCGCGCGGCGGCGCGGGTGAAGCCGGTGATCGCCATCAAGTCCGGCCGCCACGAGGCGGCGGCGAAGGCGGCGGCGACGCATACGGGCGCGCTGTCGGGCGCCGACCGGGTGGCCGACGCGGCGCTGCGGCGCGCCGGCATCCTGCGCGTCAAGGGCCTGTCGGAGCTGTTCGACGCGACCGAGACCATCGCCCGCTTCCCGCCACTGGAGCGCGCCCGCGTCGGCATCGTCACCAATGGCGGCGGCGCCGGGGTGCTGGCCGTCGACCAGCTCATCGACATCGGCGGCGAGCTCGCGACGCTGTCGGAGGCGACCATCGCCGGGCTGTCGAAGACGCTGCCGGAGCACTGGTCGCACGGCAACCCGGTCGACATCATCGGCGACGCGCCGGCCGAGCGCTACCGCGCGGCGATCGCCGGCGTGGCGGCGGACGACAATGTCGATGCCGTGCTCGTCATCAACTGCCCGACCGGGCTCGCCTCGCCCGTCGGCGCGGCGCAAGGCGTGGCGCAGGCGGTGAGCCAGGGCACCATCGGCGGCAAGCCGGTGCTGGCCTGCTGGCTGGGCGACGTGTCGGCGCGGCCGGCGCGCGAGTTGTTGCAGCGGGCCGGCATCGCCAGCTTCGAGACGCCGTCCGAGGCGGCGCAGGCGATCGGCTGGCTGGACGGCTGGACCAAGGCGCAGCGCTCGCTCATGCGCGTGCCGGAAGCCGGCGCAAGCGCGGTCGCCGGCAAGCAGGACACCGTGCGCGCCATTTTTCGCGCCTGCGCGGCCGAGGGGCGGTCCATGCTGACCGAGCCGGAGGCCAAGGCTGCGATCGAAGCCTATGGCGTCGAGGTGCCGCCGACGCTGGTGGCGCGGACGCCGGCCGAGGTGCGCGGGAAGGCGGCGGAGATCCTGCAAAAGTGGGACCGCGTGGTCGTCAAGCTGCTGTCCAAGGCGATCAGCCACAAATCGGATGTCGGCGGCGTGATGCTCAATCTCGAAACCGAGGCGACGGCGGCGGCCGCCGCCGCCGGCATCGAGGCGCGCGTCAGGAAGCTGAAGCCCGGCGCCGACATCGAGGGCTATGCCGTGCAGCCCATGGTCAAGCGCAGCAACGCGCACGAGCTGATCGTCGGCGTGTCGCGCGATCCGATCTTCGGGCCGGTGATCCTGTTCGGCTCGGGCGGCGTGTCGGTCGAGGTGGTCGACGACACGGCCATCGCCCTGCCGCCGGTGGACGATTTGCTGGCCGACGATCTGATCGGCCGCACGCGCATCGCAAGGCTGCTGGCCGGCTATCGCGACCGGCCGGCGGCGGATCTTGCCGCCATACGCCGCGCCATCGCGGCCGTGTCGCAGCTCGTGGTCGATTTCCCCTGCATCGCCGGCATCGACATCAACCCGCTGGTCGCCAACCACGAGGGCGCCATCGCGCTCGACGCGCGCATCGAGATCGACATCGCGGCGGTGGAGCGCCGGGGGCCGAACCCCGATCTGGCGATCCGCCCCTACCCGTCCGGCTGGGAGCGCGGCTACGCGGCCGACGACGGCACGCGCTACGATTTCCGCCCGATCCGGCCGACGGACGCGACGCTCTACCCGGATTTCCTGGCGAAGGTGTCGCAGGACGATCTGCGGCTGCGCTTCCTCGCGCCGCGCAGATCGTTTCCGGCCGACATGCTGGTGCGGCTGACGCAGCTCGACTACGACCGCGAGATCGCCTTCGTGGCGCTGGACGAGCTCGGCGGTCTGGCCGGCATCTCGCGCCTCAACATGGACCCCGACCGCGAGGTCGGCGAGTTCGCCGTGCTGGTCCGCTCGGACCTTCAGGGGCGCGGGCTCGGCGCGGCTCTCCTGCGCCTTCTGTTCGACTATGCGCGGGCCGACGGAGTGAGCCGGATCGAAGGTTTCATCCTCGAGGAGAACGGCCGCATGCTGGCGGTCGCGCGCGAGCTCGGCTTCGGCTTCGAGCACAATGCGGAAGGGCCGGGCGTGGCGAAGGCCGTCTTGAAGCTACACTGAGGCTAGAGCAATTACGGTGGAATCTGGGTCGCTCTGCCGGAGGGCATTTGGTCCCAAGGTCGAGGGTTTCGGTGAAGGTCGTATCGGGATACGGCCGAGCCGGAACCCGAAGGATTTGGGCCAAA
>CAZVTK010000248.1:0-4699 GCA_964629765.1 uncultured Mesorhizobium sp.
AGCAAGGACAACCTCGTCTCCGACACGCTGGAGCTGTCCATGGGCGCGGCGGTCTTCCAGATCCTGCTGCTCGACCTCGTCTTCTCGGTGGATTCGATCATCACCGCCGTCGGCATGGTGGACGAGATCGCCATCATGTACATCGCCGTCATCGCCGCGGTGACCACCATGCTGCTCGCCGCCGGGCCGCTGGCGCGCTTCATCGAGAAGAACCCCACCATCGTCATGCTGGCGCTGGGCTTCCTGCTGATGATCGGCATGACGCTGATCGCCGACGGTTTCGGCTTCCATGTGCCGAAGGGCTACATCTACGCCGCCATGGGCTTCTCGGCCTTCGTCGAGCTCCTCAACATCGTGTCGCGGCGGCGGAAGGACAAACCGAAGGCCGGCGGACAGCCTTCCGGTCACTGAACCGGCCGGGACCTCAGGGGCTGTTTGGAAAGGCGTCAGGGCGTGACGGAATCGAAGATGGGCGCGCAGCGACCAAAAATGGTGGTTTGCGAGCACCGGAGCGCAGCGTACATCAGGTACGTGAGCACCGGAGCGCAGCAAAACGCCATTTGCAGGCCGCCCTCACCCGGTTTCCAGACGGTCTCTCAGATTCCCTGGCCGACCGGCGGCAACTCCGGCCCGCCCGGCACGGGAAGGAGCATCGACCGTTCCTTCAGCCACGGATGGATCGCCACCGCCTCGCGCAGCGCCTTCTGCGCCAGCTCCATGCGGCCCTGCCGCATCAGCGCATGGGCGCGGCCGGACAGCGCGCCGAAATGTTTCGGCTCCAGCGCCAGCGTCCGGTCGACGTCGTCCAGCGCCGCGTCGAAATCCTCTTGCAGGAAGAGGATGAAGGCGCGCTGGTTCCAGCCCTCGGCATAGCCCGGCGCCGCCTCCACCACCACGTCGAGGATCCGCTTCGCGCCGGCGAAATCGTAGCTCGAGCGCCGGGCCATCGCCCGGTCGATGTCCTTGCGGATTTCGGCGGTCGGCCCCTGCGCCATCCAGAATCGCCATATGGCGTCCTCGGCGGCGCGGCCGTCGGGCTCCGTCGGCGCCCGCAGCAGGCGCTCGAACAGGCGCTCGCGCACCGCCGCCGCATCCTCTTCCTGCGCCAGCGCCTGCCCGGCTCCGACCGGGACACCGGGCGCGACCGGGCCGGCGAGCGCGAGCAGCGCGCCGAGAGCGGCGCGGCGGAATTGGCCGCGCATGGCTAGAGCCTGTTATGGACCATGGATGGGGCTGCGCTGCCGCCGATTTTGGCCCGCCCGGCAGGAGCCGGTCGCAGACCGGTATCGGGAATACCTGCAAGACCGGCGACGAACCGGTGGGCCAAAAGCGGCGCAGCCCGAAGGGTTGAGCGGCGAAGGCCGCCTGATGCGTCGAAAGGCTTGCCGGTATGCCCGATACCGGCCTGCGCCTTTCTCCTGTCATGCGGTCCTTCGTCGCTCAACGCAGCCTCCATCCATGGTCCATAACAGGCTCTAGACGCCTTCCAGGATGATCACCGTCGGCCGCCGCGGCAGAGTGCGCAGCGAGACGCTGAACGAGCGCTCGCGCCGGAAGTCGAGCGCGAAGCTGTCGGTCATCCGGCTGGTGAACTCGCTCAGCGGCGTCCAGTTGCGGTGCATGGGCAGCACGATCGAGGCGAACAGGCGCTTGACGATCACGCTCATGGCGCCGGAGGACAGCGTCATGCCGCCGTCGACCGGCACCATGACGATGTCGAGCCGCCCGATCGCCGCGTAGTGCGCATCCTCCAGATGGTGGTGCAGATGGCCGAGATGGCCGATGCACAGGTCCGCGACCTCGAAGATGAAGATCGAATTGCCGCCCACCTCCAGCCCGCCGCCGAAGGAGCGGATATCGGTGGGCACGTTGCGGATATAGACGTCGTCGACCACCAGCGCGTGCTGCGCCGGACCGTCGCCGTTCATGTTCCAGCCGGGCAGCACATGCTCGATCCGCGGATCGGGATTGTAGGTGTGGTGCGTCGAGTGCGCCTTGTTCATGGTCACCACCCGCGGCAGCGGGTTCGATCCGTAGGCGCCCGAATAGTCGGTGGCGATGCGCACGCCGCCGGGCGTTTCGATCACATAGGTGGCGTGCCCGGCATAGGTGATCGTCACTTCCCCGGCGCGGGATGCCTGCGCCTTGAGCGGCACCACCGGCCCGGCAGACGGCGAGAAGCTGGCATAGCTGGCCCGGGGCAGCGCCTGCGCGATGGCCATGCATTGCGACGGCACGGGATCGCCAAGGGGATTACTGACCTGTTGGGCGAAGGCCGGGAGGGCAAGCAGCGTGAAGGCGGCGAATGCGAGCAGGCGGGCGGCAGGCGTCATGTCTGGCTCCGGAGCGTCGGGCTTCCCCTGCCCGACGATACGCGCCGCCGCGGCGGCGGCCAGCCCGCCGCGTTTCACGATTGCGCGAGTGTGCCGGGTTCTGGACGATCGTGCCGCTTTTCACTATAAGCCGGGCACTTCCGACAATCAGAACAGACGACACCCGAGCGGGGGACAATGGCCGGCCATTCACAGTTCAAGAACATCATGCACCGCAAGGGTCGCCAGGACGCGATCCGCTCGAAGATGTTCTCCAAGCTGGCGCGCGAGATCACCGTGGCGGCCAAGATGGGCACGCCGGACGCCGACATGAACCCGCGCCTGCGGCTGGCGATCAACGCGGCCAAGGCGCAGTCCATGCCCAAGGACAACATCCAGCGCGCCATCAACAAGGCGGCCGGCGCCGACACGGAAAACTATGACGAGGTGCGTTACGAGGGCTACGGCCCCGGCGGCGTGGCGCTGATCGTCGAGGCGCTGACCGACAACCGCAACCGCTCCGCCTCCAACGTGCGCGCCGCCTTCACCAAGGCCGGCGGGGCGCTGGGCGAGACGGGCTCGGTGTCCTTCATGTGGGACCGCGCCGGCGAGATTTATTATCCCGCTTCCGCGGGAGACGCCGACAGGATCATGGAGGCGGCGCTGGAGGCCGGCGCCGACGACATCGAGTCGGACGAGGACGGCCACACGATCTACTGCGCCTTCGAATCCGTCGGCGACGTGTCGAAGGCCCTCGAAGGGGCGCTCGGCGAGGCCGAGAGCGTCAAGGTCATCTGGAAGCCGAAGAACACCGTGCCGGTGGACGAGGAGCGCGCGCAATCGCTGATGAAGCTCGTCGCGACGCTGGAGGACGACGACGACGTGCAGAACGTCTACGCCAATTTCGAGGTGGACGACGCCACGCTGGCGAAGCTGTCCGCGGCCTGACCTGCCCTTGGCCCGGCCGCCGATGGTGTCCCCGAGCGAGCCCGAGCGCTGCCGATGAACGACATGATCCTTCGCGACGCCACGCCTGCCGACCTGCCGGCGATCACCGCGATCTACGCCCACGCGGTCGATCACGGCACGGCGACCTACGAGCTGGAGGCGCCCTCGCTGGCCGAGATGACCGCGCGCTTCGAGTCGCTGACGACGGAGGGCTTTCCCTATATCGTGGCAAGGGACGGCGCGGGCGCCCTGCTCGGCTACGCCTATGTCGGTGCGTTCCGCGCCCGCCCCGCCTATCGCTTCATCGTCGAGGATTCGATCTATATCGCCCCAGAGGCGCAGGGCCGCGGCATCGGCCGGCTGCTGCTGGCCGAGCTGATCGTGCGCACGGCCGCCCTCGGCTTCCGGCAGATCGTGGCCGTCATCGGCGACGGGCATCCCGGCTCGGCGTCGGTGAAGCTGCACGAGCGGCTGGGCTTTGCCCATTCGGGCCTGCTTGCCGGCTCCGGCTACAAGCACGGGCGCTGGCTCGACACGGCCTTCATGCAGCTCGACATGAACGGCGGAGCCACGACGCCGCCCGATCCCGGCTCGCTTCCCGAACGCCGCTTCCGCGGCCTTGCCTGACACCAGAGCGATTGCCGCAAAAGCAAAAGGCCGGGCGAGCCCGGCCTTGGCTGAGCGCAACCCCGTGCGGAAACGTCAGGCGAGGACGCCGACCGCGCCTTCCAGCGTGGTGAGCTGCGCCAGATAGGTCTCGGCCTTCGTGCGCGTGTCGTCGTCCCTGGCGTCGGACACGTCTTCCTTGGCCGCCTGGATGCGGCGGGCAAGGTCGGCGCGGTCGATGTCGGACACGGCGACCGCCGATTCGGCGAGCAGGGTGCAGCCTTCCGGCAGGATGTCGGCGAAGCCGCCGAACACGACGTATTTCTGCTCCGCGCCGGAGGCCGGCTTCACGGTCACCACGCCGGGCTTGACGATGGTCATGGTCGGCGCGTGCTTTTCGAGCACCGTCATCTCGCCCTCGGCGCCGGGAATGACGACCTGCTCGACGTTTTCGGAGACGAGCAGCCGCTCGGGGCTGACCAGTTCGAACTTGAAGGACATGGCAATCTAGCGAATAGCGAATAGCGAATAGCGAATGGAATTTCGCCCACTGGCACCCTATCCCTATTCGCTACTCCCTATTCGCTATTTCGCTCTCGTTCGCTATTTCGCTCTCGTCAGGCGGCTTCCGCCGCCAGGCGCTGCGCCTTCTCGACCGCGTCCTCGATGGTGCCGACCATGTAGAACGCCGCCTCGGGCAGGTGGTCGTACTCGCCGGCCACGAGGCCCTTGAAGCCCTTGATGGTGTCGGCGAGGTCGACCAGCTTGCCCGGCGAGCCGGTGAACACCTCGGCCACGAAGAAGGGCTGCGACAGGAAGCGCTCGATCTTGCG
>CAZVTK010000249.1:0-4688 GCA_964629765.1 uncultured Mesorhizobium sp.
TGATCAGCGGCGGCGACAGCGCGATGATGTCGCCGGTGGTGCGGATCAGCGCGCCGCGCTCGAACGCCTTGATGAAGGCCGAGAAGGCGCGCGCCGTCGGCTTGCCGGGGATCGATTCCAGCTCGATGGCGCCCACGAGGCCGATATTGCGGATGTCGATCACATGCGGCTCGCCCCTGAGCGAATGCAGCGCCTCTTCCCAGTGCCCGCCGATCTCGGCCCCGCGCGTCAGGAGCCCCTCCTCCTTGTAGGTGTCGAGGGTGGCCAGCGCCGCCGCGCAGGCGATCGGGTTGCCCGAATAGGTGTAGCCGTGGGCGAACTCGATGAGGTTTTCCGGGCCGGTCATGAAGGCGTCGTGGATTTCCTTCCTCACGAACACCGCGCCCATGGGGATGACGCCGTTGGAGACGCCCTTGGCCGTCGTGATGATGTCCGGGATCACGCCGAAATAATCGGCCGCAAACGGCGTGCCGAGGCGGCCGAAGCCGGTGATGACCTCGTCGAAGATGAGCAGGATGCCGTGCTTGGTGCAGATCTCGCGCAGGCGCTGGAGATAGCCCTTCGGCGGGATCAGCACGCCGGTCGAGCCCGCCACCGGCTCCACGATCACCGCCGCGATGGTCGAGGCGTCGTGCAGCGTGACGATGCGCTCCAGCTCGTCCGCCAGCTCGGCGCCGTGCTCCGGCACGCCTTTGGTGAAGGCGTTCTTGCCGGGAATGTGGGTATGCGGCATGTGGTCGACGCCGGTGAGCAGCGTGCCGAACATCTTGCGGTTGCCGACGATGCCGCCGACCGAGATGCCGCCGAAATTGACGCCGTGATAGCCGCGCTCGCGGCCGATGAGGCGCGTGCGGCTGCCCTCGCCCTTCACCCGCTGGTAGGCCAGCGCGATCTTCAGCGCCGTCTCCACCGATTCCGAGCCGGAATTGGTGAAGAAGACGTTGTCCATGCCTTCCGGTGCGATGTCGACCAGCCGGTTGGCCAGCTCGAAGGCCAGCGGATGGCCCATCTGGAAGGCCGGCGCATAGTCGAGCTCGCCGGCCTGCTGGGCGATGGCCTCGGTGATCTTCGGCCGCGTGTGGCCGGCATTGACGCACCACAGGCCGGCCGTGCCGTCGAGGATCTTCCTGCCGTCGGCGGCGGTGTAGTGCATGTCCTTGGCGGACACGAGCATGCGCGGCGCCTGCTTGAACTGGCGGTTCGCGGTGAACGGCATCCAGAACGCGCGAAGGTCGTTCGGCGCGACATTGAGTCTGTTCGACATGACCAAGCTTCCCCTTCAGTTGGTTGCGGCCAACGCTTGGTTTCACGGGCGCATCGGTGATACGCTGATTTTTGACCGATTGGACAAACGTTAGCACCGCACGATAGGCGGTCAAGGACATACTAGGCCAAATGATGTCGCCAATGGGCGCACCAGCCCGTCGCACCCGCTGGTCCAGACGATTGGGCCAGCAATGCAGCCCGGGAGCATTCGGCCGATGAGCGGGCCGGCGGCGCCGAGACGGACCCGCATCCAGCTTGAAAAGCGCGAGCTGATCCTGGAGGCGGCGCTGGAGGTGTTTTCCACCAGCGGCTTCCGCGGCGCGACCATCGACCAGATCGCCGAGGCCGCGGGCATGTCCAAGCCCAACCTGCTCTATTATTTCCGCTCCAAGGAAGACATTTTCGAGACGCTGATCGAGCGCCTGCTCGAGACATGGCTGGCGCCGCTGCGCGAGCTGGACGACGTGGGCGACCCGCTGACCGAGCTGCGTTCCTATATCCGCCGCAAGCTGGAGATGGCGCGCGACTATCCGCGCGAGAGCCGGCTTTTCGCCAACGAGATATTGCAGGGCGCGCCGCGCATCCTGCCCCTGCTCGAAGGCGAGCTGAAGGCGCTGGTGGACGAGAAGGCCGAGGTGATCCGCGGCTGGATGCGGGCCGGCAGGATCGCCCGGACCGACCCACGCCACCTGATCTTTTCCATCTGGGCCACGACCCAGCACTATGCCGATTTCGACGTGCAGGTGCGCGCCGTGCTCGGGCCCGACAGGGGCGGCGACGGCCGCTTCGAGGACGCCGCGCGCTTCCTCGAACAGCTTTTCGTCGCCGGTCTGGCGCCCAAGGGCTGATCCCGCACGCCCTACGCGGCGGCGGCCTCGCCGCCCGACTCCTTCGCGGCGGCATCGGCGGCAAAGCAGCAGCGGCTGCCGGCCAGCGCCTTGGCGCGGTACATCGCCGCGTCCGCCTGCTGGAGAAGGTCGCGCGCGCTCGCCGCATCCTGCGGGGCGATGGCGAGCCCGACGCAGACGCCGACATGGACCGTCGCGCCCCCGTCGAGCGGATAGGCATCGTCTATGTTGAGCACGATCTTGCGGGCGACGCGCCCGAGATTGCGCCCGTCATCGGCGAGCAGCATGGCGAACTCGTCGCCGCCCAGCCGGTAGGCGGCGTCCCGCTCGCCGGCGAGGCGGCGCAGCCGGGCCGCGACGCCGCGCAGCACGCTGTCGCCCGCCGCGTGCCCGTGATGGTCGTTCACCGCCTTGAAGCCGTTGAGGTCGATGCAGGCCAGCGCGAAGCGCTCGCTCCCCGTCATACGCGCAGCCAGATCGGTGTCGAAGGCGAGCCGGTTGCCGAGCCCCGTCAGCGCATCCGTATTGGCGGCCTTGCGCGCCAGCCGCGCGTCGCCGTCGACGATGCGCGCCAGCCTGTCCAGCCGCAGCAGCAGCACGGCGACGACGAGAACCGAGCCGAGGATGAGCGGCATCCGGGTCGGCGAGAATGCGCCCCGCGCCTCGTGGCCGAAGGCCGGCGCGCTCCACACCAGCATGCGCCCGCCGCTTCCTTCCAGTTCCGCGGCAAGCTCGACGCCGGGCACGGGCTGGTCGCTGGTGATGCGCGCATCGCTCAGCAGGAAGCCGGCGGCGACGCGCTTCGCAAGCTCGACCTTGTCCAGCCCGGGGCGCTCGCGCTCCAGATGCGCGATGGCCGCCTGCACCCGCGCCAGCTCGATGGCGCCGGTCCGCTCGTCGATCCAGTTGGCGACGTCGCGGGCCGTCCAGACGAGCCCGACGCTGGTCACAGTCAGCACCGCGATGCAGAGCGCGATGAGCAGGCGGGTCAGCCTTAGCTGCCCGCCGTCCCCGGCATCGGATCCACCCAGCCCTGGCATGTCGCCGTCCGCCCGCGTTGAAAGCCCTTGAGCCTAGACGCCAAGCCTTGTCGAATGGTTAGCGGTTGTGGGACGGCCCGCAGGCATTCAGCGATCCGGCAGGAGCACCAGCGCGACGAGGCCGACCGCCGTCACCAGCGTTCCGGCGATCACCGGCGCGGCCGCCCATCCGTGGCCGAGCAGGCCCTCGTAGAGGATGATGAAGCTCGGCGTCAGGTAGGTGTAGGCCAGCACCTTGGCCGCCTTCAGCCGCATGGCGCCGAATTGCAGCAGGAAGAACGTCCCCGCCGTGGTGAAGATCGCGAGATAGGCGATGACCAGCCACGCACCGGGCGAGACCGACAGCCAGTCGGTGGCGAGGATTTCGCGAAACCCGTAGGCCGCGATGCTGAGGCCGGTCGCGGCCAGCGTCCACAGCGTGAAGGCGACGGTGGGCTCGCCCCGGTTCAGGCGCCGCACCAGCGGCGCATAGGCTGCGTGGCAGATGACGCCGACGGCGAAGATGGCCTCGCCGGGGCCGAGGTCGAATGCGAGCATCGCGTCGAGGTTGCCGCGGAAGATCACCCACAGCGCCCCGGCGGCGGCGGCGAGTAGGCTGGCGAGAACGGCAAGGCGCGGCGTCTCGCCGAGAAACAGGCGCCCGAAAAAGGCGGCGAACAGCGGCATCAGCGTGAAGACCGCGCCGGTCGAAACGGGATCGGTCAGCCGCAGCGCCACGAACATGGTGACGAAGAACACCGCCATGAGCAGCCCGAGCAGCCCGTAGCGCCACACCGCGCGCGGCGCCTCGGGCGCATGGCCGAGCGCCAGCGTCGCGGCCACCGCCATCACGGCCACGCCGAGGACGAAACGCGCCGCATTGATCGCCGCCGGGCCGATCTCGCCCGCCGCCATCGCGCCGAGCGAATAGGAGCCGGACACGAGTGCGGTGAACAGCAGCATGGCCGCATGGCCGAGCAGGCTTTGCGCCGATGAAACCGCTGGTCTGTCGCTGTTCGGGCTCAAGGGCGGGACCGCCGTACTTTACGCTGGCGGCCCCGCCCTCTGGGAGGAGCCCTGACCGGGCATCGGGCCCGGATACTATTCCGCGGCGGCCTTCGCCATCGGATTGTTCGGATGCGTCGTCCAGTTGGCATAGACGGGCGACACCGGCTTGCTGGTGCGCTGGTCGATCACGCCGGCGGCCAGCGGCTCCATGGTGATGCAGCCGTCGACCGGGCACACGTTGACGCACAGATTGCAGCCCACGCACTCGTCCTCCATCACCTCGAAATGGCGCACGCCTTCCTTGATCGCCATGATCGCCTGATGCGAGGTGTCCTCGCAGGCGATGTGGCAGCGGCCGCACTTGATGCAGGAATCCTGGTCGATCTTCGCCTTGGCGATGTAGTTGAGGTTGAGATACTGCCAGTCGGTGACGTTGGGCGTCGCGCGCCCGATCACGTCGTCGAGCGTGCGGTGGCCTTTCTCCTCCATCCAGTTCTCGAGGCCCGCGATCATCTCCTGCACGATCTTGAAGCCATAGGTCATCGCC
>CAZVTK010000250.1:0-4678 GCA_964629765.1 uncultured Mesorhizobium sp.
CATCTCGGCCTTGCGGCGCGCCGGCTCCAGGTCGCTGTCGCCCTGGCCGAGGTCGGCGGTGAAGGTCACCACCTCGGCGCCCAGTTCGGTCTGCAGCCATTTGAGGATGATCGAGGTGTCCAGCCCGCCCGAATAGGCGAGCACCACCTTCTTCACCCCTTTCCATTTCGACATGACGAAACCCCTCAAGATGCGGCGCGAAAAGGCCGGAAATCGCGGCACTTCTAGCAGGAAAGGCTTTGGCGGCAAGGGGAAGCGGTTGGTGCAGGCGGGCACGGGCATGACAAGAGTTGATCGGCCCGATTCTTGTCCGATCCCTGCCGCCGGCTACAGTCGTTAATGATTCTCCGGCTTTGCGGTGGACATGGGGTGCCGCCGGCTGGAAAAATGGGCACCCGACGGGCACCGCTTCGATGATCGACATGTCTACGACCCTTGGCCGGACGGTCCTGCTGTGCGCGGCGCTCGGCACGGCACCCGCCGCGGCGCAGTCCGCATGGACGACCGCCGGGGACGAGGCGCGCGCCGTGCTGCCGCGCCCCGAGCGCGGCTCCCCGTTCACCGGCGGCGCGCTCGCCTGCGCCGGGCAGGTGTGGACGCTGTCGCTGGCGACGGAGATCGGGACTTTCGTCGACGGCGCGACCGGCACGGCGCTGCTGTCGGTGCCGCGCGGCACGTTTCCGGGCCGCTCGGCCGCGGTCCCGGCCGGCGTCGATATCGTCGTGCCGCACGAGGCGCTCGAACCGATGATGGCGAGCAACTGGCTGACGATCCGCTTCGAGGGCGGCGACAGCGAGACGCGCGTGACGCTGGCCGGCTCGCGCCGCGCCATCACCGCGGTGGACGAGCGCTGCACGCCGCGCGACATGCCGCTGCTCAACTCCGTGGCGCTGACGCCCTATTCTTCCTATTTCGAGCTCGCCCGCCGGCTGCGGCGGGCCGACATCGACGATTTCGTGCTGTCGACGGCGACGAGCCCTTCGCTGCGCGCCGGCATGGTGGAGATCGGCGCCGGCCGCCGGCTGCTGTTCGCCGAGCTGTGCGGCTCGACATGGTACTACGGCATCTCCGGCTGCGGCCTCGCCGGCTATGCGCCGGTGGCCGGGGCCGACCCGCAAAAGCCGGAAGGCTGGCGGCTGGTCTACGAATCCGAGGGCGTGTTCCTCTATGTCGACCCGGATAGTGCGGTCGACGGCTGGCCGGTGCTGGTGTCGCTGCCGAAACGGTCCGGCGACGAGGAAACCCGCTGGGTCTGGACCGGCGACGCCTATGCGGTGGGGCGGATCGAGGCCGCAGCGCCGGCCGAAGGCGAGGGCGAGGCCCAAGGAGATGAAGGCAGCGGCCGGTAGCCGCGCGGGTTTTCCGCCTTGCGCGGCTGCCTCAGCGCCGCCGTGCCCAGAGCTGCGTATAGAGGTCGTACCCCACCAGCCCCACGCCGACGAGGATGGCGAGGAACAGGTCGACGCGGCGCACGCTGAAGCCGACGACGCCCATGAACAGCAGGAAGGCGACGAGCGCGAGCGCGGAAAGGAGGCGGTCCCACTTCATCGCTACCTCCCGTAGATGAGGTTGGGCAGCCAATACACGGTCTGCGGGAAGATATAGATGATGACCATGCACAGGATGACGATCGCCATGTAGGGCATCATCCCCCAGAAGATGTCGGGCAGCTCGATGCCCTTGGGCGACACGCCTTTCAGGTAATAGGCCGACATCGCCATCGGCGGCGACAGGAACGCCGTCTGCAGGTTCACCGCCACGAGAATGCCGAAGAACAGCGGGTCCACGTTGAAATGGGCCAGCAGCGGCAGGAAGATGGGGATGAAGATGACGATGATCTCCGTCCATTCCAGCGGCCAGCCGAGGATGAAGATGATGAGCTGGACGATGATGAGGAAGGCGAGCGGCGACAGATCGAGGCCGGTCACGAAATCGCTGATGATCTGCTGGCCCCCGAGATAGGCGAAGACCGAGGCGAAGGTGGCCGAGCCGACGAACAGCCAGCACACCATCGCCGAGGTGCGCGCCGTCAGGTAGACGCTCTCGCGCAGCCGCTGCCAGGTGAAGGCCCTGTAGGCGATGGCGAGGATGACGCCGCCCGCCGCGCCCACCGCCGCCGCTTCCGAGGGCGTGGCGAAGCCGAACAGGATGGCGCCCAGCACCGCGAGGATCAGGAAGGCCAGCGGCACGAAGGAGGTGAACATCATCCACGCGATCTGGAGGACCGTGTACTGGCCGACATCCTCCTGCGTCGGCCGCGGCGCGATCTTGGGGTTCAGCAGCGCGCGCACGACGATGTAGATCAGGTAGAGCCCGGCGAGCATGAGCCCGGGTATCAGCGCGGCCGCGTACATGCGCACGACCGAGACGCCCGAGGTCGCGGCATAGACGATCAGCATGATCGAGGGCGGGATGAGGATGCCGAGCGTGCCGCCGGCGCAGATGACGCCGGTGGCGTAGCGCTTGTCGTAATTGGCCTTCATCATTGCCGGCAGCGCCAGGAGGCCCATCAGCGTCACCACCGCGCCGACGATGCCCGTGGCGGTGGCGAACAGCGTGCAGGTGATGAGCGCGGCGATGGCCATCGAGCCCGGCAGGCGCCGCGTGGCGATGTAGAGCGTGGAGAACAGCCGGTCGACGATGTTGGCGCGCTCGACCATGTAGCCCATGAACAGGAACAGCGGGATGGCGGTGAGCACGTCGTTGGACATGACCCCGTAGGTCTGGTTCACGAACAGGTCGAAGATGCGGTTGTTGAAGAAGCCGTGGAGCCACAGCTCGGTCTGGGTGACGAAATCGGCGCCCGCGTCGACCGCCCGGTTGTAGGCCGCCCACATGCGGCTCGGCTCGAAATAGGCGTAGTAGCCGAAGGCGAGGCCCAGCGCCGCCAGGGTGAAGGCGACGGGATAGCCGAGAAAGATCGCAAGGATGAGGATCAGCAGCATCACGACTGCGACAAGCGGCCCGCTCATGCGCCCCTCCCCCTGTGATCGGCCAATCGGTGACGGCCTTGACCCCCACCCCTCACCCCTCCCCACAAGGGGGAGGGGGATTCTGAGGCGCTGGTGTCCCCCCTCCCCCTTGTGGGGAGGGGTGAGGGGTGGGGGTACGACAGCATGAAAAGCCGAACGCTCATGCGCCCCTCCCGTTGTTGTCGCCGGCCGGGCCGTCGCCGGCGGGCGGCTGGCGCCCTTCCTCGATCTCGAGGGCTTCGAGCGACTTCGTTTCCATCAGCACCTTGTCGAGTTCCTCGACGTCGTCGGTGCCGTGCTCCCAGTAGCCGAGGCGGATGCAGCGGATGCAGCGGAACACCTGCGCGATGCCCTGGATGAGCAGCAGCACGCCCGCCGCCACCAGCACGCCCTTGAACTGGTAGATCGGGATGTCGGCCGGGCTCATCTGGCTGACTTCGAGGTAGCGGAAGGCCCGCGCGGCGTAGCGCCACCCCGCGAAGATCAGCGCCAGCGCCACCGGGAAGAAGAACAGGAAGTAGAGCACCAGCTCCAGCTTCGCCTGGTTCCGCGGTTTCCACAGCCGGTAGATGAAGTCGCCGCGCACATGGGCGTCGCGCGACAGCGCGTAGGCGCCCGCCATCATGAACAGCGTGCCGTACATCATGTAGGAGAGATCGAAGGCCCAGGACGTCGGCGCGCGGAACGCGTAGCGCACCACGACCTCGTAGCAGACGCCCACCATCATGACGATGACGGACCACGCGAAGACCTTGCCGAACCAGGCGGAAAGCCGGTCCGCAAAGCGGATATAGCTCAACATCATGTCGGTAGCGCCGTGCTGACGGGGAGGCGGGACGGCGTTTCCGCCGCCCCGCCCGTTTCAGGCGAAATGTCCGGGCAGGCTCAGAGCTTGCCGGGATAGTAGTGCTGGTAGGCCAACCGGTAGTCGGGCGCGTTCTGGAGCGAGTAGTAGACGACGCGCTCGCACCATGCCTTCTGGCTGTCGACCACCTTGGCGAAGAACGCATCCTTCATCAGGTCGGGCAGCAGCTTGTCCCACGCTTCGAGCTGTACCTTCATCACCGAATCGGGCGTGCGCACGACGTTGACGCCGCTTTCGGTCTGGAGCTTGCGCAGGTCGGCCGAATACTGGTCCATCGCCAGCGAGGTGTTGGCCAGATGCGCCGCCTCGACCGCGTATTTCAGGATCGCCTGAAGGTCGGGGGCAAGGCCGTCGTAGAAGTCGCGGTTGAAGATGAACTCGAAGGATTCCGACGCCTGGTGGTAGGACGCCAGCATGTAGTTCTTGGCCACGTCCTGCGCGCCGAAGCGCATGTCGGAGGTCGGATTGTTGAACTCGAACGCGTCGATGACGCCGCGCTCCATCGCCGGCACGATCTCGCCGCCGGGAAGCTGCGCCACCGAGCAGCCCATCGCCTGGAACAGGTCGGCGGCAAGGCCCACCGTGCGGTATTTGAGGCCGGCGAGCTGCGCGGCGTCGGTGATCTCGCTCTTGAACCAGCCGAGCGGCTGCGCCGGCATGCCGAAGCCGAAGAAGGCGACGACGTTGAGGCCGAGCACGTCCTGCGTCAGCTCGCGATAATATTCGTAGCCGCCGCCGTGATAGAGCCAGGCGATCATCTGCGTGGCGTCGGCGCCGAACACCGGGCCGGTGCCGAACAGCGAGGCGGCCTTGTTCTTGCCGTACCAGTAGACCGGCACGG
>CAZVTK010000251.1:0-4666 GCA_964629765.1 uncultured Mesorhizobium sp.
TACAACTCGCGTCAATCCGCATCTGGCTGCGGAATTATGAGTCGGTCGCCTAGAGTTTCCATGAAAGGAATATCTTCGATATTATCTTGAACACCAACGAGAAACCGATCGATAGAGCCAAGTATATAAGCAATATTACTGTATATATCTCAAAGCTTCTCAACGTCAGGGCGTTGATCGAATTGCCGACCGACGTCAGCTCCTGGGCCGCGACGATGGAGCATATGCTCGTATTGAGCATCAGCAGCCTGAACTCGCTGGCGATCGCGGGATAGGAAGCGCGAATGGCGGGCAGCAATATGACCCGGAAGAACACGTCGGCGCGGCTCAGGCCGAGGGCATAGCCCGCCTCGATCTGCCCCTTGGACACCGAGTTGATCCCGCCGCGGATGATCTCCGTGAGATATGCGCCGCCATTGATGACGAGGGCTATGAGCGCGGCGCTGCCAGGGCTGAAGCGCAGTCCGAGGCTGGGAAGGGAAAAGTATATTATGAAAAGCTGGACGAGGATCGGGGTGTTTCTGATAATCTCGACATAGGATGACGCAATCCACCGCAGAAGCCTGAACGAGCTGCTTTTGCACGCCGCCCCGACAATTCCCACCAGCAAGGACAATGCCATCGCCTCGATGGAGAGGACAATCGTGAGCTTCACCCCCTCCAGCAGAGTCCAAGCATATGGTTGCAGCTGCGAGAATTGAAATATATAGTTCATCTCCGCTCCGTTACCGGGAATTCAGGGGACGGAATGCAAAGCGCGATTCAGCGGCGGCGCAAGGCATGATCTTGCGCCGGCTGTCAGGAGCGCGGATCAGCGCGCGGCGGAAACCTGGCGGATTGCCGCCAGCGACCCGCTGAACGACACGCGCAAGGCCGATACGTCAGCCGCCGCCGCGATCAGATCGCACCCCATCTCCGCTAGGCGGATGGGGGTCGTCTGCCCGAACGCCGCGCTACCCATCATTTTGCCTGCATCACGGGCGGCCTTTTCGATTGCCTTGTAGGCGTCGAACACCTCCTGGCTGGCTAGATCGACGCGACCGATGTCGAAGCCATAGTCGCTCGGGCCGAAGAACAGCGCATCGACGCCATCGAGCGCGGCGAGCTCCGGTGCGAGCCCGACGCCCTCGCGGCTTTCGATCATGACGATGAGCAGGCTTTGCTCATCCCACCGGGCGACGGCGCCCTTGGGGTCGTTGCCGTATCTCGACGCGCGGCTGACATATGAAGCGAGGCCCCGCTTTCCTTCCGGGCCATAGCGCATGTCGAGGATCATCCTCTGCACGTCTGCGATCGACTCGACGTAGGGCAGCACCAGACCCGCCGCTCCGATATCCAGCAGCCGCTTGGTGAGGCCGGTCGACGGCGCCGGCAGACGCACGACCGCGCGCATGCTGGTGCCCTTCATCGCCATCATCATGCGCTGCACGCTTTCCAGCGATATCGCAGTGTGCTCAAGATCGATACCGCCGCAAGGAAAGCCGACCTCCGCCGCCACCTCGACGATTTCAGGCGAGGGAAAGTTGAACCAGCACATGGGCACAGGTCCAGGCCCGAATATCTTGTCAGCCTTCTCCCGAGCAGTGAGACCCATATCTCTTCTCCTATATTCAAGTGGCAAGAAATGTTTGTCGAAGTGAACCCGATCCGGGTTCGAGGGAATCTGCCGGATTCACATGAAACTACGTGGGAGTACTCAGTATATCATGCCTGTTGCTGCATATGCCGGTCGCGGCCAAGCGTTCAACCCGGCCCCGCAAGCGGCACCGCTCTTGCCTGGCCTCGCATCCTCAGACGGTCAGCTCACGTGAGACAGGCGATACCCTCCCAAAAAGCGCGCAGGCGGACCGGGTTCGGGAAATTTGTCTATCCGGTATGCCCGCATGAAGCGTATACAGGCGTCACAAATCCGTATTTTGCGTACCGTATACCGAATATTGAATTATTGGCAAGGGTGACAAATCGGATTATCGTTTTCCGATTCGATGGATGCTGAGAATGAAGAAGATTGAGAAGCGATCTTCCGCCGAGGTGGTTGCGGATCGTTTGCGCGAAGCTATCGTCCTGGGAGACCTTAGAATGGGCTCCACACTCTCGGAGGCCGAGCTTGGGCAGGAGCTGGGTGTAAGCCGGACTCCGGTTCGTGAAGCTTTCCGGCATCTGAGCCAGGAGGGGCTCATAGAGATTACGCCGTACAAGGGCGCGGCGGTGTTTCAGATTTCCGCGGAGCAATTGCTTGAGATAATCAATTTCCGGGAGATCATTGAATGCAGTGCGCTGACCGTGGCTCTTGAAACCAATTCCGAGGCGTTGGTCCGGGAGGTCGGGAGCGTTATCGAACGGATGTCGAAAGCCGTCGAAGAAGGGGACGTTCGTTCTTATCTTGCAGCGGATGCCGATTTTCATCTGGCCATAGTCAGCTCTGCGAAGAATTCATATCTCAGCGGCGCAAACAACCTCATAGCATCGAAGATGGCCGCAATTCGGACGGCCCTCGGCCGCGACAGGGACCTGGTTTCGGGCTCCTGGGAAACGCATCGCGCGCTCTATGCGCTGTTCCGCGACGGCAATATCAAGGAAGCGACCGCGCGTCTGCGAAAGCACATCCGCGACGGCATACCGCGGTTCTCCCCGTATACGGCCTGACCCCAGAAATTCGGGTTGTCGACGGGCCCTGCGCGAGAAACGTCCGCTGACCCGCCTTTGCTCCTTGTTTCATGCATGTCGTCGTCCCGAGGCCGTGGCCCCTTCGGGCGCTGCGGCTCTAGCCGCCGGAGCGCAACTCGGGTCCGTCGAACGCAGGCGCGTCGTCTGGAACGCCGGAGCACCGTCGGATCGCTACCCTGCACGTCTGGGCCGAGCATCCTTGCGACAACATGGACGACCCTTTGTCGGTGGTGAGCGCATTCGGGTTGCCGCGGATCTCCCGGCCCTCTTCGTCGAACGCGCACCACGCTCCCGTGGGAAGCTTGACGACCCCGCGACGTATCCCCGTCGTCGGTCGCGCCGCAGCCAGACAGCGTCCGCGATCGTTGAACAGTTCGATAAGGTCGCCATCGGCGATGCCCAGTTCCGCGGCGTCATCGGCATTGATGTCGGCCTGCTCCCGACCCCCGCGCTTTCCCGCAATGCTGTGGCCGCTGCCGTCGAGCTGGCTGTGCAGGCGGGTCGCAGGCTGGTCGGAAATCAGGTGGAAGGGCAGTTCGCGCGACGACGCATCGAGCCAGCCGCAGGGGTCGTACCATCGCGGATGGCCGGCGCAATCCGGCAGTGCGAAGCCGTGGATCGTTTCCGAGAATATCTCGATCTTGCCGGACGGCGTGCGCAGAGGGCGCTTTTCCGGGTCGGCCCTGAATTTTTCCAGCAGGACAACCGGCTCGGCGTTGAGAGGCATCTCGACCAGGCCGCGCTCCCAGAACGTCTCGAAGACCGGCAGCATGACGTTCTGCGGCGCGGCACTCGACCGGAAGTCCTCGTACAGCTTTCGGACCCATCCCATCTCGTCGCGGCCCTCCGCGAACCCGTCGCCGAAACCCAGGCGATCCGCAATCCACGAGAACGCCTGGAAGTCACTGACGGATTCTGCGTGGGGCGCCATGATCCCGGGCATGGCGACCAGCGCCTCCGCCAGATTTGCAAAGCCGATATCGTTCCGTTCGAGATTCGTGGATATCGGCAGCACGATATCCGCGGCCTTCGCCGTGGGCGTCCAGTATTGCTCATGCACCACGATCGTTTCCGGCCGCTGCCAGGCCTGCTTCAGCCTCCGCAAATCCTGGTGATGGTGAAACGGATTGCCACCGGCCCAGTAGACGAGCCTGATGTGCGGATAGGCATGAACACCGCCATCATAGGCGAAGGTCTCTCCCGGCTTCAGCAGCATGTCGGCGACCCGGGCCACCGGAATGAAGCTGCGGACCGGATTTGCGCCCTGCGCGAGGGTCGGCCCCTTGAGAAGCTTGCGGTTGCTCCCGCGCGCGCTGTCGGATCCGTAGCCTATGCCGAAGCCGCCGCCCGGACGGCCGATCTGGCCAAGGATCGCAGCAAGGGTGACGCACATCCAGTAGGGCTGTTCCCCGTGTGCCGCCCTCTGCATCGCCCAGGCCACGTTGATCATCGTGGTGCCGCCGGCCATGTCGCGGGCGAGCCTTTCGATCCGGTCGGCTGCTATGCCCGTGATCGATGATGCCCACCGAGAAGACTTCGGCTCGCCGTCCTGCCGCCCGAGCAGGTATTGCTCGAAGCGCTCGAAGCCAACGCAGCAACGGGCGAGGAACTCCCGGTCACGCAGGCCGTTGGCAACCAGTTCGTACGCAAGTGCCAGCATCAGCGCGACGTCGGTATTCGGCCGGATGGCGAACCAGTCGTCGTCCGAGGCAACGGCGAGGCTGTCCCTGAAAGGGTCGACATTGACGAAGCGGACGCCGGAGGAGCGCATCCGCCGCAGGCTGTCGGGAACGCGATGGGCACCGGCCCCTCCCGACGCCACCTGGGTGTTCTTCAGCGGGATGCCGCCAAAGGCGATGAAAAGATCGCAATGGCGCTCGAGCATTTCCCAGCATGTGAGACCAGCCTGCAAGTCCGGGAGCGGCGCGACGACGTGCGGCAGGATGTCAACGGCGGCGCAAAAGTCGGCCATTGGGCGGCGCAAAAGTAGGCCACTTGG
>CAZVTK010000252.1:0-4629 GCA_964629765.1 uncultured Mesorhizobium sp.
CCTGGTGCTGCCGGTGACGACGCTCGACGCGCTCATCGCCGCGCATGGTCTGCCCGGCTTCGCCAAGATCGACGTGGAGGGGCAGGAGGCGGACGCACTCGCCGGCCTGTCCCATGCCCCGCGCACGCTGTCCTTCGAATTCACCACGATTCAGCGCGAGGTGGCGCCGCCTTGCCTGCACCGCTTGGCCGCGCTCGGCTACCGTGCCTTCAACGCCTGCCTCGGCGAGGGCATGGCCTTCGCCGACATGGGCGAGTTGCACCACGCCCTGGAGAACAAGGTCGTCACCCTGCACACCAAGATCAGGGGCCGCTTCAAGACGATGAATGCCGAGGGCAAGCTCGTCGCGAAGATCTACGAGACGACCCCCGACCGCATGATCATCGGCGAGCTGCTGCCCAAGAACGTCAACGTGCCGTTCGAGACAGCCAACACCGAGATGACCAAGAAGAACATCTCCAAGATGATCGACACGGTCTATCGCCACTGCGGCCAGAAGGAGACGGTGATCTTCTGCGACCGCATCATGTCGCTCGGCTTCGCCCATGCCTGCCGCGCCGGCATCTCGTTCGGCAAGGACGACATGCTGATCCCGGCCACCAAGGCGAGGCTCGTCGCCGACACCGAGGCGCTGACCAAGGAATACGAGCAGCAGTACAATGACGGCCTGATCACCCAGGGCGAGAAGTACAACAAGGTGGTCGACGCCTGGGCCAAGTGCTCGGAGAAGGTCGCCGACGAGATGATGCTGCGCATCAAGGCGGTCGAGTTCAACGACGACGGCCGCCAGAAGCCGATGAACTCGATCTACATGATGAGCCATTCGGGCGCCCGCGGCTCGCCGACGCAGATGCGTCAGCTCGCCGGCATGCGCGGCCTGATGGCCCGCCCGGACGGGTCCATCATCGAGACGCCGATCATCTCGAACTTCAAGGAAGGCCTGACCGTGATGGAGTACTTCAACTCCACCCACGGCGCCCGCAAGGGACTGGCCGACACCGCGCTGAAGACGGCCAACTCGGGCTACCTGACCCGCCGCCTCGTCGACGTGGCGCAGGACTGCATCGTGACGATCCCCGATTGCGGCACCGACAAGGGTCTGACCATGACCCCGATCGTCGATGCCGGCCAGGTGGTCGCCTCGCTCGGCCAGCGCGTGCTCGGCCGCACCTCGCTGGAGGACGTCACGCACCCGGTCACGGGCGACGTGGTGGTCAAGGGCGGCACGCTCATCGACGAGCGCGACGTGGAGGCAATCGAGAAGGCGGGCGTTCAGACGATCCGCATCCGCTCGGCGCTCACCTGCGACGTCAAGGTCGGCGTCTGCGCGGTCTGCTACGGCCGCGACCTGGCGCGCGGCACGCCCGTCAACATCGGCGAGGCCGTCGGCGTCATCGCGGCGCAGTCGATCGGCGAGCCGGGCACCCAGCTCACCATGCGCACCTTCCACATGGGCGGCGCCGCGCAGGTTGCGGACAAGTCGTTCCTCGAGGCGTCCTACGAGGGCACGGTCCAGATCCGCAACCGCAACGTGGTGCGCAACTCCGAGGGCCATCTCGTGGTGATGGGCCGCAACATGGCGGTCGTCATCCTCGACGAGGGCGGCAAGGAGCGGGCGGTCCACCGCGTGACCTACGGCTCGCGCATCTATGTGGACGACGGCGACAAGGTGAAGCGCGGCCAGCGCGTCGCCGAGTGGGACCCGTACACGCGCCCGATCCTCACCGAGGTCGAGGGCAGGGTGCAGTACGAGGATCTGGTCGACGGCCTGTCCGTGCAGGAGACGACCGACGAGTCGACCGGCATCACCAAGCGCGAGGTCATCGACTGGCGGTCGACGCCGCGCGGCTCCGACTTGAAGCCGGCGATCTCGATCCTCGGCTCCAACGGCAAGGTGTCCAAGCTGTCCAAGGGCGGCGATGCCCGCTTCCAGCTCTCGGTCGAGGCCGTGCTCTCGGTCGAGCCGGAATCCATGGTGCGGCCCGGCGACGTGCTGGCCCGCATCCCGATGGAAAGCGCCAAGACCAAGGACATCACCGGCGGTCTGCCGCGCGTGGCCGAGCTGTTCGAGGCGCGTCGTCCCAAGGATCACGCCATCATGGCCGAGATCGACGGCACGATCCGCTTCGGGCGCGACTACAAGAACAAGCGCCGCATCATCATCGAGCCGCACGACTCGACGCTGGAGCCGGTCGAGTACCTGATCCCGAAGGGCAAGCCGTTCCATCTCCAGGACGGCGACACCGTCGAGAAGGGCGACTCCATCCTCGAGGGCAATCCGGCGCCGCACGACATCCTCGCCATCAAGGGCGTCGAGCAGCTCGCTTCCTATCTCGTCAACGAGATCCAGGAGGTCTACCGGTTGCAGGGCGTGTCGATCAACGACAAGCACATCGAGGTCATCGTCCGGCAGATGCTGCAAAAGGTCGAGGTCACGGTGCAGGGCGACTCGGACTACATTCCGGGCGACCATGTCGACCAGATCGAGTTCGACGAGGTCAACGACCGCCTGGTCGAGGAAGGCAAGAAGCCCGCGGAGGGCCAGCCGGTGCTGCTCGGCATCACCAAGGCTTCGCTGCAGACCCCGTCCTTCATCTCGGCGGCGTCCTTCCAGGAGACCACGCGCGTGCTCACCGAGGCGGCCGTGGCCGGCAAGGTCGACACGTTGCAGGGCCTCAAGGAGAACGTCATCGTCGGCCGGCTGATCCCGGCGGGCACCGGCGGCCTGATGAGCCAGATCCGGCGCATCGCCACTGCGCGCGACGACCTGATCCTCGAGGAGCGCCGCAAGAATACGGGCGCCGAGGAGGCCGTCCCGATGATCGAGAGCATGACGCAGGAGCCGGCGGAGTAAGCTTGCCGCCTTCGACGCAGGTAAAAAAAGGCCGCCGGAGCGATCCGGCGGCCTTTTCGTTGGCGGACCCCATCGAGCACGGCCTATCCGTCGTCTGCGGCCCAGTCCTCATGTCCGTGCCGAATGCGAAGGATGAGCACGTCGTCCTTGTCGTGGACGATATAGACAATCAGGTGCGCCTTGTGCGGATGAATTCGCACGGGCGGCGAGAGCTCCGTCCGCTCCCTCGCGATCTGCGGGAACTCGGCGATAAGGGCGAACGTCCTGAAGAGGTCGCGATGGTAGCGCCTGGCTTGCGTCTCGCCGAACGACCGCATGCCGAACTCGGCGATACCCACTATGTCCTCTTCGGCCTTGCGGGTAAGGCGGAAGCCCAAATCTATTCTCGCGGGCTTGCTTCGGCCCGCGCTTTTGCCTCTTCGAACAGGGCTTCCATCGAGCGGGTTCCGATTCCGCTTTTCAGGCCTTCGTCCACGTAGCGCTGCATCGCTGCGACCTTGTCGCTGCGCACCTGATCCCTGCGAATGAGATCGCGCACATAGTCGCTCGCATTGGCATAGCGGCCCGCGCGTGTCTGCGTTTCCACCCAGTCTTTCATGGGATCGGGCAGGGAGACATTCATCGTGGCCATCACCGGCTCCATCCGCTTGTTCGCGGAGTATAGGCTGGAATGACAAACTTTGCCAATCGTTCAGAACATCTCCTTGAAGGTGACGATGGCGACCTCGCCCTCCAGCGCGCTCTGGTAGGCCGAGATGTGCGGCTCGTCGTCGGGCGCGCCGTCCATGTCGCCGATCTGGTCGAGCTCCGCCTCCACGAAGCCCTCGCGGGTCAGCGCCTCCAGCACGGTGCGCACCGCGCTGTCGTCGTCGGGCGCCACCAGCATGACGTGCACGCCCTCGGAATCGCCGCCCTTGCGCCGCCACACGCGGCCGGTGACGATGGTCACCGCACGCTGCTCGTTGTCGTTCATGGTGTGAGTCCTTCGGGCCACCGTATCGTTTCCCGCCTTTTCGCACGGCGGGCGGGCGGGCGACAGCCTCGGTACGGTTACGTTCGGCCGCTTGAATGCCGCTTGGCGCAACATTGTGTCGTGGCGGCCGGCGCGGGGCCGATGCGGAGCCGATGAAGGCCGGGCGCGCAGGATTATTGCGCGCTCAGGGTTGACGGTTGGCGGGCTTGGCAGTATTAGCCGCCCAGTCTGAGCCGATGTGAGTCCTTGCTTTTCGGGGCGACCCGCTCCGAAGAATGACTCAAACAGGGTTCGTTCTGCGAAAGCGAATTCATTGCCGGCACGCATGAGGCGGGAAACCGCTTCCTCTGCATTTGTTCGGGCAGGACCGCCAGAAGCGGTTTGGCGCCCGAATTCGTGTATGGAATTGGTGACCGCGAAACGCCCCGGACGGGCTTTGACACGGGTTTTGGAGCAAGAGGACGGCGAATGCCTACCGTTAACCAGCTGATCCGCAAGCCGCGCATTGCGCCGGCGACGCGCAACAAGGTGCCGGCCATGCAGGCCAACCCGCAGAAGCGGGGCGTCTGCACGCGCGTCTACACGACGACGCCGAAGAAGCCGAACTCCGCGCTGCGCAAGGTCGCCAAGGTGCGCCTGACCAACGGCTTCGAGGTGATCGGCTACATTCCCGGCGAGGGCCACAACCTCCAGGAGCACTCGGTCGTCATGATCCGCGGCGGCCGCGTGAAGGATCTGCCGGGCGTGCGCTACCACATCATCCGCGGCGTGCTCGACACGCAGGGCGTGAAGAACCGCAAGC
>CAZVTK010000253.1:0-4608 GCA_964629765.1 uncultured Mesorhizobium sp.
GTGCGAAGCACCCAGGGTGGTGGATCGGCGCGCAGCGCCGAGACGGATGAGGGGTAGAGCGTCGGGCACCCGCGGTCACGCCGCCGCCGCGCGCTGCCGCCGCCCGGTCCACAGCAGCACCGTGAGCACGGCGCCGACATTGACGAGGTTCCAGGCGATGCCGTGCAGGAAGGCGGCCTGGTAGGAGCCGGTCATGTCGTAGATCCAGCCCGACATCCAGCCGCCGACGGCCATGCCGACGATAGTGACCATGATGATCAGGCCGGTGCGGCGCCCTGCCTCCCTTGCCGGGAAATATTCGCGCACGATGATCGCGTAGCTCGGCACGATGCCGCCCTGGCTGAGCCCGAAGACGAGCGAGACGACGTAGAGCGAGGCGAGCCCGTCGAAGGGTATGTAGAACAGCAGCGACAGCCCCTGCCCGAGCGAGCCGATGAGCAGGGTCGGGATGCCGCCGATCCTGTCGGCCAGCCAGCCCGAGGCGAGCCGGCTGAAGATGCCGCCGACCAGCATCAGCGACAGCATCTCGGCGCCGCGCGCCACGCCGAAGCCGAGATCGACGCAATAGGCGACGATGTGGACCTGCGGCATCGCCATCGCCATGCAGCAGCCGAAGCCGGCGAGCACCAGCAGCGCCTGCAAGGCTCGCGGCGACAGCGCGGTCGGCTTCAGCGGCGTCGCGCCCGCCCGGCCGGCGGCCGAATCGTGGGCGGGATGCCGGCGGCGCAGCAGCCAGGCGAGCGGCACCACGGTGACGATGACGAACAGGCCGATGGCGACATAGGTCCAGCGCCAGCCCCAGCCTTCGAGGAAAGGCTGCATCAGCGGCGGCCAGACGGCGCCGGCGATGTAGTTGCCGCTGGCGGCCGCGGCGACGGCAAGCCCGCGCCGCTTCCAGAACCAGTGCGAGATGTCGGCGAGCAGCGGCCCGAAATTGACCGACGTGCCGATTCCGATGAGCACGCCCTGCGCCAGCGCGAACAGCACGATGTTGCCCGACAGCCCGGCGAGGATGAAGCCGGCCCCGCCGGCGAAATTGGCGATGGCCAGCGGCAGCGCGATGCCGAACCGGTCGACATAGCGGCCGACGACGACGTTGCCGAGCGCAAAGCCCACCATGGTCATGGTATAGGGCAGCGAAGCGGCACCGCGATCTACCCCGAACTCGGCCTGCACCGCCGGCAGCACCACCACCACAGCCCACATGCCGACATTGCCGATGGTGGCGATCAGCACGCTGGCGGCGAGCCGCGTCCACGAATAGGAGCTGTCGAGATGGTCGGGCACGATTCCTCCGCATCGCCGGCTCCCGGAGCCGGCGCGGGCGACCATAGGAGCGCGGCGCCGGCGCGGACAGGAACAGGCGGCGGCGAGGGATGAGCCAGACGATGCGGGGGAACGGGGGAGATCGCGGCCGGCCTTACCTCCCCCTTGCGGGGAGGTCGGCGAGAGCTTGCGAGCGCAGCAAGCGGGGCTGAGCCGGGTGAGGTAGGTCCGGCCGCGCGCGGCGTGAAAAGAAGGCGTTGCGGCCGGACCTACCCACCCGGTCGCGTCGTCTCAGCACGCAACCGGCGGCGGATTGCCGTCAATCCACGGGCGGCTTGTCGTTGGTGCGGCCGGGCTTGCGCGCCGGCTTGCCGGTGTCGGGGTCGGGCGCACCGGCCACGGTGCCGTTGGCGACGGAGACCGGGTCTGAAGCCGGGAAGGAGTCCTTCAGGGCCTTCTCGAGCTCCCTGTCGGCGGCGGCCTTCTCCTCGTCTTGCGGCGCGCGGCCGCCCTCGGGGCCGGCCTCAAACAAGTCGCGGCGGTCCCGCGCGAGTTCTTCCTGCGTCGGCGCGATCGAAGCGTCGTCGAAGCGCGCGTCCGCCGGGTAGCGGTCCGCATCGGCGGCAGTATGGATAACGTCGAAAACAGTGCGCATGGGACTTTCCTTCCCTGTCGTTGCACGTCCGCCAAAACGGCCGTGCGGGACGGAGGTTCCCTCAAGCTTTGTTTCTTCGCAAAGGCGTCAACGGGGCCGCTCAGGCCTTCGGCGGCCTGCTGTTGGTGCGTCCGGCCGGACGGCCCGCGCGCGTGGTGCTGGTGGCGGCGACCGGGTCCGAGGCGGGAAAAGTTTCCTTCAGCCCCTCGGTGAGCTCGGCGTCGAGCTCGGCCTGCGTCGCCGCCAGCGACGGGTCGGCGATGCCGGGATCGACGCGCCTGGCGCGCGCCTTCGGCGGCTTGCGGTTGGTGTCCTTGGGTGCGGGCATGGCGGCCTCCTTCGCCCCTATGATGGGACGGCCTGCACGCCCGTGCAACCTCAAGCGCCGGGATCGCGCGCCGCGTCCTCCAGCAGGTCGAACACATAGGGCGAGAAGGAGCGCCAGCACTCGACGCGGAACGACTGGGCCGAAAGGCGCAGCAGCACGATCTCCGCCTTGCCCAGCACCGTGCGCGCGCCGCGGCCCATGGGGAAGGCATGCAGCGACACATCGCGCGGGCAGCCGGCGTTCAGCACGGCTTCCGCGCCGGGGCCGGAAACGAGGATGCCGACATTGCGGTGGGAGATGTCGACCGCAGAATGCAGCGCCGCCACGTCGCGGCAGGCGGCGGCGAGATCCGCGCCCTCCTCGTCGATGAGCAGCCACTCGTCGGGGCCGAGCGGCAGCACCATGCGCGTGCCGACCGTGCGGATCTGGCCCGGGCCGGGAACGAGGTCGACCTTGAGCGCGCGGGCAAGCGCCGCGCGCGACGATTCGGGCGCGCGCAGCGACAGCCGCGCGGCTGCCGGCGCAGGCGCTATGGTCACGCTGGGCCGCGCGACCAGCCGCCCGGCGAGGGGGGCGGTGCGGGATATGGTGATATCGGTGTCCATGTCGGCGCCCTACGTTGCCCCCCTCTGTCCTGCCGGACTGCCTGGCCCGAGCCACTTGTCTCGGGCCAGGCAGTCCGGCAGGACAGAGGGGGGTGCGAAGGGGAGCGGCATTGAAGCCTCCATCTCAACCATGCAGCCTCTCCCCCTTCTCGTCGATGAAGACCGTGCCGGTGACCTCCACCTCGACGGCGCGCCTCGGCATCGGCACCCACAATGTCTGGCCGATGCCGGCGCGGCCGTCGGCCACCAGCGCGAGCGCGATGGAGCGGTTGCAATTGGCCGACCAGTAGGACGAGGTGACGTGGCCGATCATGGTCATCGGGATTTTCTGCCGGGGATCGGCGACGATCTGCGCGCCCTCCTCCAGCACGACCTTCGGGTCCTTCGTCTTGAGGCCGACGAGCTGGCGACGGCCGGGCGCCACGAGGTCGGGCCGCTTCAGCCCGCCTATGCCGACGAAATCGGCCTTGGCCTTGCCGACGGCCCAGGAGAGGCCCGCATCGTCGGGCGTGACCGTGCCGTCGGTCTCCTGCCCGACGATGATGTAGCCCTTCTCGGCGCGCAGGACGTGCATCGTCTCGGTGCCGTAGGGCGCGCCGCCGTGCTTCGCGCCCTCGGCGGCGATGGCCTCCCACACGGCCTGCCCGTAGTCGGCGGGCACGTTGACCTCGAAGCCGCGCTCGCCGGTGAAGGACATGCGGAACAGGCGCGTCGGCACGCCGCAGATCGCGCCCTCGCGCACCGACATGTGCGGCATGGCGGCATCGGAGAGGTCGATGCCCTCGACCAGCGGCGCGAGGATGTCGCGGCTCCTCGGCCCTTGCACGGCTATGACGGCCCACTGCTCGGAGACGGAGGTGAGCCAGACCTTGAGGTGCGGGAACTCGGTCTGGAGATAGTCCTCCATGTGGTTCATGACGCGCGCCGCGCCGCCTGTGGTGGTGGTCACGTGAAAACGGTCGGGCGCGAGGCGGCCGACGACGCCGTCGTCATAGATGAACCCGTCCTCGCGCAGCATGACGCCGTAGCGGCAGCGGCCGGGCTCCAGCTTCCGCCACGGATTGGTGTAGATGAGCTCCATGAAGGCCGCGGCGTCGGGGCCGACGATCTCGATCTTGCCCAGCGTCGAGGCGTCGAACCAGCCGGCCGCCTTGCGCACGGTGACGCATTCGCGGTTCACCGCCTTGTGCATGTCCTCGCCTTGCTTCGGGAAATACCAGGCGCGCTTCCACTGGCCGACATCCTCGAACACCGCGCCGGCGGCGACCGCCGCCTCGTGCATGGCGGTGCGGCGCGTCGGGTCGAACAGCCTGCCCTTGGCGTGGCCGACGATGGTGCCGAACGTCACCGGCGTATAGGGCGCGCGGAATGTGGTGAGCCCGACCTCGGGGATCGGCTTGCCGAGCAGGTCGGCGGCGATGGCGAGGCCGTGCAGGTTGGACGTCTTGCCCTGGTCGGTGGCCATGCCGTTGGTGGTGAAGCGCTTGACGTGCTCGATCGAGCGCATGCCCTCGCGCACCGCCTGGCGGATGTCCTTGGCCGTCACATCGTTCTGGAAGTCGATGAAGGCCTTCTTCCCGACATGGGCCGGCGCGCCCGGCGCCCCGCCGGACCAGTTCTCGCCGGTCACCGCCTGCGGCCGGGCGGCGGCCTGCTTCGCCGCCTTCGGCGCCGCCCGCTCGCCGGCGGCGAAAGCCTCCGCCAGCGTCGCCTCAAGCGTCTCGGTGCCGTTGCAGGCGCCGACGCTTACGCAG
>CAZVTK010000254.1:0-4573 GCA_964629765.1 uncultured Mesorhizobium sp.
CCCCTACACGCAGGGGCTGTTCCGCTCGATCCCGCTGCCCGGCGCCGACAAGAACTCGCGGCCGCTCGTCGCCATCCCCGGCCAGTTGCCGCTGCCGCACGAGCGGCCGAAGGGCTGCAATTTCGGGCCGCGCTGCCACCATTTCGTCGAGGGCGTCTGCAACGCCGCCGAGATCCCGATGATCCCGGTCGAGGGGCACGAGAACCATTTCTCGCGCTGCGTGCGTTTCAACGAGATCGACTGGGAGGCGCTGCCCGAGGGCGCCAAACAGGAGAAGGAGCCGGTGACGCCCGGCGCGCCGATGCTCAAGGTCGACGATCTCAAGAAATACTACAAGGTCGCCGCCAACGAGATTTTCGGAGGAGCGGAGCCGCGCACCGTCAAGGCCAACGAGACGATCAGCTTCATCGCGCGCGAGTCGGAGACGGTGGCGATCGTCGGCGAGTCCGGCTGCGGCAAGTCCACGCTGGCGAAAGTCCTGCTCGGGCTGGAGACGGCGTCGGCCGGCACCGTCATGCTCGGCAAGACGGAGATCCAGTCGACCGGCATCGAGAATCGCGACGTCGATACGGTGTCGTCGATCCAGATGGTGTTCCAGAACCCGTTCGACACGCTGAACCCCAGCCATTCGGTGGGCGCGCAGATCGTGCGCACGCTGGAGAAGTTCAAGGTCGGCAATACGGTCGAGGAGCGCCGGCAGCGCATGTTCGAACTGCTCGACCTCGTCAAGCTTCCGCGCGCTTTTGCCAACCGCATGCCGCGCCAGCTTTCCGGCGGCCAGAAGCAGCGCATCGGCGTGGCGCGCGCCTTTGCCGGCAAGGCCAAGGTCGTGGTGGCCGACGAGCCGGTGTCGGCGCTCGACGTGTCGGTGCAGGCGGCCGTGACCGAGCTCTTGATGGACATCCAGCGCGAGAACCGGACGACGATGCTGTTCATCAGCCACGATCTGTCGGTCGTGCGCTACATCGCCGACCGCGTCATCGTCATGTATCTCGGCCATATCGTGGAGCAGGGGACGACCGACCAGATCTTCTCGCCGCCCTACCACCCCTATACGGAGGCGCTGCTGTCGGCGATCCCGATCGCCGATACGAGCGTGGTCAAGAAGCACATCGTGCTCGAAGGCGACATCCCCTCGGCGATGAACCCGCCGCCGGGCTGCCCGTTCCAGACGCGCTGCCGCTGGAAGGCTCAAGTGCCGGACAATCTGTGCGAGAGAGAGCTTCCGCCGATGCGCGACCTCGGCGGCGGGCATCACAGCCTGTGCTGGCTGGCGGACGACAGGCTGGCGACCATGGAGCCGGTCATCACCGTCCAGCCGCGCGACGCTTCGGGCGCGCCGCTCGATCCCGACGGGAGGTTGCCGGGTGAGGGGCCCGGCGAGGGCCCCGGCTTTGCCGGCACGCCGCCGAAGCGGCCGCGCGGCAAGAGGGGAACCGCCGACCTGTCGGACGACGCCGATGCCGACGAGGAGGCGGCGGGCGCGGCCCGGTTCGGCCGCAGCGAGGGACCGCGGCGGCGCGAGAAGGCGCGCTCGGCTCCGGTCGGCTGGGGCAGCCAGGCCGACGACGCCAAGGCGCCGTCGCCGTTCACCGCTGGCCGGCGGCCGAAGGGGCGCGACGGCAAGCCGGAAGAGTGACTGGTTTTTTTTCACGATTCACCGATCAAGCGTCGGATCAGTGCCTGGACGCACCTGGAGCCTTAGCGCCATTGCGCGCTGCCGTCCGTGTCGATTCGTGCCTGCATCTTTTCATATCACTGAAATTTGCAGAGCATAGCTGGAGATTATTCGGGTTTTCGCTACGAATTTGTCGAAAATCGAGAATCTTGGCTAAAGGCAGCGAAACTACGTTCCGTCTCCAGCGCTTCCGCATTTTTGTGTTGGAGTCGATGTGATAACTGTGTTTATTTTTTCAAATAGATTGATCCATCGCAAAGACTTGTATCTTGCCGCCGGCGAAGGAGTTTTCTGGTTCAGATCTGGGGTGCCGAATTGTGTCGAGGCAGAAAAACAACACCGATATCGAAAGTGTCGGCCGGGCTGCCGAGGTTTTGCTGGACGCGTACGGTCAGGCAGCGCTTGAGAAAGCGCGAGAAATAGAAGCGCATGCCGAGGACGCGGCGTTCGCGGCCATGGTCACTGCCGAGGTTGAACGCCGGCTCCACAGTTTGCGACATTAATTACAGATTGCTAATTGACGCCCCGAATTTGATGGGTGATACTCGCGCCTGGGTGCATCTTTAGGGGCGGTTCTCTGTGGATAAAATGAAGAAAGGTGCCGAATCCAGTAAATGGCGCACTTCATCGCAGGATGAGGTTCTTGAGTATTGCGAATCAATATTGCGTGAACTTCGCTTGATGTCGGGAGGTATTAAGGGTGGAAAGGTTTTTTCTTACCTCGTTGCCAGCGCGCTGGCTGAGGTGGTCAATCTGAGAACCGTGTCTGACCGGACTCTGCCATCCCCTCAGATCAAGCTGGTGGCCGACTTGTTGAGCCGGGATTGAAGCGCGGCAGTGCCAGATTCGTCGCCGGGGGGGCGATGTCGATGGTACACAATTCCAGCGTCAGACTCCGGCCGCAGCCATTGCCGTCGGTGCCCTCGTGATGAGGCGGGCGCCGCCCGAATAGGGATCAGCCCGCAAAGCCAGGATTCACAGGTCTAAGGTCGCTGCTGCGTTGAGGATAGTCAGCGCCGTTCGGCCGGCGGGCGGTCGAAGGGGCGCGACGGCAAGCCGGAGACGAGATCGCCGCTGGTGCGACGCCCGTCGCAAACCGGACGAACGAGATATCCCGGACGCGAAACCGGCGCGCGCCGCCTTGTCGCGCCAACGTTCAGCAGGAGCGCATCTGCGCGGCGTATTTTTTTGCCATGTCGTCCGTCTTGCGGGCATGGCCGACCACGCCCGGGTTGCCGCGCCACGCGCCCGCCTTGTAGCCAGCATGGCCGAAATAGTAGGCGAGGTAGAGCCGGTAGGTGTCGCCGCGGCCGATGCCCAGCGTGCGGGCCGACTGGTCGTGATACCAGCCGACGAAATCGACCGCGTCGGCGAAGCTGGTGCGGCGGGCGGCGAGATTGCCGGTGCGCTTGCGGTAGAGGTCCCAGGTGCCGTCCAGCGCCTGCGAGTAGCCATAGGCGCTCGATGCGCGCTTGCCCGGGATGAAGCCGAGGACCTTCTTGCGCGGCGGGCGGGCGCGTCCGTCGAAGCTCGATTCCATGCGGATCGTCGCCAACAGCACGGGCTCGGGAATGCCGTATTTGCGCGAGGCTTTCTTCGTGGCCGCCTGCCAGTTGCCGACGAAGCCGCCGTTCTGGGAAAAGACCGCGCAGACATCGTTGATGTTCGAGGGCTGCGTGGCGCAGGCCGCGAGGCCGAGCGGCGCCAAGAGGACCAGCAGCCTCGCGATACGCAATACACACATGCGCGCGATCGTAGGGCCGCGCCGTAAAGGAAGGCTTTAGAGCGAGATGAGGTCAGGTTGATCCATTCTGTTTCACGAGCGGGGAGGCGACCCACGCGAAGGGTCGCGAAGGTCGTAGCGGGGCTACGGACGAGCGAGCCGACAAAGTGGGCGCCCGCCGCTCGGAAACCCGGAGGGCCGGGCCTATTTGGGCCAAATCCTTCGGGCTCCGTCTCGGCCGTGGCTCCACCACGACCTTCGCCGAAGCCCTCGACCCTGGCCCAAATCCGCTCCGGCAGAATGGGTCAACCTGACCTCATCTCGCTCTAGGCTGGTTGCGTGCGCGGCTTCAGCTCAACCGCGGCAGCGTTTCGTCGCGTCGGAGCGCGCCCGTATTCGCGGCGAACCGGCTTGCCGGCGGCAAAAGATGACTTCTTTTGTCATATTTTTATCAAGCGAAATCAATGGCTTGGGCAAAAATTTGACCGATTGATAAAATTTACAGCCGTGATACCGTTTCCTTAGCGAACGACAATGGGGAACATGGCATGGCGTCCAGCCAGTTCACGCAGGGGATAGCCGCCGGGCGGCTGTCGCCGACCGAGATCGCCGATAATTTCTCCGATCTCCATCCGCCGCTCGACCGTCACGAGGCGCTGGTCGAAAGCGACCGCTGCTATTTCTGCTACGACGCACCCTGCATGCAGGCGTGCCCGACCTCGATCGACATCCCGCTGTTCATCCGCCAGATCCAGACCGGTAACGAGATCGGGGCCGCGAAAACCATCTTCGACCAGAACATCCTCGGCGGCATGTGCGCCCGCGTCTGCCCCACCGAGACGCTGTGCGAGGAAGCCTGCGTGCGCGAAACCGCCGAGGGCAAGCCGGTGCAGATCGGCCGGCTCCAGCGTTTCGCCACCGACGCGGCGATGGAGGCGGGCAAGCAGTTCTACCGCCGCGCCGAGCCGACCGGCAAGCGCGTCGCCGTCGTCGGTGCGGGCCCTGCCGGCCTCGCCGCGGCGCACCGGCTGGCCATGAAGGGTCATGAGGTCAAGGTCTTCGAGGCGCGGCCCAAGCCCGGCGGCCTCAACGAATACGGCATCGCCGCCTACAAGAGCACCGACGGTTTCGCGCAGGCCGAGGTCGACTACATCACCGCCATCGGCGGCATC
>CAZVTK010000255.1:0-4563 GCA_964629765.1 uncultured Mesorhizobium sp.
TCGGCGACTATTTCAACCGGCCGTCCAAGCGCTCGGGCGCATGGATGAGCGCGCTGGAATCGGGCCACAGGCTCGGCGGCGTGGTGAAGCCGGTGATCTACAACGTGATGAATTTTGCAAAACCGCCGAAGGGCGAGCCGGCGCTGCTGTCCATGGACGACGCCCGCACCCTGTTCCACGAATTCGGCCATGCGCTGCACGGCATGCTGACGGAGGCGAGATGGCCCTCCGTCTCCGGCACCTCCGTCAGCCGCGACTTCGTCGAGCTGCCCTCGCAGCTCTACGAGCACTGGCTGACCGTGCCGGCAGTGCTCGAAAAGCACGCGCTGCATGCGAGGACAGGAGCGCCGATGCCGAAGGCACTGCTCGACAAGATGCTGGCCGCGCGCAACTTCGCCGCCGGCTTCAACACGGTCGAGTTCACCGCCTCCGCGCTGGTCGACATGGCCTATCACGCACGGCCCGACGCGCCGGCCGACCCGCTGGCCTTCGAGGCCGAGACGCTGAACGCGCTGGAGATGCCGGACGCGATCGTCATGCGCCACCGCACCCCGCATTTCGGCCATGTCTTCGCCGGTGACGGCTACTCGGCCGGCTATTATTCCTACATGTGGTCGGAGGTGCTGGACGCCGATGCCTTCAAGGCGTTCGAGGAGACGGGCGACGCCTTCGACCCGGAGCTGGCGAAGAGGCTGCGCGACAACATCTACGCGGCCGGCGGCACCGCCGATCCGGAGGCGCTGTACACCGCCTTCCGCGGCAGGATGCCGTCGCCCGAGGCGATGATGGAGAAGCGCGGGCTGGGGTGACGGCCGAAGAGGCGGCCAAGGTCACTCGAAAAGCGGCGATCCACGACGACCGATGGAGAGGTTGATCCCGGGTGCCTACAAAGTAGGTGGGCGCCGTGTGTCCGAACCCACGGGTCCGGCCAGGGACAGCTCCCTAGGGATCAGTAAGGCCCCGGGGATAAGTTACTCCTGTCGGGAAGCGCAGACCGCCAATCGCCAATATAGTGCGGATCGGCCGCGCCGGCCATAGGCTGAAGGATGGCAAAAGTGACGGAAGACGCAGTCAGGCGCTTTTTCGAGCGATACGAGCGCTTCTTCGCGAAGGCGCTCGCCGGCGACGCCGACATGGACGAGGTCGCCGCGCTCTATGCCTCCGAATTCATAGCCGCGACGCCCGCGGGCGTGATGACGGGGAAGAACGACGACCGGCTCAGGCAGGCCATGACACAAGGTTACGAGCGCTACCGGGCCATCGGCACGAAGGCGATGCGGCTGCGCACTGTCCGCGTCTCGCCGATGGACGAGCATCATTGCGTCGCGCATGTGGGCTGGACGGCAACCTATGCCCGCGGGGAGCGGCCGGACGTGGCCATCGATTTCGATGTCCACTACCTCGTCCAGCAACTGGAAGGGGAGCCGAAGGTCTTCGGCTGGGTGTCGGGCGACGAGCAGGCGGTCCTGCGCGAGCACGGCATCATCTGAACGTCGCGCACGACGCCGCCGGCAGGCAGCGCTTGCGCATGCTGCGCCGCCTCCATAGGGTCGCGCGCAAAAAGGGCTCGAGGATGAACGGAATGCGTTTTGAAGGCACGGCCGCCTATGTGGCCGACAAGGATCTGATGGTAGCCGTCAACGCGGCCATCGCGCTGGAGCGGCCGCTGCTGGTCAAGGGCGAGCCGGGCACCGGCAAGACCGAGCTGGCCAGGCAGGTGGCGGCGGCCCTCGGCCTCGACCTCATCGAATGGCACGTCAAGTCGACCACCAAGGCGCAGCAGGGCCTCTACGAATACGACGCCGTCAGCCGCCTGCGCGACAGTCAGCTCGGCGACGACCGCTTCAACGACATCAGGAACTATATTCGCAGGGGCAAGCTGTGGGAGGCGTTCGCGGCCGACCGCAAGGTGGTGCTGCTGATCGACGAGATCGACAAGGCCGACATCGAGTTCCCCAACGACCTGCTGCAGGAGCTCGATAAGATGGAGTTCTTCGTCTACGAGACCGGCGAGACTGTCCAGGCGCGCCAGCGGCCGATCGTCATCATCACGTCCAACAACGAGAAGGAGCTGCCGGACGCCTTCCTGCGCCGCTGCTTCTTCCACTACATCCGCTTCCCCGACGCCGAGACCCTGTCGCGCATCGTCGAGGTCCACTATCCCGGTATCAAGCAGAACCTGGTGCGCGCCGCGCTGACCCAGTTCTACGAGGTGCGCGAGGTGGCCGGGCTGAAGAAGAAGCCGTCGACGTCGGAAGCGCTGGACTGGATCCGCCTGCTGGTCGTCGACGACGTCGACCCCGCCGACCTGCGCGCCGACCCCAAGAACGCGCTGCCCAAGCTGCACGGCGCCCTGCTCAAGAACGAGCAGGACGTGCACCTGTTCGAGCGGCTGGCCTTCATGGCCCGCCGGCAGGGGTAAAAGCGGCGAGGCCCGGCGGGAAAACCCGCACCGCGCGTGATCGCTCGGCGCCGGGGCAGCAGTCCCGATCAGGCGAACGCGCCGTGGCAGTGCTTGTATTTCTTGCCCGAGCCGCAGGAACACCCCTCGTTGCGGCAGCAAGCTACTGCTTCGTGGTGTGGAACGCGCCGGCGCCGGCTCCTCTGCTTCCAACATATTCAATTATACCGGCCGCTTCGTCGGCATTGGGACCGAAAAACTTGCCTGTGTAAATTGCACCATTCTCAGCGCCGCCGCCGACCAGCGCCCCGGTGAATTCGTTGCCGTTGATAGTGGTGGCACCAAGTGCCATATCGTATGAAGTATCTGTCCTGTTGGCGCTGACGTGATACGCGCCAGTAAGTTGGCCGCTAATTGTCCTGTTCGCGAAATCCACGTTCAATCGAGCCTCGCTGGCAGGATTCGCGTTCCTGGCTCTCATCGTGCCCCATTCCTTAAGCCCTCCTCCTTGGTGGGGATGGAATACCTCCGCCTGTCCAACAAAGGCCGCTCTTGTGTCTGATGGCATCGAATTTTCGGGGGTTTCATTCCCGACGACAGCATACCCGTTATAGTTGCGAGGGTCGTTTAGAGGAAGGGATATCCCGTTAGGGTTTCTAAAAGTAGAAAAATCATCGACTTGAATAAAATATTTCCATACTTGCGAATATCTTTCACCTTTATCGGATATGGATTTAGGATATCCCTCGATTATCTCAGATAACTGTATTGTCGATCCGCCAATCTTAATGCCATTGCCCGCATTAGTACTCGGCGTAGTTTTGGAGAACCCATTCGATCTACGGAGCTCCGACTCTGTAAATTTTAATTTTTCTCCACCAAAGCCGATTTCAATACTGCCGTCCTCATTGCCTTTGATCGAGAAACCTGGATTGTCCCCGGTCGGGCCGCTGCTCAGCCGGTAGGCAACTGCGCTCGTCATCGAATCATGGGCGACCAGTTCCTGTCCGCCGGCAATTGACTGTCCTGCCGTCTTGAAATCGCTTGGTTCCGGTGCGGATGCGCAACCGGCTGCCAGGCAAACCGCTATTATGGCTCCTCCCGAAGAGGCATTCCGAAGCTTGCAGCTCACCGGCAGCCGTTTCATCCCACTCGCCTTACAACATGAAGTCTGACCCCTATCGGGGACAGTATCCCGCCGGAAGATACAGGTAAAGTGAAATGTCCCCTATTGGGGATAGAGAGGGCGCATCCCGCAACAGAGTTTGCGGTTATGAAGCTCGTGGGAATTTTCGGCGGGAATGTTCGTGCGGTGCGCAGACAGAAGGGCTGGACGCAAGAGCGGCTCGCTTTCGAAGCCGGAGTGAAGCGAGCCTATGTCAGCGAGATCGAGGGTGGAAAACGCAATCCCACCCTCGACATCGTCGAGAAGCTCGCAGTGGCTCTGGATGCCGCGCCAGCCGCGCTTCTGGCGCCCGACATAGACGGGAAAACCAGAGAATCCGGAACCGGGTGACGCGTGTCCGGCGCGTCCTACGCGAACGCGCCGTGGCAGTGCTTGTATTTCTTGCCCGAGCCGCAGGGGCAGGGTTCGTTGCGGCCGACCTTGCCCCAGGTCGAGGGAACGTTCGGGTCGCGGTCCGCGGCGGCCACGGCCTCGTAGCGCGTCAGCGTCGCCGTGTCCCCGTCGCCCTCCCCGAAATCGTTCTCGCCGGTGGTGGCGTCGATATGCACGCCCTCGCCCTCCGGCACCAGCGGCGGCGGGGCGTCGGCGGCCTGCCGCACCAGCTCGACGCGCATCAGTTGCGCCGTCACCGCCTGCCGCAGGTTGCCGAGCATCGTCTGGAACAGCTCGAAGGACTCGCCCTTGTACTCGTTCAGCGGGTCGCGCTGGGCATAGCCGCGGAAGCCCACGACGGAGCGCAGATGATCGAGGTTGACGATGTGCTCGCGCCACAGATGGTCGAGCGTCTGGAGCAGCACGGTGCGCTCGACATAGGCCATGATCTCGGGGCCGAAACGCTCCGCACGGTCGGCGGCCGCCTGGTCGGTCGCCTTGTGCAGGCGCTCCAGGATATCCTTTTCGTCGATGCCTTCCTCGGCCGCCCAGGCGTCGATCGGCAGGTCGAGGTTGAGCTGTTCCAGAACGCCCTTCTTGAGGC
>CAZVTK010000256.1:0-4555 GCA_964629765.1 uncultured Mesorhizobium sp.
TGGCGAACAGGCGGAAGGCCGGATGCGGACGGATGACGCGGCTCTGGTCGAGCAGAGTGAGCCGGCCCGAGGATTCCAGCACGCGCTGGATGACGAACATCACGTCCGGGCGGCCGGCGTCGTATTCGTCGAACACCAGCGCCACATTGTGCTGGTAGGCCCACGGCAGGATGCCGTCGCGGAACTCGGTGACCTGCATGCCGTCCTTGACCACGATCGCGTCCTTGCCGACGAGGTCGATGCGGGAGACGTGGCTGTCGAGGTTGACGCGCACGCAGGGCCAGTTGAGCCGCGCCGCGACCTGCTCGATATGGGTCGACTTGCCGGTGCCGTGATAGCCCGACACCATCACGCGGCGGTTGTAGGCAAAGCCCGCCAGGATCGCCATCGTCGTCTGGCGGTCGAACAAATAGTCGGGGTCGGTGTCCGGCACATGGCTGTCGGCGACCGAATAGGCCGGCACCACCATGTCGGAATCGAAGCCGAATTTCTCCCGCACCGAAACGGTGGTATCGGGCAGGTTCATCAGATCGCGGTCGACCTTGTTCATCACATCTCCACCGGCGGGACCGGACGACCCGCGCGCAACCCAGCAATGTTCGGAGGCGTATCTACCAGACCGTGCGGCCGGGGCAATGCGCGCGAACGCATGTTCGCGGCGGAACCGCTAGCAGAGGCCGGCCTGCTTGAGCACCCGGTAGGCCTGTAGCACGTCGCGGAACCGTTCTTCCGAACTCCTGTCGCCGCCATTCGCGTCGGGATGGTGGCGCTTCACAAGCTCCTTATAGCGCGACTTGATTTCTTCGCCAGTCGCCTTCGCGCCGAGGCCCAGCGTTTCCATCGCCTTGGCCTCCAGCGATTTCAGCTTGCGCTCGCGCGGGGCCTCCGCCCGCCGCTGGTTGAAGAAGCCGTAGGGGTCGCGCATGCGGCTGTAGGACTGGGCGCTGCCCGAGCGCGCCTGGCTGAAGTCGGGGCTTTGCCGCACGCCGGCATTGGCCCCCATCTTCCAGGTCGGCCGGTGGCCGGTCAGCGCCTCCTTCTGGAAGCGCGCGATGTCGCTGTCCTTCAGGCCGGAGAAGTAATTGAAACCCTTGTTGTATTCGCGTACGTGGTCGAAGCAGAAGCGGAAATACTCGCCCTCCTTCATGCGCCCGACTGGCGCGCGGTGGGTGCCCGCCTCCTCGCAGCCGTCCCACTGGCAGCGCGGCGCGCGCGACTTCAGCTCCGCCTCCGGGTCGGGGCGGATCCTGATCTTCTCGAAATAGCGCGGATAGGATTTCATCGGCTCGCGCGGCAAATCAGTTTCTAGGTCAGGGGCGATTATGGGCGCATCCCCCTTCGATACAAGAATTGACATTCGCCCGGGGATGGACCTAACCGGCGCGACTGCTTCGTGAATCGGGGAAGACGGCTTCCCCTATATGGTCGTGGAGACGCCGATGTCCACCGGTCCGGGTCCGATTCAAGGCGCCATCGAGGCGAAGCTCGCCGCTGCCCTGTCGCCGCAGCGTCTGGCCGTGCTGAACGAAAGCCACCTCCACGCCGGCCACCACCATCACGGCTCCGACCACCATGGAACCTATGACGGCACCGGCGAGACGCATTTTCGCGTGCGCGTCGTGTCCGGGCGTTTCGCCGGTATGAGCCGGATCGAGCGCCACCGCCTCGTCAACGCGCTGCTGGCGGACGAGATCGCCGCCGGCGTCCATGCGCTGGCCATCGAGCCGGCCGCGCCGGGGGAGGCGACGCGGTGGTAGGCGCTAGCGCTTCACATCGTCCCATTGCGGGCTCAGCCGCACGAACTCGTCGGCCACGAACCAGCATGTCGGCGTGATCTTCCAGCCGCCGGCGCGGGCATCGGCGAACAGCCGCTCCGCCATGCGCTCGGCGATCTGCCGGCCGCGATACGGCACCGGCACGAAGGTCGAATCGGCGACGATGTGGTCCGCGCCGACCCGTGAATAGGTCAGCCGCGCGGCGCTGCCGTCCGGCATGGCGACGCTGTAGCGGCCGCGGCCGCCGGTTTCCTCGAAGCTTATGTCGATCTGGTCCATGGGCCGGATATAGGGCTCCTACCCGTAGACGACCAGCAGATCCTTGGCGTCGATCTGGTCGCCGGGCCTGACGAGGATTTCGGCGACGGCGCCGTCGTGCTCGGCGTGGAGCACCGTCTCCATCTTCATGGCCTCGATCGACAAGAGTACGTCGCCCGACTTGACCGTCTGGCCTGCCTGCACGCCTACGGAGGAGACGACGCCCGGCATGGGCGCGCCGAGATGCGCCTCGTTGCCCGCCTCGGCCTTGCGGCGGGTTCGGCCGGCGCCCGCACCATGCGCCCGGTCGGGAACTTTCACGCGGCGCGGCTGACCGTTGAGCTCGAAGAAGACGGTGACCATGCCGTTCTCGTCGGTGTCGCCGATGGCGAGGCAGCGCACGACCAGCGTCTTGCCCTGCTCGATGTCGAGCAGGATCTCGTCCTCGGCCTTCATGCCGTAGAAATAAACGGGCGTCGGCAGCACGCTGACCGGGCCGTATTCGGCGACCGCCGCGGCGAAGTCGGCATGCACCTTGGGGTACATCAGCGAGGAGGCGAACTCGAACTCGTCGACCTTGCGGCCCAGCTTCTGCTCCAGCTCGGTCCGCTTGGCCGGCAAATCGGCGGCGGCGAGCAGCGAGCCGGGGCGCACGGAGATCGGCTCCGCGCCCTTGAGCGCCTTCTTCTGCAATGCAGCCGGCCAGCCTGCCTTTTCCCCCGGAAGAGAGGGCGGCTGGCCGAGGTCGCCGCGCAGCATGGAGACGACCGAATCCGGGAAGGCGATGTCCTTCGCCGGGTTCTCGACATCGGCGACGGTCAGGTCCTGCGAGACCATCATCAGCGCCATGTCGCCGACCACCTTGGAGGACGGCGTGACCTTGACGATGTCGCCGAACATCAGGTTCACGTCGTGGTACGCCTGCGCCACCTCGTGCCAGCGCGTCTCCAGCCCGAGCGAGCGCGCCTGTTCCTTGAGGTTGGTGAACTGGCCGCCCGGCATCTCGTGCAGGTAGACCTCCGAGGCCGGTCCCTTGAGGTCGCTCTCGAAGGCGGCGTACTGGTTGCGCACCGCCTCCCAGTAGAAGGAGATGCGGCGGATCGCCTGCGTGTCCAGCCCGGTGTCGCGCTCGTGCCCTTTGAGCGCCTCGACGATGGAGCCGAGGCAGGGCTGGGACGTGTTGCCCGACAGCGCGTCCATGGCCGCGTCCACCGCGTCGACGCCGGCGTCCACCGCCGCCAGCACGGTCGCGGCCGCGATGCCGCTCGTGTCGTGCGTGTGGAAATGGATCGGCAGGCCGGTCGCCTCGCGCAGCGCCTTGAACAGCACGCGCGCCGCGGCCGGCTTCAAGAGGCCGGCCATGTCCTTGACCGCGACGATGTGGGCGCCGGCCAGCTCCAGCTCGCGCGCCAGCGACGTGTAGTAGTTGAGGCTGTACTTCGCCCTGTCGGGGTCGAGGATGTCGCCGGTGTAGCAGATCGCCGCCTCGCAGAGCCGGTTCTCGGCGCGCACCGCGTCGATCGCGACGCGCATGTTCTCCACCCAGTTCAGGCAGTCGAAAACGCGAAAAAGGTCGATGCCGCCGGCGGCCGCCTGCTTCACGAAATGGCGCACGACGTTGTCGGGATAGTTGGTGTAGCCGACGCCGTTGGCCCCGCGCAGCAGCATCTGCAACAGGATGTTGGGCGCGGCCGCGCGCACACGTCCCAGCCGCTCCCACGGGTCCTCGGTCAGGAAGCGCATGGCGACGTCGAAGGTCGCGCCGCCCCAGCATTCGAGCGACAGCAGGCCGGGCAAGGCCCTGGCATAGGTGCCGGCGATGGCGGCGATGTCAAAGGTGCGCATGCGGGTGGCGAGCAGCGACTGGTGGCCGTCGCGCATGGTCGTGTCCGTCATCAGCACGCGGCTCTCGTCGCGCATCCACATGGCGAACATGTCGGGCCCGAGCTTGTCGAGAAGCTGTTTTGTCCCCTCGGCCGGCTCGCCGGGAACGAACGGCACCTTCGGCGGGGCGGCCTCCGCATCCGGTTTCGGCCGGCCGCGCGCTTCGGGATGGCCGTTCACCGACACGTCGGCGAGGTAATTCAGGAGCTTCGTCGCGCGGTCCTGCCGCTTGACGGCGGAAAACAGCTCCGGCGTCGAGTCGATGAAGCGCGTCGTGTAGGAATTGTCGCGGAACTTGGCGTGGTTGATGATGGCTTCGAGGAAGGTCAGGTTCGTCGCCACGCCGCGGATGCGGAACTCGCGCAGCGCGCGGTCCATGCGCAGACGGGCTTCCTCGGCCGTCGGCGCCCAGGCCGTCACCTTCTCCAGCAGCGGGTCGTAATAGCGGGTGATGACCGCGCCCGAATAGGCGGTGCCGCCGTCGAGGCGGATGCCGAAGCCGGTAGCACCGCGATAGGCGGTGATGCGGCCGTAGTCGGGGATAAAATTCTGATCGGGGTCCTCGGTCGTAATGCGGCACTGGAGCGCATGGCCGTTCAGGCGGATATCGCCTTGAGCCGGCACGCCCGATTCCAGCG
>CAZVTK010000257.1:0-4531 GCA_964629765.1 uncultured Mesorhizobium sp.
TGGGCGGGCGCGTGGCCCGCCCGGCCAGAGGGGGGTGACGCAGGGCGAAACCCTCACCGCCCGAACCTTCTCAGATTCACATGCCGGTTCACGTCCTTGTAGAGCAGGTAGCGGAATTTTCCGGGGCCGCCGGCATAGCAGGCTTGCGGGCAGAAGGCGCGCAGCCACATGAAGTCGCCGGCCTCCACCTCCACCCAGTCCCGGTTGAGCCGGTAGACCGCCTTGCCTTCCAGCACGTAGAGCCCGTGCTCCATGACATGGGTCTCCATGAACGGGATCACCGCGCCGGGCTCCAGCGTGACGATGTTGACATGCATGTCGTGGCGCAAATCGTCGGGGTCGATCATGCGCGTGGTCGCCCATCTGCCGTCCGTGCCGGGCATGCCCGCCGGCGCCACGTCCCGCTCGTTGCGGAACAGCGGTTCCGGCACGTCGATGCCGTCGACCTTCTCGTAGATTTTCCTCACCCAGTGGAAGCGCGCCGGCTCGGGGCCGGCGGCGCGCAGCGTCCAGCCGCTGCCGGGCGGCAGGAAGGCCCAGCCGCCTTGCACCATGCGGTGCTGCTCGCCGGCCAGGGTGACGACGACCTCGCCCTCCATGACGAAGAGCACGCCCTCGGCGTCCGCGTCGGGCTCGGGACGGTCCGAGCCGCCGCCGGGCAGCACCTCCATCACATATTGCGAGAAGGTCTCGGCGAAGCCGGAGAGCGGCCGCGCGATGATCCAGGCCCGCGTGCCGGTCCAGTGCGGCAGGGCGCTGGTGACGATGTCGCGCATCACGCCTTTCGGGATGAAGGCATAGGCTTCGGTGAAGACCGCGCGGCCGCTCAGCAGGTCGGTCTGCGGGGGGTGGCCGCCATGCGGCGCCGTGTAGGTCGATCCGGCCATAATGATCCTATTCGGGCAGAATGTCTTTGAGCCTGAACTGCGCGATGCGTTCCACCTGGCGGCATGCGGCGGCGAACTCCGTCTCGCGGTCGTTGCCGATGCGGATGCGGAACGCGGCGAGGATGCTTGCCTTGGTGTTGTCCTTGACCGCGATGATGAAGGGGAAACCGAACTTGCCGACATAGTCGGCGTTGAGCGCCTCGAACGTCGCGCGCTCCGCGTCGGTCAGCGCGTCGAGGCCGGCGGACGCCTGCTCGGCGGTCGATTCGGCCGTCAGGCGCTTCGCCCGCGCGAGCTTGCCGGCCAGGTCGGGATGCGCGGTGAGCACACCCAGCCGCTCATCTTCCGAAGCAGAGCGGAAGATGCGGGCGAGCGCGTTGTGCAGGCCGCCGGCGCTGTCATGGGCCGGGCCGAGCTCCAGATCGAAGGCGTGCTCGGCGATCCATGGCGAATGCTCGAAGATGCCGCCGAAGCGGGCGACGAAGGTCTCGCGGTCCATGCGCGAGGGACGCAGCGCCGGCAGCCGGTAGGGATGCGCCGCCTTCCAGTGCGCCGCGATCTCGCCGCGGGTCGGCGTCCACACCCTGTCGTGCGATTGCACGTAGTCGATGAAGCGTTGCAGCGCGGCGGCCCGGCCCGGCCGGCCGATCAGGCGGCAGTGCAGGCCGATGCTCATCATCTTCGGGCGGCCCGCCTGCCCTTCCGCGTAGAGGGTGTCGAAGGCGTCCTTCAGATAGGCGAAATACTGGTCGCCCGAATTGAAGCCCTGCGCCGTGGCGAAACGCATGTCGTTGGCGTCGAGCGTGTAGGGGATGACGAGTTGCGGCGGGATGGCGTTGCCGTGCCCGTCATGGTCGAGCCAGTAGGGCAGGTCGTCGTCATAGGTATCGGATATCCAGTCGAAACAGCCTTGCGCGGCGCACAGGCGCACGGACCAGACGGAGGTCCGGCCGAGATACATGCCCTTCGGCGGCTCGCCCACGACCTCGGCGTGCAGGCGGATGGCCTCGACCAGGTCGGCGCGCTCGGCGTCCTCGTCATGGTCGCGATAGTCGATCCAGCGCAGGCCGTGGCTCGCCATCTCCCAGCCTGCGGCCTTCATCGCCTCGACCTGGTCGGGCGAGCGGGCGAGCGCGGAGGCGACGCCATAGACCGTCGGCCTGATGCCGGCCGCCGTGAACAGGCGGTGAAGCCGCCAGAAGCCGGCGCGCGCGCCATATTCGTAGATCGATTCCATGTTCCAGTGGCGCTTGCCGGGCCATGGCGCGGCGCCGACGATCTCCGACAGGAACGCCTCGGACGCCGCGTCGCCGTGGAGCACGTTGTTCTCGCCGCCCTCCTCGTAATTGACGACGAACTGCACGGCGACCCGTGCCCCGCCGGGCCATGCGGCGTCCGGCGGGTTGGCGCCGTAGCCGCGCATGTCGCGCGGATAGCGCGGCGGTCTGTCGCTCATGTCGTTTCCCGGCCCCGTTCTGGCAACCCTGCTTCACTTTCCCTAGCTATGACAGAGAAAAAAGCGGCCATTCCCACGGCAAAAATTGAAAGTCTTTCTGTTCGCTTCTGGTGCGCGACACCTTATGCAATCATGCCGATTGACGGAATATCGCCATTGAGCAAGCGCGGAGCAAGCAGGGCATGGCAGGTCAACACGGGGCAGGCGGACAAGGCGGAAGACTGACCACCCATGTGCTGGACACCGCCACCGGCCGGCCGGCGGCGGGGCTGACCGTCGCGCTCTACCGGGTGAGCGGCAATTCCCACAAGAAGCTCAAGACCGTGGTCACCAATGCCGACGGCCGCTGCGACGAGCCGCTGCTGGCGGGCGATGAGTTCAGGACGGGCCAGTACGAGCTGGTGTTCTTCGCCGGCGACTATCTGCGCGCCGGCGGCGCCGCGCTGCCCGACCCGCTGTTCCTCGACCAGGTGCCGATCCGCTTCGGCATGGCCGAGGAGAAGCATTACCACGTGCCGCTGCTGATCTCGCCCTACGGCTATTCGACCTACAGGGGGAGCTGACCGTGGCCGGCATCCGCTCCCATCTGCGTTTCCTGCTCAACGGCGAGGATATCTCGCTCGCCGACGTGAAGCCCGACGAGACGCTGCTCGACTGGCTGCGCCTCTCCCGCCGGCTGGTCGGCACCAAGGAGGGCTGCGCCGAGGGCGATTGCGGCGCCTGCACCGTGCTGGTCGGCCGGCTGGCGAAGGGCAAGCTCGTTTACGAGGCAGTGAACGCCTGCATCCGCTTCATGGGCTCGCTCGACGGCACGCATGTCGTCACCATCGAACATCTGCGCGGCAAGGAAGGCGGGCTGCACCCCGTTCAGCAGGCGATGGTCGACTGGCACGGCTCGCAATGCGGCTTCTGCACGCCGGGCTTCGTCATGTCGCTCTACGCCTTGTGGATGCGCGAGCCCGACCCGTCGGTGCCGCAGATCGAGAAGGCGCTGCAAGGCAATCTGTGCCGCTGCACGGGCTACGAGCCGATCGTCAAGGCGGCGCGCGCCGTCTCGTCCTACGGCTCGCCGGAAGCCGATTTCCTCGCCGCCGAGCGCAAGGCGGTGACGGCGCGGCTGAAGGCGCTCGCCGACGGCGCGCGCGTCGAGGTCGGCGCGGGGCGGCGGCGGCTCATGGTGCCCGCTTCGGTCGACGATTTCGCCGCTGCGCTGGAGGCCGAGCCGAAGGCGACCGTCGTCGCCGGCTCCACCGATGTCGGCCTGTGGGTGACGAAGCAGATGCGCGACATCGCGCCGGTGGTGTTCATCGGCGGACTGGAGGAGCTGAAGACGATATCGGTCAAGGGCGGCGCTATCGCCATCGGGGCCGGCGTCAGCTACAGCGACGCCTTCGCCACGCTGGCAAAACACATCCCCGCGCTCGGCCGCCTGATCGACCGCATCGGCGGCGAGCAGGTGCGCAACATGGGCACGATCGGCGGCAACATCGCCAACGGTTCGCCCATCGGCGACACGCCGCCGCCGCTGATCGCGCTCGGCGCGTCGCTGACGCTGCGCAAGGGCGCCGTGCGGCGCACCATCCCGCTGGAAGACTTCTTCATCGCCTACGGCAAGCAGGACCGGCAGCCGGGCGAGTTCGTCGAGAGCGTGTCGGTGCCGGTGCCGGTCAAGGGCGCGTTCTTCGGCGTGCACAAGATCAGCAAGCGCCGCGAGGAGGACATCACCGCCGCGCTGGGCGCGTTCCATGTCGAGGTGAAGGCGGGCACGGTGCGCTCCGCCCGCATCGCCTATGGCGGCATGGCCGCGACGCCCAAGCGGGCGAGCGCGGTGGAGGCCGCTCTCGTCGGCAAGCCGTGGACCATGGAGACGGTCGAGGCCGCGCTGCCGGCCTACGAAGCCGATTTCACGCCGCTGTCCGACATGCGCGCCTCGGCCGAGTACCGCATGCTGACGGCGAAGAACCTGCTCAAGCGGTTCTTCCTGGAAACGACGGGAACGAAGAAGCCGATCACCGTCAGGCGGTTCGAGGAGGCGTGACGGATATGGTGTTGCCCCTTCGCGCCCCCCTCTGTCCTGCCGGACTTCTCCCCCTCATGGGGGTATTTTGGATTGCTGAGTTGATTTCGCCAATCTTCGACGATTGGCGAAAACGGAGACGACAGCCAATCTCCCCCCGTGAGGGGGAGA
>CAZVTK010000258.1:0-4449 GCA_964629765.1 uncultured Mesorhizobium sp.
GAGCTGGAGGAAACGCTCCAGCCGCGCCGACGAGTGCTCCGGCCCCTGCCCTTCATAGCCGTGCGGCAAAAGGCAGACGAGGCCCGACATGCGCAGCCACTTGCGCTCGCCCGACGAGATGAACTGGTCGAACACCACCTGCGCGCCGTTGGCGAAATCGCCGAACTGCGCTTCCCAGAGGACCAGCGTGTTGGGCTCCGACAGCGAATAGCCGTATTCGAAGCCGAGCACGGCTTCCTCCGAGAGCATCGAGTTGATGACCTCGTAGAGCGCCTGCTGCGGGCCGAGGTTGTTGAGCGGGATGTAGCGGGCCTCGTCGCGCTGGTCGTAGAGCACCGAATGGCGCTGCGAGAAGGTGCCGCGCTCCGAATCCTGCCCGGACAGGCGGATCGGGTTGCCCTCCATCAGGATCGAGCCGAAGGCCAGCGCCTCGCCCATCGCCCAGTCGATGCCCTCGCCGCTGTCGATCATCTTGCGGCGGTTTTCCATGAAGCGGCCGATGGTCCTGTGGACCTCGAAACCGGCCGGCACCTCCGACAGCCTCTTGCCAATCTCCTTCAGCGCCTTCACCGGCACGGCGGTCTTGCCGCGCCGCTGCTCGTCCTGGTTGTCGGCGGTGCGCAGGCCCGACCACGCGCCGTCCAGCCAGTCGGCCTTGTTCGGCTTGTAGGCCTGGCCGGTCTCGTACTCGATCTCCAGATGCGCCTTCCAGTCGGCGCGCATCGTGTCGATGTCTTCCTGCGTCACCAGCCCCTCGGCGATCAGCCGCTTGCCGTACAGCGTCACCGTCGTCTCGTGGGCGCGGATATTCTTGTACATGATCGGCTGGGTGAACGCCGGCTCGTCGCCCTCGTTGTGGCCGAAGCGGCGGTAGCAGAACATGTCGATGACGACCGGCTTGTGGAACTTCATCCGGTATTCGGTCGCCACCTTGGCGGCGTAGACCACCGCCTCGGGGTCGTCGCCGTTGACGTGGAAGATCGGCGCCTCGACCATCTTGGCGATGTCGGACGGATAGGGCGACGAGCGCGAGAAGCGCGGATTCGTCGTGAAGCCGATCTGGTTGTTGATGATGAAATGCAGCGTGCCGGCGACGCGATGGCCGCGCAGGCCCGACAGGCCGAGGCACTCCGCCACCACACCCTGCCCGGCGAAGGCCGCGTCGCCGTGCAGCAGCAGCGGCAGCACCTTGGCGCGCTCCTCCAGCGGCACGATCTCCTCGCGCTTGCGGTTGTAGATCTGGTCCTGCTTGGCGCGCGCCTTGCCCATCACGACGGGGTTGACGATCTCCAGATGCGACGGGTTCGCCGTCAGCGACAGGTGCACCTTGTTCTGGTCGAACTCGCGGTCGGACGAGGCGCCGAGATGGTACTTCACGTCGCCGGAGCCCTCCACGTCGTCGGGCGCGTAGGAGCCGCCCTTGAACTCGTGGAACACCGCCCGGTGCGGCTTGCCCATCACGTTGGTCAGCACGTTGAGGCGGCCGCGATGGGCCATGCCCAGCACGATCTCCTTCATGCCGAGCTGGCCGCCGCGCTTGATGATCTGCTCCAGCCCCGGGATCAGCGCCTCGCCGCCGTCGAGGCCGAAGCGCTTGGTGCCCTTGTATTTCAGGTCGATGAACTGCTCGAAGCCCTCGGCCTCGATGAGCTTGGACAGGATCGCCTTCTTGCCGTTGGCGGTGAAGTCGATGCCCTTGTCCGGCCCCTCGATGCGCTCCTGGATCCACGCCTTCTCCTCGGGATCGGAGATGTGCATGAACTCGACGCCCAGCGTCGAGCAGTAGGTGCGCTTCAGGATGTCGAGCATCTGGCGCACGGTGGCGAATTCGAGCCCGAGCACATGGTCGATGAAGATCGGCCGGTCGAGGTCGGCCTCGCCGAAGCCGTAATTCTCCGGCGACAGCTCGTTGTAGTCCTCCTTCACCCCCTCGATGCCGAGCGGGTCGAGATTGGCGTGCAGGTGCCCGCGCATGCGGTATGCGCGGATCATCATGATCGCGCGCACCGAATCCTGCGCGGCGCGGCGCATCTCGGCGTCGGACACCGTGGCGCCCGCCGCGGCGGCCTTGCCCTTGAGCTTGGTGTCGATCTGCTTCTCGAACTTGCCGATCTGCGCCGGCCCCCAGTCGCCGTCGAGCGCCGAGACGAGCTCGCCATTGGCCTTGGGCGGCCACGCCTTCGCCTGCCACGAGGCGCCCTGCGCATTCTTCCTCACATCGGCCGGCGCGTCGTTGAGCGCCGCGAAGAAGTCGCGCCAGCCCTCGTCCACGGAGGCGGGGTTGTCCTGCCAGGCCGCGTAGAGCTCCTCAATATAGTCGGCATTGCCGCCATAGAGAAACGACGTCAGCGAGAACTGGTCGTTGGCCTGGTCCTGTCGTGCCATGTCATTCCGGCGCGCCGCGCGCCGGCTCCTCGTTCAACAGCAAATAGCGAAATAGCGAGTAGCAAATAGCAATCAGGAACCGTCGCCCCATTCGCTATCTCGCTATCTCGCTATTCGCTCACCCTTTCAACGCCTCGACGAGCGTCTTGCCCAGCCGCGCCGGCGACGGCGAGACGCGGATGCCCGCCGCCTCCATCGCCGCGATCTTGTCCTCCGCGCCGCCCTTGCCGCCGGAGATCACCGCACCGGCGTGGCCCATGGTACGGCCCGCCGGGGCCGTGCGGCCGGCGATGAAGCCCGCCATCGGCTTCTTCCTGCCGCGTTTGGCCTCGTCGCGCAGGAACTGCGCCGCGTCCTCTTCCGCCGAGCCGCCGATTTCGCCGATCATGATGATCGACCGCGTGGTCTCGTCGGCGAGGAACATCTCCAGCACGTCGATGAACTCCGTACCCTTCACCGGGTCGCCGCCGATGCCGACCGCCGTCGTCTGGCCGAGGCCCTCGTTCGTGGTCTGGAACACCGCTTCATAGGTAAGCGTTCCCGAGCGGGAGACAACGCCGACCGAGCCCTTGCGGAAGATGTTGCCCGGCATGATGCCGATCTTGCATTCCTCCGGCGTCAGTATGCCGGGGCAGTTGGGGCCGAGCAGCCGCGACTTCGACTTTTCCAGCCGCGCCTTGACCTTCACCATGTCCGCCACCGGGATGCCCTCGGTGATGCAGACGATGAACGGGATCTCGGCGTCGATCGCCTCGATGATGGCGGCGGCGGCGCCTGCCGGCGGCACGTAGACGACGGAGGCGTCGGCCCCGGTCTTCTCCCTGCCCTCGGCGACGGACGCGAAGATGGGCAGGGTCTCGCCCTTGGCGCCCTTCCACGTCTCGCCGCCCTTGGCCGGGTGGATGCCGCCGACCATCTTGGTGCCGTAATAGGCGAGCGCCTGCTCGGTGTGGAAGGTGCCGGTCTTGCCGGTCAGGCCCTGCACGAGAACCTTGGTATTCCTGTCGACGAGAATGGACATATGAGCGATGCGTCCCCGGAAATCAGAATTCAGATGAACGGATTGACGACCCGGACCGAGCCGTAAAGTTGGTTGTGGGCGAGATCCTCGCTGTAGAAGACCGGCGCGCCGAGGCGCTCGGCGGCCGCGAGAAGAGCCGCGTCGTAATATTTGAGCTGGTAGCGGCGCGCGAGCGCGAGTCCGGCAGCGACATAACTCTGGTCGACGGGGATGAACGGAAGCGTGCCGAGGAAGACGAGCCAGCGGTCCATCTCGTGATCGTCAAGCAGCTTCTTCTTCCGCGCAACGTTGGCGAATTCGGCAAGGCTCTGGCCCGAGACGCCGAAAAGCTTCCCGAGCACAAGCTCGATCGCGATATCGAAACGCCGGGGATCACGACTCCTCTCCGAAGCCGCGTAGAGGAGGACGTTCGAGTCGAGAAAGCATTCGATCTTCTCGTTCGGCATAGATTTCGTCGCGGTTCCAGGTGAACGGCTGCGCCTTGCCGTCATCCTTCAGCTGCTTTTCCTCGATCAGCTTGCGCATGCCTTCGCGCGCCCAGGCGATCCGGTCGTCCTGCTCGACCTCGGCCGCCAGCAGCCCGCGCACCATCGCGTTGAGCGTGGTGTGGCGACGCTCGGCCAGGCTTCGCGCCCGGCTGAGCAGTTCCTCGTCCATGGCCAGCGTCACGTTCTTCATCGCCGATCTCCACATAATCGCACAGCCTCAATATGTGCGATTATGTGCAATCCTTCAACTCACTTGCCTTCCACCGCCTTGACGATCTTCTGCGCGGCATCGTCGAGGTCGTCCGCTGGGACGACCGCCAGGCCGCTATCGCGCAGGATCTTCTTGCCGAGCTCGACATTGGTGCCTTCGAGCCGCACGACCAGCGGCACCTTCAGCCCGACTTCCTTGACCGCCGCGACCACGCCCTCGGCGATGACGTCGCATTTCATGATGCCGCCGAAGATGTTGACGAGGATGCCCTTCACGCGCGGGTCGGCGGTGATGATCTTGAACGCCGCCGCCACCTTCTCCTTGCCGGCGCCGCCGCCGACGTC
>CAZVTK010000259.1:0-4396 GCA_964629765.1 uncultured Mesorhizobium sp.
AAGCACAGTCTCTGGAATCCCTTTCGATTCAATCAGAACGCACGTTGCTCTAGGCCGGGCGCCAGCCGCGTGAAACCCGAACGCTGAAAACAGGAACGGCGCCCCGAGGGGCGCCGTTCGCATGATGGTCTCGAAGGGCGGTCAGGCCGCTTTCGCCTCGATCTGCTTGCCGGCCTTGTTGGCGGCGGCGATGGCGATCTTGCGCGGCTTCATCTCCTCGGGGATGTTGCGCTTGAGCTCGATGTGCAGCAGCCCGTTCCTGAGCTCGGCGCCCGTCACCTCGACGAAGTCGGCGAGCTGGAAGCGACGCTCGAAGGTGCGCGACGCGATGCCGCGATAGAGCAGCTCGGTGCCCTCGGCGGTCTCCTCGGACTTCTCGCCCTTCACGGTCAGCACGTTGCGGTGGGCCTCGATGGAGATTTCGGTCTCGCCGAAGCCGGCCACCGCCATGGAGATGCGGTAGGCATCCTGGCCGGTGCGCTCGATATTGTAGGGCGGGTAGGTATTGCCGTTCTCGACCTGGCCGATGGAGTCCAGCATGCCGAACAGGCGGTCGAAGCCGACGGTGGAACGATAGAGCGGTGCAAAATCAACGGAACGCATGGTGTGTTCTCCTTCAGAGCAACAGGTTTTGCGTGAACCGGCGGCGAAAGCCTCATGGCCTTCCGCCCGGTCTGCGGCCCCTTCCGGCGACCGCACGGTTGATTTGGGTACGGCGATTTTGGCTTTCAAGACCCCCGGCAAGACCCGGGCTGAACGGGGCAAATTCGATGAACCCAATATGAACCCGGGCTTCGGGTTGCGTTCAGGGCAGCTCCGCTAGTTTCCCCATCAACAGCGCGGAAACAGCAAGGACGCGACTGTACGGAACTCGGAACCGGGTGCAACGTCCCTTCCCCCGGGACCGAAAAGGAAGGCCGGACACGCCAGAGCGCGGTCCGGCCTTCCGCCTTTTCGGGGGCACGAATCCCTCCTTCGTTGACGCCCTGCCGCTTTGCGTTTGGCGGCCGGTCCTCTATTCAGGCGTCGGGGAGCGGCGGCAGGCGCCGTCCGGGCGGACAATGACGGCAGAGCTGATCGAGATCGAGGGCAATCCGATACCGGACAACGCGTTCGCCGACCGTCTGGTCATGCGCGACGGCGTGTCGATCCGCTATGCGCGCTTTTCCGCCACGGGCCGGCCGCTCAAGGGCACGGTCATCATCGTCACCGGCCGCAACGAATATATCGAGAAATATTACGAGACGATCCGCGACCTCTCGGCGCGCGGGCTGGGCACGCTGATCTTCGACCTGCGCGGGCAGGGCCTCTCCGACCGGCTCATATCCGACCCGGCCCGAGGCTATGTCGGCGATTTCCGCGACTATGTCGGCGACCTGGAGGAACTGTTCGAGCAGGTGGCCCTGCCCGACTGCCGCGGCCCCTTCTTCATGCTCGGCCATTCGGTCGGCGGGCTGATCGCCCTGCTCGCCGCCCCCGGCATGGTGAACCGCATCCGGCGCATGGTCGTGCTCGCGCCGCTGCTCGGCTATTACGGCCTGCCCGTGTCGGCGGCGACGCTGCGCCGCGTCACCGGCCTCATGCGCGCCGTCGGCCTCGGCCGCATTTACATGTCGCGCACGCGCGACCGCCGCGCCGTCACGCCCTTCGCGGTGAACAAGCTGACCACCGACCACACGCGCTACGAGCGCAACATAACCTTGCGCCGCCTGCATCCCGAGCTCGCGCTCGCCGGCCCCACCGCCGCCTGGGTCAACGCCACCTGCCGCGCCATCGACACGCTCGACGACCCGGACTTCCTGTCGCGCATCAACGTTCCGGCGCTGATCGTCGCGGCGGGAGCCGACGAGGTGGTGTCGACACCGGCCATCGAGCATCTGGCGGTGCGGCTGCGCGCCGGCTCGCTGATCACCATCGACGGCGCCCGCCACGAGCTGCTTCAGGAAAGCGATCTCTACCGCGAGCAGGTGCTCGCCGCCTTCGACGCCTTCGTCCCGGGCTCGGGCGACCTCTGACGGGCGCGGGGCGCGGCTACCCGCCCGCCAGCACCTCCAGCGCCGCCGCGTGCAGCTCGGCATTGGCGGCCGCGACGATGTAGCCGGCCTTCTCCGGCCGGCCGCCGTCGACCGTGGTGATGACCCCGCCCGCCTGCTCGATGATCGGCACCAGCGCCACGATGTCGTAGGGTTGCAGGCCGATCTCGACGACGAGGTCGATATGGCCGGCCGCCAGCATGCAATAGGCGTAGCAGTCGGTGCCGTAGCGCGCGAGCCGCACCATGCCCTCGATCCTGTCATAGGCGGCGCGCCGCTCGCCGGAAAAAAGCGCCGGCGTCGTCGTGCACATGGTCGCATCGGCAAGCCGCGTGGTGGCGCGCGTCGCCAGCCGGCGCGGCCCGCCCGGCCCGCCATACCAGGAGCCGCCGCCGTCGGCGATGAAGGTCTCGCCGGTGAAGGGCTGCGACATCAGCCCCGCGATCGCCCTTCCGTCCTGCTTGAGCCCGACCAGCGTGCCCCACAGCGGCAGGCCGGAGATGAAGGCGCGGGTGCCGTCGATGGGGTCGATCACCCATTCATAGGGCGAATCGCCCCCGGTGCGCCCGAACTCCTCGCCGACGACGGCGTGGCCGGGATAGCGCTCCTCGATCATCCTGCGGATGGCGCGCTCCGCCGCCTTGTCCGCCTCCGTCACCGGGTCGAAGCCGGCTTCCAGCTTGTTGGCGATCTCGTGCGCCTGCCGGAAGCGCGGCAGCGTCTCGACCGCCGCCGTTTCGGCCAGTTCGTTGAGGAATTCGCGCATTCCCTGCATGTTGGGCCCTTGCATGTTCGGCCGCCCCCGCTGCGGCATTCGCGCAACGCCGCGGCGCCGCGTCTGCTCGATGTGCTGAACTGTTCGATATGCCGCTTGACATTTGTGCAACGCAACATACGATCGACATCAGACAGCTTGCTGTCTAGCCCTTCTTGGGCGTTTCCTCCCTAGACTTGGACCGCGTCGTGCCAACGATGCGGTCTTTTTTTTATGCCGTATCAAGGCGATAGCGTAAGAGATCACTCGGCGGCGAGCGCGGCGGGCGAAAACGCGTCGGCTTCGGCCTCGGTCATGCCGGCCGCGAAAACCGCCAGATCCTTCGCAAGCGCAGCAAAGCCGGCGGTGCGTTCATAGGTCCGCTCGTTCATGTAGAGCCCGCGGTTCACCTCGATCTGTAGCGCGTGCAGGCCGCGCGCCGGGCGCCCGTAATGCTCGGTGATGAAGCCGCCGGCATAGGGCTTGTTGTGGGCGACCGTGTAGCCCATGCCGACCAGCAGCGCGATCGCCTGCTCGGTGAGCGCGGCCGCGCAGGAGACGCCGAACCGGTCGCCGACGATGAAGTCGGGCCGCGCCCCGCCCTCGCCGACGCGGATGCTGGCCGGCATCGAATGGCAGTCGATCAGCACCGCGCGGCCGAAGCGCGCATGGGTGCGCGACAGAAGGTGGCGCAGCCTGTCGTGATAGGGCTTGTACACGGCCTCCACGCGCTCCACCGCCTCGGCGAGCGGCAACCGGGCGCCGTAGATGTCGAGCCCCTCCCCCACGAGGCGCGGCACCGTGCCCAGCCCGCCCGCCACGCGCGGCGAGCGGATGTTGGCGAAGGCGGGCACCGGATCGGCGAACATGCGCGGATCGAGCTCCCACGGCTCGCGGTTCACGTCGAGATAGGCGCGCGGGAAGTTGGCGACCAGCATCGGCGCGCCGAGCGCCAGCGCGCCGGCGAACAGCTCCTCGACGAAACAGTCCTCCGAGCGCCGGATCGTCGCCGCGTCGAGGCGGCTCATGGCGAGGAAGCGGTCGGGGTAATGGCGGCCGCTATGCGGCGAATTGAACACGAAGGGCACGCGCTGGGCGTCGTCCGCCAGCACATGAAATGCCGGAATCTCTGCAAAGTCGCCCGCGGCGGACATTCGGCGCTTCGGTCCCCGTCTCTGGCCTGCCCTTGGGCGACCGTGCCATCACTCGCGGGGCGAGTCCAGCCTCGCCGCGGAAGCTGTTGCCGATACCGTTCAATGGCATAGCGGTGGGCATGACCGCGCCGGGGCGGGCGGGCCCGTTCACTTGATGTTTACCCGCAAGCGCTCATATAGCATGGGGCAGCCCGCAGCCCGGCGGGCGCGAATCGCGTGCGGAATATCGATGACTCGCATCCTTCTTGCCGAAGACGACAACGACATGCGCCGCTTTCTCGTGAAGGCGCTCGAACGCGCCGGCTACGACGTCAGCGACTTCGACAACGGCGCCAGCGCCTATGAGCGGCTGCGCGAGGAACCCTTCTCGCTGCTGCTCACCGACATCGTGATGCCCGAGATGGACGGGATCGAGCTGGCGCGCCGCGCCACCGAGCTCGACCCGGATCTCAAGG
>CAZVTK010000260.1:0-4357 GCA_964629765.1 uncultured Mesorhizobium sp.
GCCGCAGCCGGAGGCGCCGCGCGCCCCGCCTCCGCCCCCGCCGCAGGCTCCGGCGGCGCCGACGCGGGCGCCGAAATAGCGGCTGCCGGTTTCCGCCGTCTTGCGTCGGCGACATCGACCTGACACAGATTCGCCGCTTGTTGGAGCAAGCACTGCCGCAGGGTCAAAACCCCCGGCGGACGTGCCGCCATTCTCGCGAGGCAACCCATGACGAAATCGCTCATCTGCGGCACGGCGCTCGCCCTGCTCGCCAGCGCCCTGCCGGCTTCGGCCGACACATTGCTGGGCTCCTACATCGCCCGGCTTTCCGACAACGATCACCATGCCAGCGACGGCTACCGGCTCGACTCGGCCGCGCAGGTGGTGCGGCAGGACCGCGCCAACTGGCACCGCTTCGGCCGCGGCGACGCGGAGGACGACGACGATCCGTGGTTCGGCACCGCCAACGCCCGCGCCCGCTTCGAGACCCTGCTGAAGAAGTCCGGCGCCATGACGCAGGCCGTGCGCCGCGAGATCATGGGCGGCGAGCCGGTGGTGAAGGTCACCGTCTACCGGAACAGCGTGAAGGTCGTGATCATCGGCTATTGAGGCGATCCCTCCCCCTCAAGGGGAGGGACGACTACCCGCCGATCTTGGAAAAATCCGCGACCTGCCCGGTCGCGGCCCGGATGCGGGCGAGCAGCGCCAGCCGGTTGGCCCGCACCGCCGGGTCGTCGGCATTGACCAGCACCGCCTCGAAGAAGGCGTCCACGGGCGCGCGCAGCGTGCTCAGCGCCTGCATGGCGGCGGCGAAATCCTGAAGCGCGATGGCCTGCGCGGCCTGCGTTTCGGCATGGTTGATCGCCGTGAACAGCGCCTGCTCGGCGGGGTCGACGAACAGCGCCGGATCGACGGTCGCGGCCACCGCCGTGCCCTTCCTCTCCTCCGCCGCGAGGATGTTGGCGGCGCGCTTGGTGCCGGCCAGCAGGTTCTTGCCGTCCTCGCTGTCGAGGAAGATGCCGAGGGCTGCGACGCGGGAGACGACCAGCAGAAGGTCGTCGTTGGAGGCGTACCCCTCACCCGTCCCGGCGCTGCGCGCCGGTCCACCCTCTCCCACAAGGGGAGAGGGGGTGCCGGCCGCGCGGCCGCGCCCTTCCTTCTCCCCTTGTGGGAGAAGGTGGCCCGAAGGGCCGGATGAGGGGTCGGTCCCGCTCGCCAGCACCGCGTCGATCAGATCGTGCCGCGCGCCCTTGTCGCGCAAATAGACTTTCAGGCGGTCGTGGAAGAAGGAGAGGAGGTCGGCCCCTACTTCATCCGCCAGGTCGTTGGCGAATGGGCCGTGGAAGCGCTCCAGCAGCCCAACCCTCACCCCGTTCTCGACCACGATCCTGATCACGCCCAGCGCCGCGCGGCGCAGCGCGTAGGGATCCTTCGAGCCCGTCGGTTTCTCGTCGATGGCCCAGAAGCCGACCAGCGTGTCGAGCTTGTCCGCCAGCGCCACGGCGATCGCCACCGGGTCGGTCGGCACATGGTCGGACGGGCCTTGCGGGCGATAGTGCTCCTCGATAGCGGCGGCGACCTTGTCGTCCTCGCCTTGCAGGGCCGCGTACTTTCGGCCCATGGCGCCCTGAAGCTCGGGAAACTCGCCGACGACTTCGGTCTGGAGGTCGGCTTTTGCCAGCCTTGCTGCGCGGCGCGCCAGCGCCGGATCGGCGCCGACGACCGGCGCCAGTTCCTCCGCCAGCCGGGCGATGCGCTCGACGCGCTCGCCCTGCGTGCCGAGCTTGGCATGGAAGGTCACGCCGAGACGGTCGAGGCGCGCCATGCGCTGGTCGAGCGGCTTCGTCAGGTCGAGCCCGAACCGTTCGGCCGACGCCCGCAGATTGCCGAGATCCGGCAGGTCGGCCTGGTCGGTCTTCCAGAAATGCACGGCGTCGGAGAGGCGCGCGCGCACCACCTTGCCGTTGCCGCGCGCGATCTCGGCGCCGCCGTCCTTGGCCTCGATATTGGCGGTGAGCAGGAAGCGGTTGGCCAGCTTCTCGCTCTCGCCCGACGGCCGGGCGACGAAACATTTCTGGTTGGCGCGGATGGTCAGCCGGATGATCTCGGCGGGGATGTCGAGGAAGGCTTCGTCGAACGCGCCCATCAGCACGACCGGCCATTCGACCAGCCCGGACACCTCCTCCAGCAGCCCCTCGTCCTCGACCAGTTCGAGGCCCTGCGCGAAGGCGAGGTTGCGGGCGTCGTCGAGGATGATGCGCTTGCGGCGTTCGGCGTCGAGCACCACCTTCGCGGCCATCAGCTTCGACACGTAGTCGTCGAAGCGTTTGACCGTGATGGCGCCCGGCGCGTGAAAGCGGTGGCCGTAGGTGACGTTGCCGGAGCGGATGCCGTCGACCTCGAAATCGACCACCACGGGGTCGGACGTCTCCGGCCCGAAGGTGCAGACGATGGATTGCAGCGGGCGCACCCAGCGCAGCGCGCCGGGCTTTGCGGACGCCTTGCCCCAGCGCATGGATTTCGGCCACGGGAAGGCGCGGACGACCGCCGGCACCAGAGCGGCGACGATCGCCTCGGCGTCGCGGCCGGGTTTTGTCAGATGGGCGACGTAGAAATCACCCTTCTTCGGGTCGGAATGGACATGCGCCTGCGACACGTCGCTGAGGCCCGCCTTGCGCAGAAAGCCTTCGACGGCCTGCGGCGGCGCCTTGGTCGAGGGGCCCTTGATCTCCTCGCGCACGTCCTTCGAGCGCGCGGTGAGGCCGCGAATGTCGAGCGCGAGGCGCCGCGGCGTCCAGTATTCGGTGGCCGCCTCGTAGGTGAGCCCGGCCTCGACGAGGCCGTCGGTGACCATCTTCTTCAGGTCGCCGGCAGCCTTGCGCTGCATGCGGGCGGGAATCTCTTCACTGCGAAGCTCAAGCAGAAGGTCGGGCATCAGGACACCAGATCGGCGGTGTTGCAGACGATGGCGAAGCGGTCGGCGAGCGCGGCCAGTTCGGCATCGTGGAGGTCGGCAGCGGCAATGACGCCGCCGGACGGGCGCGGCAGGTCGCGCGTGGCACAGGCGTCGGCCACCACCACCCCGCCGAAGCCCAAATCGAGCGTGGCGCGCGCCGTCGACGACACGCACATATGCGTCATGAAGCCGGCGAGCACGAGCCGCTTGCGGCCCGTCGCGTCCAGCACCTCTTTCAGATTGGTGCCGGCAAAACCGTTGGGCAGCGCCTTGTCGACCACCGCCTCGCCGGCGATGTCGGCCGCCTGCGGCGCCGGCTGGTATGCGGTCTTCTCATGGTCGAACAGGCCGCCCGGCCTGCCCTTGTGGCGGACATGGACGACCGGCGCACCGGTTTTCCGCGCGGCATCGAGCAATGCCGCGATGTTGTCGAGCGCGGCGGCAGCTCCCGGCAGCGGCAGCGCGCCGTCGACATATTCGCGCTGGGCGTCGATGATCACGACCGCCGTGTCGGCAAGCTTCGGCGGGGTGAGGTCCGCGCCAGCCATCGCAAGCAGGGTTTTTGCCATCACGCGGCCTCCCGCGGCCAAGTAGCGCCGCCCGCCTCGGTCAGCATGAACGCCTCGCCGCACTGGCGCGCGAGATTGCGCACCTTGAGGATGTAGCTCTGCCGCTCGGTGACGGAGATCACGCCGCGCGCGTCGAGCAGGTTGAAGACGTGGCTGGCCTTGATGCACTGGTCGTAGGCCGGCAGCACCATGCGGTGCAGTTCGCCCGCCGCCTTCGGCGCGCCGGCCGCCAGCAGCGCCTCGCATTCGCGCTCCGCATCCTCGAAATGCCGGAGCAGCATGGCGGTGTCGGCATGCTCGAAATTGTGCCGCGAATATTCCTGCTCGGCCTGGAGGAACACCTCGCCATAGGTGACCTTCTCGTCGCCCTCCAGCCCGTTGAAGTTCAGGTCGTAGACGTTGTCGACGTTCTGCACATACATGGCCAGCCGCTCCAGCCCGTAGGTCAGCTCGCCGGAGACGGGCGCGCATTCGATGCCGCAGACCTGCTGGAAATAGGTGAACTGCGACACCTCCATGCCGTCGCACCAGCACTCCCAGCCGAGCCCCCAGGCGCCCAGCGTCGGGCTTTCCCAGTCGTCCTCGACGAAGCGGATGTCGTGCAGCAGCGGATCGATGCCGATCGATTCCAGCGAGCCGAGATAGAACTCCTGAAGGTTGGCCGGGTTGGGCTTCAGGATCACCTGATACTGGTAATAATGCTGGAGCCGGTTGGGGTTTTGCCCATAGCGGCCGTCCTTGGGCCGGCGCGAGGGCTGCACATAGGCGGCGTTCCACGGCTTTGGGCCCAGCGAGCGCAGCGTGGTGGCCGGATGGAAGGTGCCGGCGCCGACCTCCATGTCGTAGGGCTGGA
>CAZVTK010000261.1:0-4268 GCA_964629765.1 uncultured Mesorhizobium sp.
CGAAGGCTATCTGTGGTTCGGCGCGCGCGCTGACGACGTGATCACCTCGGCCGGATACCGCATCGGCCCGGCCGAGGTCGAAGACTGCCTGACCGGGCATCCCGCCGTGGCGCTGGCGGCGGTGGTGGGCAAGCCGGACGCGCTGCGCACCGAGATCGTCAAGGCTTATGTGGTGCTGCGCGAGGGGCACGCGCCGAGCGAGGCGCTGGCGACCGAGATCAGCGGCTGGGTGCGCACGCGGCTTTCGGCGCACGAATATCCCCGCGAGGTTGCCTTCGTCGATTCCATGCCGCTGACGACGACCGGCAAGGTGATCCGCCGCATCTTCCGCGACCGGGCGAAGGCCGAGGCGGAAGCGGCCGCGCGGCGCTGAGGCTCGCCGGACCCCACGTCACCCTTGGGCCTACATCGCCTCGCGCACGAGCGTGGAGCGGAAGATCATCTTGTAGATCCACGGGATCTCGACATCGGCGCTCAGCCGGACCGACTTCGCCCTGTAGCCCTCGAACACGGCCTTGATCTTTTTGTAGAGGCCGCGGTCGAGCGCGATCATGCCGTTCTCGCTGTCGTGGATGAAGCTGCGGTTGTTGAAGTTGACCGACGACACCGAGACGAACTCGCCGTCGATCATCAGCAGCTTGGCGTGCAGCAGGAGGTCCGGCACCTTGTATTCGTAGAGCTCGATGCGGTCGGCATATGTCTCGACGAAGCGCTCGTTGAGCGCCGTGAGCACGGTGCCGCCGAGGTCGCCCTTGAGGTCGATGCGGCCGATGACGGTGATGCGCACGCCGCGGCTCACCGCCCGCTCGAGCGCCTTGCCCATCTCGGGGGTAAGGTTGAGATAGGGGTTGACGAACTCGATGCTGGTGCGCGCCGCGTCGATGAGCTCGACATACTGCCGCTCCAGCGCGCGGCGGTCGGTATAGGGCACCGACAGGAAATGCCGCATGCGGCCGGTGAGCGGGCCGGAATACCCCTTGGTGGTGACGCTGTAGGGCCGCGCGACGGAGGTGTCGGAATCGCGGTGCCAGACTGTGGACAGGTGCGCCATCATGCGCCGCACGGTGGCGTCGTCGTGATAGGCGACCTCGAAATCGTTGTAGCTGGAATAATAGTGCAGGCCGCCGCCGCCGCCCACCTCGTGCTGGTAGAGGCCCTCATAGCCGCTGAGGTCGACCGGCGCGTCGAACAGGAAGCCGTCATGGATGTTGCGGCCGCCGATGATGGCCGTCGACCGGCCGGGCTCGGGCGACAGCGCGCCCAGCATCTTGACGTGGTGGGTGCGCCACAGGCTGTAGAGCTGCTGCTCCGAGCGCGCGCCCGCCGGCGGCGTCCATACGAATTCCTGGAGCTGCACGTTCGGATAGTCGGCGACCAGCTTGTGCAGCAGCGCCTTGTCCTTGTCCAGGGCCAGTATGTCGGTCAGGATCACGCGGATCTTCGTGCCGCGCGCCGCATGCCAGCGCAGCAGCCGCTCGATCACGCGGCCGGAAAAGTCGGCCTTGATGTCGAGATAGGACACGTAGATCAGCGACAGGCGCGGCGCGTTGGAGAAGTCGAGCGGCCATTCCGGGTTGGCCTTGTCGAAGGCGGCTGCCGGCAGCTCGCGGCCGAGCAGCGCCTTGACCTTGGCGTTGAAGCCGGCGCGCTCGTCGTCGAGCAGGGTCTGCTTCGAGACCGGCATGGCGCAGGTCTGCGACAGCCAGCGGCTGCGCCAGAAGGCGCGCTCCAGATCGCTCTGGCGGGCCGCCGAAGGCTCGGCGCAGACCTCGATGCGGCTGTCGAACGCGGCCAGCGCCGGATCGGACGTCTCCTCGCGCAGCATGGTCAGCGGCGCGCTGTAGGTGCCGGCATCGGTGCTGTAGGTGAAATCGCAGCGGTTGAGCGCGACGTCCGGCTCCATCACCGTGCCGCGGACGTTGCCGCCGAAGCCGAAGGCGATGTGCTCGCCCGCCTTGTAGCTGCGCTCCGCCCCGGCGGCGCGGACGGTCATGGCGCCGTCGCAACTGCCTTCGAGCCGGCCCGGCGTGTTCTGCAACGCATTGACCTCGACCAGCACCCTGAGCGCCTGGAGGCCGGAGAAATAATAGGTCTTGGGCGCGCGCACGCCGGTACCGCGCCCGAGATGCAGCACGTTGCGCGACGTCCGCCACGGCCGGTAGAAATGGCGCACGTCCTCGCCCTTGCCCGCGGCGGCGGGCAGCGGCGGCAGCGGCTCGGCGACCTGGCCGGCAAGCCGGTCGACGGCGCGGAAATCGCGCTGGAACCCCAGATTGGCCACATCGTGATAGGTCTTGCCCCGCACGTCGATGCCGTTGGCCTCGATCATGTGGGCCTGACGGTTGGCGGCGAGCAGCGCCACGAACTGGCGCTCGTACTCGGCCTCCACGGGATCGGGCGCGTGCGGCCTCTGCGCCGGAACGGCATAGCCGAAGTCGCGGCTGTCGCCGGCCGGCTTGTAGCCGCTCTCCGCCGGTCCGGGCGTGACGCAGTCGAAGCTGCCGGGCACCTCGGCGCAGGAGGCGAGCACGTCGAGCGAATGGCCGCAGCCGGCCAGCGCCAGCATCGACGCCGCGACAGCGGCACCGGCCAGCACCGTCTTCAGGCGGAACGCCTCGCGACCGTCCGCTCTGATTTTGTCCGCCTTTGCCGTCATCCCCTACCGACTGTCGACCTGACCGGCACGCATCCCAACACCGGCGAAAATAGCCTAGCGGCGGCCCAACTGCAAAGCAGGCAAAAAATTGCCCCTAGAGGAAGTGGGGCCGTTCGCGGTCGACCAGCGTGGCGATAAAGGCACACACGACCTGAATTCGGCGCAGTTGGCGCACCGACTCGTGGAAGACGAGCCAGTAAGCCCGGCGGATCGGCGGCACCTGTGCGACTCGGACGAGGTCGTCCAGATCGCGCGCCATGAAGGTGTGGAGGATGCCGATGCCCGCCCCCGAGCGCACCGCCGCGATCTGGCCGAAGGCGGAGGAAACCTCGTAGGCGGCGTCCCAGCTCGGCACGAATTCGTTTCCATAGTCGAGCGTCTGGCTCATCAGGAGGTCCGGCACGTAGCCGACCAGCCGGTGGCGCGCCGCCGCCTCGCGGCTTTCGGGCAGGCCGTGGCGTTCCGCATAGGACCGGGCCGCATAAAGGCCGAGGGAATAATCCACCAGCTTGGAGGCGACGAGGCGTCCTTCCGCCGGCCGCTCCACGGTGATCGCAATGTCGGCCTCGCGCCGGGGCAGCGAGAAGGAGCGCGGCACCGGCACGAGCTGCACCTTCAGGCCGCGATGGCGCTCCAGCAGCGGCCCCAGCCGGGGCGCCAGAAACCCGACGCCGAACCCGTCCGGCGCGCCGATGCGCACCGTGCCTGCGACATCGCCGCTGTCGTCCGCGATTTCGGCGCGCGCCGCGATCATGTCGGCCTCGATGCGCTCCGCCACGGCGAGGAAGCGCTCGCCGGCCGGGGTCAGCTCCGAGCCCGAGGTGGTGCGGCGGAACAGGCGCGCGCCTATTCCCTCCTCCAGCGCCGCGACGCGGCGCGACACGGTGGCATGGTTGACGCCGAGCCGGCGCGCGGCGCCGAGAATCTGGCCCGCGCGCGCCACGGCGAGGAAGATGCGGGCGTCGTCCCAGTTCATGACGGACGGTTTTCTCCAACCATTGCGCAACGACCGTAGCATCTGCGCGGTTTGATGTTCAATGCCGGCTTCATTGTACGATTTGCGCACAACGGCTGGCATCGGACAGTGCATTGCCAAGCGGTTTCACGCGCGGGACAATGAGGACGACAACCGGCTTTCAGAGCCGGTTCCCGGGGCCAATTTTCAGGGAGCGAGACGATGATAGAGGTCGGACACTTCATCGGCGGCAAGCGCGTCGCCGGCACCAGCGGCCGCAGCGCCGAGATATTCCAGCCGATGGACGGCTCCGTGCGCGGCAAGGTCGCGCTGGCGTCGAAGGCCGAGCTGCGCGCGGCGGTGGAGAACGCGAAGGCCGCGCAGCCCGCCTGGGCCGCCACCAACCCGCAGCGCCGCGTGCGCGTGTTCATGAAGTTCCTCGACCTCGTGCAGCGCGAATATGACGAGCTGGCCGAGACGCTGGCGCGCGAGCACGGCAAGACCATTCCCGATGCGCGCGGCGACATCCAGCGCGGGCTGGAGGTGATCGAGGTCTGCATCGGCGCCCCGCACATGATGAAGGGCGAGTTCACCGACGGCGCCGGCCCGGGCATCGACGTCTATTCCATGCGCCAGCCGCTGGGCGTCGTCGCCGGC
>CAZVTK010000262.1:0-4238 GCA_964629765.1 uncultured Mesorhizobium sp.
GGCATGCTGCTGATGATCTCGGCCAACGACATGCTGACGCTCTATATGGGCCTCGAATTGCAGTCGCTGGCGCTCTACGTCGTCGCCGCCATCAGCCGCGACAATGCCAAGGCGACCGAAGCGGGCCTCAAATATTTCGTCCTGGGCGCGCTGTCGTCCGGCATGCTGCTCTACGGCATCACGCTGGTCTACGGCTACACGGGCTCCACTTCCTTCGATACCATCGCGGCGGCGGTGGGCGGCGGCGAGCGTCCCCTCGGCCTGCTGTTCGGGCTGGTCTTCGTGCTCGCCGGCCTCGCCTTCAAGATTTCGGCCGTGCCGTTCCACATGTGGACGCCGGACGTCTACGAGGGTGCGCCGACGCCGGTCACCGCCTTCTTCGCCTCGGCGCCCAAGATGGCGGCGATGGCGCTCATCGTGCGCGTCACGGTCGAGGCGTTCGGCCCGGTGGTGGCCGACTGGCAGCAGATCATCGTCTTCATCTCGATCGCCTCGATGGCGCTCGGCGCCTTCGCCGCGATCGGCCAGACCAACATCAAGCGGCTGATGGCCTATTCCTCCATCGGCCATATGGGCTATGCGCTAGTCGGCCTTGCCGCCAACAGCGAGGCCGGCGTGCGCGGCGTCGCCCTCTACATGCTCATCTATCTGGTGATGACGCTGGGCACCTTCGCCTTCATCCTCGCCATGCGCCGCCGCGACGGCAATGTAGAGAACATCTCGGACCTCGCGGGCCTCTCCTCGACCAACCCGGTCATGGCGACGATCATGACCATCCTCATGTTCTCGCTAGCCGGCATTCCGCCGCTCGCCGGCTTCTGGGGGAAGTGGTACGTCTTCCTCGCCGCGATCGAGGCCAATCTCTACGCGCTGGCGGTCATCGGCGTGCTCGCCTCGGTGGTCGGCGCCTACTACTATCTGCGCATCATCAAGATCATGTGGTTCGACGAGCCGGTCGGCGCCTTCCAGCCCATGGCGGGCGAATTACGGCTGGTGCTCGGCCTGTCGGGCGCGTTCGTGCTCTTCTACGTGCTGATCGGCGGGCCGGTCGGCGATCTGGCGCAGGCCGCGGCCGGCGCGTATTTCTGAACGAATGAGCTTTCGCCTCGCGCCCTCGGCCGCGGCCGCCGGATACCGCCTCGAATCCTTCGACACGATCGGCTCGACCAACGCGGTCGCGCTGGAGCGGGGCCGCGCCGGCGATGGCGGGCGGCTTTGGCTCGTCTCGAAACGGCAGGAGGCGGGCAGGGGGCGCCGCGGCCGCGCCTGGGAGACGCCCGAGGGCAATCTCGCCGCGACCCTTCTCCTGACCGGCCTCACCGACCTGAAGGCGGCGGCCTCGCTCGGCTTCGTCGCCGGGCTGGCGCTCGGCGAGGCGCTAGACGCCGTAGCGCCCCATTCCGGACTGGCCGGCCGGATCGCCATCGCGCCGGACGGCGCCGATCTGGATGGACGCGACCGCTTCGAGCTGAAATGGCCGAACGACGTGCTGGCCGGCGGCGCCAAGCTCGCCGGCATCCTGCTCGAATCGGAGAGCCTGCGCGACGGCAGCTTCACTGTCGCCGTCGGCATCGGGGTCAATGTGGTCGCCCATCCCGGCGGGTTGCCCTATCCGGCCACCTCGCTGGCCGCGCTCGGCTCGGCCGCCGGCGCCGAAACGCTGTTCCTCGCGCTGTCCGATGCCTGGGTCGACGCTGCGGCACTGTGGTCCGAGGGCAGGGGGCTTGCGGCGATCCGCGAGCGCTGGTTGAAACGCGCCGCCGGCCTCGGCTCGGAAGTGGCGGTAAGGCTGGACGGCGCGGTAGTGCGCGGCATATTCGAGACCATCGACGAGCAATGCCGCTTCGTCATCCGCGAGGCGTCCGGCAACCGGCGCGCCATCGCGGCGGGCGACGTGCATTTCGGCGCGGTGGCGTCCGCTGCTGCGGAATAGGGGCCGGGGGATAGGGGAAAGACATGGCACGCAAGTCCGAAGCCGAACTGGTGTTCTGCCCGCTGGGCGGCGTCGGCGAGATCGGCATGAATCTCGCGCTCTACGGCTACGGCCCGGCCGAGGCGCGCGAATGGATCATCGTCGATGTCGGCGTCACCTTCCCCGACGCCGCGCATCCCGGCGTCGACCTGATCCTGCCCGACACGCGCTTCATCGAGGACGAGCTGTCGCGGCTGCGCGGCATCGTCATCACCCATGCGCATGAGGACCATTACGGCGCGCTGCTCGATCTGTGGCCGCGGCTGAAGGCGCAGGTCTGGATGACGCCGTTCACCGCCGGCCTGCTGGAGGCAAAGCGCCAGTCGGAAAAGGGCGCGCCCGACGTGCCGGTCACCATCTACCGCGCCGGCGAGCGTTTTAGCGTCGGCCCGTTCCAGATCGAGGCGGTGGCGGTCACCCACTCCATCCCCGAGCCGGTCTCGCTCGCCATCACCACGCCGCTCGGCACCGTCGTCCATACCGGCGACTGGAAGATCGACGCGGCGCCCGAGATCGGCCCGCTCACCGACGAGGCCCGGTTCCGGGCGCTGGGCGATGCCGGCGTGCTCGCCATGATGTGCGATTCCACCAATGCGCTGCGCGAGGGCGAATCGCCGACCGAGCAGGCGGTGGGCAGGAGCCTGCGGACGCTGATCGAGGAGGCGCCGGGGCGCGTCGCCATCACCACCTTCTCGTCCAATGTCGGGCGCATCCGCTCCATCGCGGAAGCCGCCCGCGACGCCGGCCGGCAGGTGGTGGTGCTCGGCCGCTCGATGAAGCGCGTCATCGACGTCGCCACCGAGCTCGGCTATCTCGACGGGCTGCCCGATTTCATCGCCGAGGAGGACTACCAGTTCATCCCGCGCGAGAACGTGGTCGTGCTCTGCACCGGCAGCCAGGGCGAGCCGCAGGCGGCGCTCGCAAAACTGTCGCGCGACGAGATGCGCTCCGTCTCGCTCGCGCCCGGCGACACGGTGATCTATTCGTCGCGCGTCATTCCGGGCAACGAGAAGGCGATCCTCACGGTCAAGAACCTGCTGATCGAGCAGGGCATGAAGATCATCGAGGACGGCGACGCGCTGGTCCATGTCTCCGGCCATCCGCGCCGCGGCGAGCTCAGGCGCATGTACGAATGGGTGCGGCCACGCATCCTCGTGCCCGTCCATGGCGAGGCCGCGCATCTGGTCGCCCAGGGCTCGCTCGCCGCCACCGCCGGCATTGCCCATGTCGCGCAGGTGCGCAACGGCGACATGCTGAAGCTGGCGCCCGGCGCCCCCGAGATCGTCGACCAGGTGCCGTTCGGCCGCATCTACAAGGACGGCATCCTCATCGGCTCCGAGGAGGCGATGGGCATCCGCGACCGGCGCAAGCTCTCCTTCGCCGGTCATGTCGCGGTCAATGTCGTGCTCGACGAGCGCTACGAGCTTGCCGGCGAGGTCGATCTCGTCGCCATCGGCGTCGCCCGTACCGACCGGCGCGGCGAGAACATCGAGGATCTGATGGTCGACGCGGCGGCCGGGGCGGTGGACTCCATTCCGCGCCAGCGCCGCAAGGATCTCGACCTCGTGCAGGAATCGGTGCGCCGCGCGGTCCGTTCCGCCGCCGACCAGGCGTGGGGCAAGAAGCCGATCGTCACGGTGTTCGTGACGCGATGAAGCCAATAGCGAATAGCGAAGTAGCCAATAGCGAATAGGAAGCAGTAGGTATCGGAGAGCAATTTCGATCGTGTGCGGAGTCGGAAATTAGCGACTTTCGCTATTCGCTATTGGCTACTTCGCTATTCGCTAACATGGAGTTGCCCATGCTCGGACGCCTGAACCATGTCGCCATCGCGGTGCCGGATCTGGCCGCCGCGACCGCGACCTATCGCGATACGCTCGGGGGCAAGGTTTCCGAGCCCATCGCGCTGCCCGAGCACGGCGTCACCGTCGTCTTCGTCGACCTCGGCAACACCAAGGTCGAGCTGCTGGAGCCGCTGGGCGCCGATTCCGCCATCGCCGGCTTCGTCGCGAAGAACCCGTCCGGCGGCATGCACCATGTATGCTACGAGGTCGAGGACATCATCGCCGCGCGCGACCGCCTGAAGGCCGCCGGAGCGCGGGTGCTGGGCGACGGCAATCCCAAGATCGGCGCCCACGGCAAGCCGGTGCTGTTCCTGCACCCCAAGGATTTTCACGGCACGCTGGTCGAGCTGGAGCAGGTTTAGGATGTCGCCCCTTCGCACCCCCCTCTGTCCTGCCGGACATCTCCCCCTCAAGGGGGGAGA
>CAZVTK010000263.1:0-4237 GCA_964629765.1 uncultured Mesorhizobium sp.
CGCGGGCCTGGGGCCGGCGGACCGAGGCTGAACTGGCCGCTCGTGCAAGAGCCGGGATTCGCACCGACGGCATGCTGGTCGAGCAGCTATTCGACCGCTACATGGCCGCCGTCGGGTCCAAGACCGATAGCGCCGTCCGAAACCGCAAGACGTTCGATTCTCTGGCCGGCGACACGCTTTCCGTGCGGACGGTCGCCTCGGTCACTACCGACGACATCAACGACTGGATTTCCCGGCGATCGGCGGCCACGGTGCGCAGGACCGGCCGCGCCGTGAAGCCGGCGACGGTCCAGCGCGAGTTGAACAGCATCAGCGCAGCATTCGCCTACGCCGTCAGCGGCCTGCGGATCCTCGCCGTGAATCCCTGCCATGGCGCGCACCTGCCCGAAGCGGCACGGCCGAAGAAGCGCGCCCTGCTGACGCCGAAGGAAATCGAGGCCATTTTGACGGCGACCGGCTATCTCGCTGACCCGGAGTTGCGGACCAAGACCGCGCGGGTCGGCGCGGCCTTCCTGCTGGCGCTGGAAACTGGCATGCGTTCGGGGGAAATCCTGCGGCTGAGGCCGGAGGACTACTGGCGCGACCGAAAGACGGTGCTGGTATCCGCCAGCGAGCGCGGCGGAAGGAAGGGGTCGCGGTCAGGCCGCGCGCGGGTCGATTCGTCCCGCCGAGTGCCGCTGACCGGCCGGGCAATCGAACTGCTCGACGCCCTGCTCGCCAGCATGCCGGCCGACCAGGAGCCGATCGACGGCATGTCCATGCCGCCCTACATCGTCGGCATGACGGACGCCCAGCGAGACGCGCTGTGGCGCAAGGCGCGGGATCAATCAGGCGTCGCCGACGTGACCTTCCATCACACGAAGCACGAAGCCTGTACACGGCTGGCGAAGCATATCGACGTGCTGGCCCTGTCGCATGCCATCGGGACGAAGGATATCCGGCTGCTGCGCGATACCTACTACGAGTCGGATGCGGAGACGGCCGCCGCGAGCCTGCCGGCCCAGCTCGCGCCGAGCATTCCGGCCCGAGAGTGACGCCCCGCCCCGGCGATTCGGCGGGAAATGGGGTAGTAGCCAGACGGGAAGCGCCCAGCCCCAGCGGCCGGGAGAATCCGGCGAGAACCCCCGCCGGGCGGCCGTCTACGACGACCAGACGACATTTTCTCACACCGCCAGACAGCAGAAAAGCCCCGACCCTCTCGGGCCGGGGAACCTGGTAGGCAGCCAATTTCCGGACTGCCAGCGGTCGCGCCGGCTGGCGCGATTCACTTTCCGCGCGGGCGCCGATGGGCCCGGCTCCTGACCCACAGCACCCGTACCACGGCGGCGAGCGCCCGGTCCTGCGCCAGGATCCATTCCGCGAGCTCCGGTGCTGCCAATGCGGCCCGGTGCGCGGCTATTGTCGCCTCGGCCTGCGCCTGTTCGAGCCGCTCGAGCTCGCGCACGCATGGCGATGCGGTCACACCAGGTGCAGGGGCTGGACGTAGAGCGGCTGGCGCACGGTCTTCTGCTCGGCCGGCGCCCCGAATTGTGCCGCGACCTCGACGGCGAGCTCACGCATGCTCGTGGATCCCGGCAGGCAGGCGGTGCCGGCCGGCGGGACGACGATCTCGGTCGTCGACGAGTATGGGCCGGGCACCGGTGCCGCAGCGAGCAGCACAGCGCCCGTCCGGGCATCGACGACGCCCATCTCGACAGCGGTCGGGGTCGCCTCGGCGCCCTCGCGGTCGGTCCAGTCGATCGCGAGATACACCGTCGTGCCCTCCGTGACGAGCATCGGGGGCGGCAGCGAGCCGCAGACTTGGGTCATGTGATTCTCCGGATGTCGGCGCCGCGCGTGACGGCGGTAATCGATGCGCCTCTCGTGACGGCGGCGACGCTCGCGCCGCGCTGGCTGACGCGCACGGCGGCGCGGTAGGGGCCGGTAGATGTGTCAGCCGGGCCGATGGTCGCGGGCAGTCCGGCAGCTAGCGCGCGGCCGACGCTGGCATCGACTCTCTGCTGTGCTGTGATCGCGGCCGAACTGCCCCGAGCCACGGCAGATCCGACGTTGCACTCGATGCTGCCGCCGGTGCCGATCTGCGCCGGAAGCCCAGCGGCGACCGCAGCGCCAGTGCTGGCCGCAATGACGACGCCCGCGCCGAGCGTTGCCGCGCGCCCGCGAGCAAGTGCCGAACCGACGCCAGCGCCGAGCGCCTGCCGCACCGCGACCGTCGCCGGCAGGCCGCGAGCAATGGCGGCGCCAGCACGCGCTGCGATGGCGCCGCCGGTGCTGATTGCCGCCTGCATGCCAGCCGCAACCGCTCGACCTGCCGAGGCAACGACGACCTGTGCCTGCGTGATCGTCGCCTGCGCGGCCGATGCCGTTGCCCGGCCAGCGGCGGCCGCAATGACGATGGTCTGCGAGATGGCCGCCGCGACGCCCCGGCCGGCAGCCTGTGCGGCGGAGGCGGAAACCGTCTGCGCCGAAGCGGTGACGGCCTGCATGCCTTGCGCGACAGCACGGCCGGCCGATGCCGCTACTGTCTGCGTAGCGCCGATGTCAGCCGGCAGGCCGGCGGCACGGGCCGCTCCTGCGCCTGCCGCGACGGCGACCGTCTGGCGGATCTCTGCCGGCAGGCTGGCCGCCACAGCCGCGCCAGTAGTGGCCTCGACTGTCTGCGCCCGGCTGATGCTCGCCGCATGGCCTGCGGCACGCGCAGATGCAGCGCTCGCGGCAATCGTCGCGGCCTGCGTGATCGCAGCGGGCAGCGTGCCGGCGACGGCGGCGCCGACCCCTGCATCGACGATTTCACTGGCTGGCGCCGACGCGACCAGTTCGATCGTCAGCGCGACCCAGCCGACGTTGTTGCTCTCGCCAATCTGAACAGTCTTCTGCGACCACGATGCGACCGGGTCGTCCGTGTCGAATGCGGCGAATTCGACCGAGCCGGGGTTGTCGTTTGCCCGCAGCACCATTCCGGCGGGCGGGCTCTCGAGAGGATAATTATCGTAGTAGACCGCACTCATCGCGGCGACCAGCGACGGCGCAGCGGTCAGCGTCAGGCCCGGATACCGGACCGTCGTGTTGCTGTCCTGCTTGTCGAGCGCGGACGCACCAACCGATGCGGCCCCTCGGTAGACGTAGATCGCGAGATAGTCGGCGTTGGTCCACGTCCCAGATGTTTCCGAGCCGCTCGCCGCGAACTTGTAGGCAATCCGATACGGAAACGGCGCATTTGTTGCCGTAAAAAGCTGCGTCCAGCCGCCGGGCAGCGTCGGCGCGTCCCCGCTCTCGACATCGTGGAACGCGAACGCGAGCAGCAGGTCGCCGGCCTGATGGGCCGGCATCGGACTGAGCGCCGCGTAGTCGTCGACCCCGCGCCCGATGTACTGGACGGCCATGCCTACTCGCGCGCGAGCGTCAGAATGCCGTCCGCATTCCAGTTGATGTCGAGGCTCGCGGCCGCGATCGAGGTGTCGGCACCGAGGTCGAGGAACCCGATTGCGTTCTTGTTCGTGGCCCCGTCGTCGTACAGGATGCCCCAGCGGGCGTCAGTGAACCCGCTGCCGTCCTCGGCGAGCGACACGTCGGCCGCGTCGAACGTCATCACGCCCGAGACATCGGCCCACGACTGCGAGCCGAGCGTGATCGGCCCGGTGTACTCGCTGCCGGCCGTGCTGACCTGACTCGACGAGAGGTTTGTCGAGCCACCCGAGCCCCAGCACGGGCCAGCGGTATCGGCCGCCGGCGTCACCGCGCTGGTGATCAGCCCGAGCTTGATCTGCCCGCCGCCGAGGTCCACTTCCTTGTCACCGAGCGCCTTGAGGCCAGCGTCGAACCATGTCACGTCACCTTTTGCCATTTCCTTCTCCAGAGTCTTGCAGCACGACGCTGCGGATATAGGTCTGCAACGCGGTCAGCGCGGCAGCGTTAGCTTCGAATCGTTCTCTTGCTTCTGCTGCGGCGGCGGCAGCGTCGGCCACGGCAACGCGGCCTGCATCGTCCAGTCCGGCGGCGGCGGTGGCGGTTCCCATACGCACGCCACTTTCGTAGGCGGCATTCCAGAGCAAGCGCCAATCGCTAGGCAGGCTGCCGCAAATGTCATCCGCGCGAACCTCGATCTTGCGGACGACGGTGCGCACCCGTTCCGGTCGGCTTCGTAGCTCATCGAATTCCCCCTGTAGCTGCTGATACCGTTGCTGCTGTGCTTCGCGGCGCTCGGTCGCTTGCTTCTCGACCGACGCTTTCCACTCGG
>CAZVTK010000264.1:0-4227 GCA_964629765.1 uncultured Mesorhizobium sp.
GCGTTCTCGGGCGTGCCGACGTCGAGCAGGCACGAGAAATGGGTGAAATAGTCGGCCATGACAGGCTCCTGAAACGAGAAAGCCCGGCGCGATGGCCGGGCTGGGTTGGGGGGATCGAAGGCGGTCAGTAGCCGAACCTCCAGGATGGCCAGGGCTGGCCATCGTCGGCGGCGGCGACGGCTTCCGGCAGGTAGCCGGCATCGCCTTCGACCAGGGATGGATCGCGCACCGGCGTTTCGTCGATGACAGTGACGCAAACAACGAGACCGTCTTCGACCTCGACGTGAACGGGCACGAGATACTGGAAGACGACGCGGCGCGTGGCGGACGGGGCGGGTTCGATCATGGAAGGTCTCCTTGCGACGATGCGGGGAAGCGACCCCAAGCCGCTCCCCCGCCGTGAGGGTCATTCGGCCGCGATCGTGAGGGCGTCTTCGTCCTCGATCTCGTCGGCTTCCTCGTCGTCGCCATCCTTGCTGAGGAAGTCCGGCAAAGCGGCATCGTCTCCGGCGTCTGCCTCCGTGCCCGGTTCGATGGTCTGCCCGTCATCGAGGTCGACCAGGCGCAGCGGCTCCGGCAGCCAGCCGGTGTCGGCCAGCAGGCGCTCGGCCTCCTTGGCCATGTCACCCTTCTTCAGATGGTCGATGAGCTGGGCAGCCCGCTCGCCCGCGCCTTCGCGCACGGCTTCGAGGATGCGGGGCTTGGTGACGCGGCCGAGATAGTTGCCGACCGTCGGCCTCCAGCCCGCCGCCACCATGTCGAGGCCGGTGGCTCGCGCCAGCCGGTCGGCCTGCGAGAGGCGCACGTCCAGCCCATGCTGGCTGACGCCCGATCCGCTGTAGGGATTGGGCCGCTCGAACAGGGCGTTCACGCCGTAGCTGACGCAATGGGCGAGCAGATCGAGGCGCGTGCCGGGGTCGAGCAGGGAGAGCCAGTCCCACAGGGCCTGGTCGTCGTCGGGAACGTGATCGCCCCAGCGCTCGTGTCGCTCGGCGACCTCGCGCGCGGGCGTGCTGTCCTTCAACTCCTCGGACTGTGCCGAGAAGAAGATATGATTGACGCGGGCCTCGAGGCAGCCGGCCGGTGCGGTGCGCCGGAAGGTGTCGCTGACCAGCTTGTGCAGCAGCATGGTCATGGCGACGTCGGGATGTTCCGCAACCGCGTTGCGCAGAGCGAGGGTGCGATGCGCGGTCAGCTCGATGACGAGGCGCTCGGGCAACGGCTTGATGCCGTCCTCCTCATCGTCCTCCGGTTCCGCGGGCTGGCCGCCGATGGTGATGACGGCGCGTTGAACGGCGGGCGCGGCCTGCTGGCCAGCTTCACCGTCAACCTCCGGCGCATCGCTGCCTTCGGTCTCGACGGGACGTTCATCCTCAGAACGGACATAGCCGCGATCCACCGACAGCGAGCCGTCGGCGTCGAGGCTGATGAAGACGCCGGCGACGGCGATGTCGGCCGGATCGTAGATCGTCGGGCGCTGCTCGAAGGCGTCGAGGGCCTGTTCGATCTCGCCGAGACGTGCGTCGATCTCGTCCGGCAGCTCGTCGGCTTCGGCATATTCGGCTTCGAGCCGGTCGTATTCGTCGCGCAGCGCTTCGCGGGTGGCGCTCTCCTCCTCGGTCAGGTCGATCGTGACGCCAGCCAGTTCGCGAAGCCCATGCTGGTGGCCGTAGGGAAAGCTCAAGGCGGCCTCGACCCATTTCCAGCCTTCGCTCGCGATCTCGTCGGCGGTGGTCTTCAGCTTGTCGGCCACCATGCTGTCGAGCAGGGCCGGATCTTGCAGCCAGCCACCATCGTCCGACTGGAACAGGTCGCGCAGCACGATGCCGCCGGCCGCCTCATAAGCCTCGACGCCGATGAAGACGGCCCTTTTGTCTGAGGCGCGTACCGAGGTCTCGGTCAGCATCCGGCGGATCTGATAGGGCTCCTTCTGCCAGCTATCCTTGACTGCCTCCCAGACCTGTTCCTGACGGGCATGGTCGGAGCTGACGGTGAAGGCCATGAGCTGTTCGAGCGTCATGCCATCCTCCGCGTAGATCTCGAGCAAAGTCGGCGAGACGGAGGCGAGGCGCAGGCGCTGCTTCACGACATTGACGCCGACGAAGAAGGCGGCGGCGATGGCTTCCTCGGTCATGCCCTTGTCGCGCATGGCCTGGAAGGCGCGGAACTGGTCGAGTGGATGCAGCGGCGCGCGCTCCATGTTCTCGACCAGCGAGACCTCGTCGACCAGGATGTCGCTGTTGGCGTCGCCGACGACGCAGGGCACCGGCGCGGTCTTGGCCAGGCGCTTCTGCTTCGCGAGCAGTTCGAGCGCGCGATATCGGCGGCCGCCGGCGGGCACCTCGAACATGCCGCTCTCGGCGCCATCGGCGTCGAGGACGGGACGGACATGGAGGCTCTGGATGAGACCGCGACGGGCGATGGACTCGGCCAGCTCCTCGATCGAGACGCCGGCCTTGACGCGCCGGACATTGGACTGGCTCAGCACCAGCTTGTTGAAGGGGATGTCGCGCGCCGACGACAGGGTGATCTTCTGAATGGCAGTCGCCATGTTCGTTACTCCGCGACGGGCGGCCGGGAGCCTCTCTCTCGACCTCCAACCCGTCACGAAGCGAAGCGCCGCCCTCTCACTCTCGGAGGGCAGCGCCAGGCGGGCGGAAAGGCGTAAAGCCGGAAGCCCGCTTCTCCGCCTTTCCGGTTTTCAGGACCGTCACGCCGCCTGCCGTTCGTCGTCGGCTGCATCGACATCGGCGCCGGGCAGAAACCCGAGCAGCCAGTCGGCCGCCTTGCTGGCCTGGGAAGCGGCGCGCACGATGGCGCGATTGTCCTCGCGCAGCACCTCGAGCCAGGAGCCGATATAGTCGGCATGGCGGACGGTGGGTGTGATGCCGAGCGAGGCGCAGCAGAAGGCCGCGTTGATCTCGGCGACCAGCTCCTCGAAGGCGTATTTCTTCGAGCCGAAGGAACCCGAGAAATCGCGGTTCAGGCGCGAGGGGTGGCCTGTGGCGTGTCCCAGCTCGTGCAGGGCCGTCCTGTGCCAGTTGATCGGCTCGAAATACGCCTGGGGCGGCGGCACCTGCACATAGTCATGCGACGGGACATAGAAAGCGCGGTCCCCGCCGATGCGGAAGTCGATGCTGGTGGCCCGGATCAGGGCCTCGACCTGCGGCTCGATGAGGCCGGGCGGAGGCGGTGGAGCCACGATGGCGAGATCCTCCGGCAGGCCGTCGCATTGCGCCGCGTTGAACACCGTGAATCGTTTGAGGAACGGGATCGCGGCAGCTTCCTCGCCGGCCTCGCGGGCGCGGCGCTTCTCGTCCTCCGGAGTGAAACGGTCGGCATAGACGACGGTGGTGCCGCGTTCGCCCCGGCGGACATTGCCGCCGAGTGACAGGGCCTGGCGGAAGGTGAGCCAGCTCTGGCCGGGAAAGCCGTGCTGGATCACCGCGCCCCAGAGGATCAGCACATTGATCCCCGAATAATGCCGCCCGGTCGCGGCGTTCCTCGGCATGGCGAGGGGCGCCTTGACCGAGGCCGATCCCCAGGGCTGGACCCAGGGGAAGCGGCCCGCCTCCAACTCGGCGATGATCTTGCCGGTGATGTCGTCGTAAAGGCTCGCCCGATCCGAGCCGGGGCGTGCGCTGGCGTCTTTCCTGAACATCGCGGTTCTCCGCGACGGGCGCCGGAGACCTCTTCTCGAGCCCTCAACCCGTCACGGAAAACCCGGTCCGCACTCTCACTCTACTGGGGGCGTTGCGGGGATCTCCCCGCAGAAGGGGTCGGCCGAGACCCTGGCTCGGCCGCAGGGGAAGGCTTTCCCCCTTATCCGGCCTGTCCTCATGGGTTTCCTTGAAAACTGTCAGAAACTCGCATATGTTTCCGACAGGAGAAAGACGATGACACGGCTGACCGAACAGATTTTGTCGCATGCGACGGGCCTGCCCGAAGGCGCTCCTGTGTCCGCCAAGAGCCTGCTGCACCTCGGAAACCGGGCGGCCGTGGATCAGGCATTGTCGCGCCTGACGGAACGCGGGCAGCTCATCCGCGCCGGTCGTGGCGTCTATCTGCGCCCCATCACCAGTCGATTCGGCACGCGCACGCCTTCGGTCGAGCAGGCTGTCGAGGCTCTTGCGACCCAAAAGGGAGAGGTCATCGTCTCGAACGGCGCCGCTGCGGCGAACGCCCTTGGCTTGACGACGCAGGTGCCCGTCCGCTCGGTCTATCTGA
>CAZVTK010000265.1:0-4170 GCA_964629765.1 uncultured Mesorhizobium sp.
CCGAGTGGAAAGCGTCGGTCGAGAAGCAAGCGACCGAGCGCCGCGAAGCACAGCATCAGCGGTATCAGCAGCTACAGGGGGAATTCGATGAGCTACGAAGCCGGCCCGAGAAAGTGCGCACCGTCGTTCGCAAGATCGAGGTGCATGCGGATGGTCGCTGCGTCGATCTTCCCGCTGACTATCGCCGCTTGTGGAACGCCGCCTACGAAAGTGGCGTGCGTGTGGGAACCGCCACCGCCGCCCCCGGACTGGACGATGCAGGCCGCGTTGCCGTGGCCGACGCTGCCGCCGTCGCAGCAGAAGCAAGAGAGCGATTCGAGGAAAACGCAGCGCGACTGACGGCGTTGCAGACCTACATCCGCAGCGTGGTGCTGCAAGACTCTGGAGAGTGAAATGGCAAAAGGTGATGTGACCTGGTTCGACGCTGGCCTCAAGGCGCTGGGCGACAAAGAAGTGGACCTCGGCGGCGGGCAGATCAAGCTCGGGCTGATCACCAGCGCGGTGACGCCGGCGGCCGATACCGCTGGCCCGTGCTGGGGCTCGGGTGGCTCGACAAACCTCTCGTCGAGTCAGGTCAGCACGGCCGGCAGCGAGTACACCGGGCCGATCACGCTCGGCTCGCAGTCGTGGGCCGATGTCTCGGGCGTGATGACGTTCGACGCGGCCGACGTGTCGCTCGCCGAGGACGGCAGCGGGTTCACTGACGCCCGCTGGGGCATCCTGTACGACGACGGGGCCACGAACAAGAACGCAATCGGGTTCCTCGACCTCGGTGCCGACACCTCGATCGCGGCCGCGAGCCTCGACATCAACTGGAATGCGGACGGCATTCTGACGCTCGCGCGGGACGCCTGAGCGTGACACGGCGTCCCGCAGGCCCTGAGATCGACCGAGGCGGCTGATGGCGGCAGCAGCCAGATTCGTTGCCGTTTCGGTTGGCGGCACCCCACGGCAGACGTCTCCGGAGACTACAGCGGCGACGGCAGCATTCGCGGTCCTCGTCTCGTGGGGCTCCGCGAATATCTCGTCAGTCGTCGACAGCAAAAGCAACAGCTATTCACTGGTCCGGCTGATCGAGGACGGAGGGTGGAAATCGGCGGTCTATGTCTGCGAGGACGGCGCCGGCGGTGCTGATCACTCGGCAACAGTAACGTTTTCGGGCCCGCCCGGCGGCGCGACGGTGCATTTCATCGAGATCACCGGCGTGACGGGGCTGGGTGTTTCACCGGCCGCGTCTTACGACACCTCATCGCCATTCACCGCGGCTAGCGGTTCGCTCTCTGGCGCCGGGGAATTGCTGCTCTCGTTCTGCGCCTCAAATAACGGCGGGGTCTACAGCATCGGCGGGGACTGGGACCGCATTTCGACGCAGGAGAACGCGTCATACTGGACGTCGGCGGTGGCCGCGCTGGCCTCGCCGAGCGCGTCCAGCGTCACCGCTAGCTGGACAGAGCCGGGCGCGAGCGCGGCGCATGTACATGTCCTGTCTCTGCTCCCGGCCGCGAGTGCGCAGCTCGTCGATGCAGGGGTCGGCACCGCCGTCGCTGGCGCGCTGCCCGCTGCGATCACGCAGGCCGCGACGATTGCCGCGAGCGCTGCATCCGCGCGAGCCGCAGGCCATGCGGCGAGCATTGGCCGGGCACAGGCAATCGAGGCCACTACTGGCGCGGCAGTAGCCGCCGGTCTGCCGACAGCTATCGGCGTCACGCAGACTGTTTCCGCCTCGGCAGCCAAGGCCGTCGGCCAAGGCATCGCGGCGGCCATCTCTCAGACCGTCGCCATCGCGGCGGCCGCCGGTCGAGCCACGGCCACCGGCGCTCAGGCGGCAATCACGCAGTCGCAGGTCGTCGTTGCCTCGGCAGGCAGAGCGGTCGCTGCTGGCGTGCAGGCCGCGATCAGCACTGGCGGCGCCATCGCGGCGCGCACCGGCGCCGCCATTGCTCGCGGCCTTCCGGCGACGGTCGCGGTGCGACAGGCGCTCGGTGCTGGTGTCGGCTCGGCGCTCGCTCGAGGGCGCGCGGCAACGCTCGGCGCGGGCGTCATCATTGCGGCCAGCACTGGCGCCGCGGTCGCCGCAGGGCTGCCGGCGCAGATCGGCACCGGCGGCAGCATCGAGTGCAACGTCGGATCTGCCGTGGCTCGGGGCAGTTCGGCCGCGATCACCGCGCAGCAGAGAGTCGGTGCCAGCGTCGGCCGCGCGCTCGCTGCCGGCCTGCCCGCGACCATCGGCTCGGCTGACACGCCCACCGGCCCCTACCGCGCCGCCCTGACCACATCCCAGCGCGGCGCGACCGTCACGGCCTCGACTCGTGGCGCCGCCATCCGGAGAATCTCATGACCCAGGTCTGCGGCGCGCTGCCGCCCCCGCTGCTCGTCACCGAGGGCACAACGGTGTATCTCGCGATCGACTGGACCGACCGCGAGGGCGATCCGGCGACCCCAACCGCTGTCGAGATGGGCGTCGTCGATGCCCGGACGGGCGCTCTGCTGCTCGCTGCGGCCCCGGTGCCGGGCCCATACTCGTCGACGACCGAGATCGTCGTCCCGCCGGCCGGCACGGCATGCCTGCCGGGCTCGACGAGCATGCGCGAGGTGGCGGTCGAGGTTTCCGCGCAGTTCGGGTCGTCGGCCGAGCAGAAGACCGTGCGCCAGCCGCTCTACGTGCAGCCCCTGCACCTGGTGTGACCGCATCGCCGGGCGTGCGCGAGCTCGAGCGGCTCGAACAGGCGCAGGCCGAGGCGACAATAGCCGCGCACCGGGCCGCATTGGCAGCACCGGAGCTCGCGGAATGGATCCTGGCGCAGGACCGGGCGCTCGCCGCCGTGGTACGGGTGCTGTGGGTCAGGAGCCGGGCCCATCGGCGCCCGCGCGGAAAGTGAATCGCGCCAGCCGGCGCGACCGCTGGCAGTCCGGAAATTGGCTGCCTACCAGGTTCCCCGGCCCGAGAGGGTCGGGGCTTTTCTGCTGTCTGGCGGTGTGAGAAAATGTCGTCTGGTCGTCGTAGACGGCCGCCCGGCGGGGGTTCTCGCCGGATTCTCCCGGCCGCTGGGGCTGGGCGCTTCCCGTCTGGCTACTACCCCATTGCCCGGCCGCTGATCGGGGCGTGGGGGCGGTTCTAGTGGGGCGTCGGCCCGTTCCATTCTCGGGCCGGAATGCTCGGCGCGAGCTGGGCCGGCAGGCTCGCGGCGGCCGTCTCCGCATCCGACTCGTAGTAGGTATCGCGCAGCAGCCGGATATCCTTCGTCCCGATGGCATGCGACAGGGCCAGCACGTCGATATGCTTCGCCAGCCGTGTACAGGCTTCGTGCTTCGTGTGATGGAAGGTCACGTCGGCGACGCCTGATTGATCCCGCGCCTTGCGCCACAGCGCGTCTCGCTGGGCGTCCGTCATGCCGACGATGTAGGGCGGCATGGACATGCCGTCGATCGGCTCCTGGTCGGCCGGCATGCTGGCGAGCAGGGCGTCGAGCAGTTCGATTGCCCGGCCGGTCAGCGGCACTCGGCGGGACGAATCGACCCGCGCGCGGCCTGACCGCGACCCCTTCCTTCCGCCGCGCTCGCTGGCGGATACCAGCACCGTCTTTCGGTCGCGCCAGTAGTCCTCCGGCCTCAGCCGCAGGATTTCCCCCGAACGCATCCCCGTCTCCAGCGCCAGCAGGAATGCCGCGCCGACCCGCGCGGTCTTGGTCCGCAACTCCGGGTCGGCGAGATAGCCGGTTGCCGTCAGAATCGCCTCGATCTCCTGCGGCGTCAGCAGGGCGCGCTTCTTCGGCCGTGCCGCTTCGGGCAGGTGCGCCCCGTGGCAGGGATTCACGGCGAGGATTCGCAGGCCGCTGACGGCGTAGGCGAATGCTGCGCTGATGCTGTTCAGCTCGCGCTGGACCGTCGAGGGCCTCACGGTGCGGCCGGTGCCGCGCACCGTGGCCGCCGAGCGCCGGGAAATCCAGTCGTTGATGTCGTCGGTCGTGACCGAGGCGACCGTCTGCGCTGAAAGCGGGTCGCCGGCCAACGAGTCGAACGTCTTGCGGTTTCGGACGGCGCTGTCGGTCTTGGACCCGACGGCGGACATGTAGCGGTCGAAGAGCTGCTCGACCAGCATGCCGTCGGTGCGGATGCCGGCTCTTGCACGAGCGGCCAGTTCAGCCTCGGTCCGCCGGCCCCAGGCCCGCG
>CAZVTK010000266.1:0-4163 GCA_964629765.1 uncultured Mesorhizobium sp.
AGGTGTCGCCGAAGGCGACGGATGAGGGGTGTTGGACGAAGCGCCTAGCTGGAACACCCCTCATCCGACATCGCTTCGCTCGGCCACCTTCTCCCACAAGGGGAGAAGGAAGGAGCGCCGCCCCATGCTAGGCGCCAGCCGTCTTTCCACCGCCTTCGCCCACGTCGTCCTGGTGCTCGGCATCCTCGTGGTAGCGTTCCCGATCTACTACGTCTTCGTCGCCTCGACCCATTCGCTGCAAACCATCCTGCGCCCGCCGCTGCCGCTGCTGCCGGGGCCGCATTTCTTCACCAACTACTGGGAGGCGCTGGCGGGCGGCATCGGCCGCATCGGCGGGGTCGACGTGTCGACGCTGCTGTTCAACACGACCGTGGTGGCGCTCGCCATCGCGGTCGGCAAGATCGTCATCTCGATCCTGTCGGCCTTCGCCATCGTCTTCTTCCGCTTCCCGTTCCGCATGACCTTCTTCTGGCTGATCTTCATCACGCTGATGCTGCCGGTCGAGGTGCGCATCCTGCCGACCTACAAGGTGATGGTCGACCTCGGCCTGATCGACACCTATACCGGCCTGACGCTGCCGCTGATGGCCTCGGCCACGGCGACGCTGCTGTTCCGCCAGTTCTTCCTGACCATCCCCGGCGAGCTGGTCGAGGCCGCCCGCGTCGACGGCGCCGGGCCGCTGCGCTTCTTCCGCGACATCCTCCTGCCGCTCAGCCGCACCAACATCGCGGCGCTGTTCGTGATCATGTTCATCTATGGCTGGACGCAGTATCTGTGGCCGCTGCTGGTCACCAACCGCAACGACATGAACACCATCGTCATCGCGCTCAGGAAGATGGTGTCCTTCGCCGACGCCGACACGCAGTGGAACCTCGTCATGGTCACCGCCGTGCTCGCCATCCTGCCGCCCGTGCTGGTGGTGCTCCTCATGCAGCGCTGGTTCGTCAAGGGCCTGGTCGAAACGGAGAAGTGAGCCCATGGCAACCGTCGATATGCGCGACGTGCGCAAGGTCTATCCCGGCGGGGTCGAAGCCGTGCGCGGCGTTTCCATCGCCATTCCCGACGGCCGGCTCTGCGTTCTGGTCGGCCCGTCCGGCTGCGGCAAATCGACCTTGCTGCGCATGATCGCCGGGCTGGAGAGCATCTCCGGCGGCGAGGTCGCCATCGACGGCAAGGTGGTGAACCAGCTCGGCCCGGTCGAGCGCGACATCGCCATGGTGTTCCAGAACTACGCGCTCTACCCGCATATGAGCGTCTACGACAACATGGCCTACGGCTTGCGCAACCGCCGCACACCGGCGGCCGAGATCGACCGGCGCGTCAACGAGGCCGCGCGCACGCTGGAGCTGGAGGCGCTGCTCAAGCGCAAGCCCCGCGAGCTCTCCGGCGGCCAGCGCCAGCGCGTCGCCATGGGCCGCGCCATCGTGCGCAACCCGAAGGTCTTCCTGTTCGACGAGCCTTTGTCCAACCTCGACGCCAAGCTGCGCGGCCAGATGCGCGTCGAGATCAGGAAGCTCCAGCGCGCGCTGGGCGTCACTTCCGTCTACGTCACCCACGACCAGCTCGAGGCGATGACGCTGGCCGACGTGCTGGTGGTGATGAATGCCGGCAAGGTCGAGCAGACCGGCAACCCGCTCGACATCTACGAGAAGCCGGCCTCGACCTTCGTCGCCAGCTTCATCGGCGCCCCGGCGATGAACCTTCTGAAGCTCGGTCCGGACGGGTCGGTCGGCGACGGATCGGTGCGGGCACAGGGTGCCCCGCAGGGCGCCGCCACGCTCGGTTTTCGCCCGGAGGACGCCGCGCTGGATGCGAGCGCCGGGGGTGGCCTGTCGCTGGCCGCGATTGTCGACGCGGTCGAACCTGTCGGGGCCGAAAGCTTCGTCTATGCGACGGCCGCCGGCAGCGCGGTCATCGTCCGCGTCTCGGGGCGCGGCACGCTGGTGCCGGGCGAGGCCATCGCCATCGCTGTGGCGCCGGAGAAGCTGCACTATTTCGGCGCGGACGGGCGGCGGCTGTAGCGTTCAGTTCGAATTGGGATAGCAGGCGGCCGGAATGTTCGGCCATGTCGCCTCGTGGCACCGCAACGACGCCTGCCGCTGGCGGAATTCCTCGCTGACCGGCCCCGTGACCATCGGGTCGATGCCGAACTCGGCCACCGTCAGATCCTCTTCCGGGTCGGGGTCGGGCTGCCATCCGCCGGGAGCGCCAAGCAGGGGAGCGCCGAACAGGGGAGCATCGGGCGTAGCCGCTATCCTGACGATGTCGGTTCCCGCCGCCACTGGGCTCAGCGCGAGCATCGCCGCCCCCACCACGGTAAGCGCGGCGAGAAGACGGACAAGGCTGTCGGAACGGGTCGTCATCAGGCACCCAATGCCGGAACAGGCGAAAGGTTCCACGCCGCCCCGGATTTTTCGATCAGACCTGCCGACGGTTAAGGCCGCGTTAACAGCGCCCGTTCCGGCCGGGTCTTTCGCATGTGCGAAAAATCCTGTAGGGACGCGCGCATAAAAATGGGCGCCCCCCGTTGGCGATCATGATCGGCCGATGTCGGCGCCCTTCGTCACTCCGTATTCGGAAACCCCTATGAAGCTCCGCAACATCGCGATCATCGCGCATGTCGACCATGGCAAGACGACTCTCGTCGACGCCCTCCTGAAGCAGTCCGGCTCGGTTCGCGAGAACCAGCGCGTCGCCGAGCGCGTCATGGACTCCAACGACCTCGAAAAGGAGCGCGGCATCACCATCCTCGCCAAGGCGACGTCGGTGGAATGGAAGGATGCCCGCGTCAACATCGTCGACACGCCCGGCCACGCCGATTTCGGCGGCGAGGTCGAGCGCATCCTCAACATGGTCGACGGCGCCATCGTGCTGGTCGACGCGGCCGAAGGGCCGATGCCGCAGACCAAGTTCGTCGTCGGTAAGGCGCTGAAGGTGGGCCTGCGCCCCATCGTGGCGATCAACAAGATCGACCGGCCGGACGCGCGCCACACCGAGGTCATCAACGAGGTGTTCGACCTCTTCGCCGCGCTCGACGCGACCGAGGAGCAGCTCGACTTCCCGATCCTCTACGGCTCCGGCCGCGACGGCTGGATGGCCGAGAACCCCGAAGGGCCGAAGGACCAGGGCCTCGCCCCGCTGTTCGACCTCGTGCTCAGGCACGTGCCGGCGCCCAAGGTGGACAACGGGCCGTTCCGGATGATCGGCACCATCCTGGAGGCGAACCCCTTCCTCGGCCGCATCATCACGGGCCGCATCGAGTCCGGCTCGGTCAGGCCGAACCAGGCGGTGAAGGTGCTGCATCACGACGGCACGCTGCTGGAAAACGGCCGCGTGTCGAAGATCCTCGCCTTCCGCGGCATCGAACGCCAGCCGATCGACTTCGCCGAGGCGGGCGACATCGTCGCCATCGCCGGCCTGTCGAAGGGCACGGTGGCCGACACCTTCGCCGATCCGGCCGTGACCGAGCCGCTGCCGGCGCAGCCGATCGACCCGCCGACCGTGACCATGTCCTTCCTCGTCAACGATTCGCCGCTGGCCGGCACCGAGGGCGACAAGGTGACGAGCCGCGTCATTCGCGACCGGCTGCTCAAGGAGGCCGAGGGCAACGTCGCGCTGAAGATCGAGGAATCGGCCGAGAAGGATTCCTTCTACGTCTCCGGCCGCGGCGAGCTGCAGCTCGCGGTCCTGATCGAGACCATGCGCCGCGAGGGCTTCGAGCTCGCCGTGTCGCGCCCGCGCGTCGTCATGAAGAAGGACGAGAACGGCGCGCTGCTGGAGCCCGTCGAGGAAGTCGTGATCGACGTCGACGAGGAGCATTCCGGCGTCGTCGTGCAGAAGATGAGCGAGCGCAAGGCCGAGATGGTCGAGCTGCGTCCTTCCGGCGGCAACCGCCAGCGGCTTGTCTTCCATGCGCCGACGCGCGGTCTGATCGGCTACCAGTCCGAGCTCCTGACCGATACCCGCGGCACGGCGGTGATGAACCGGCTGTTCCACGCCTATGAGCCCTACAAGGGCGAGCTGCCCGGCCGCACCAATGGCGTGCTCATCTCCAACGAACAGGGCGAGTCGGTCGCCTATGCTATGTGGAACCTCGAGGACCGCGGCCCGATGATCATCGACGCCGGCGTCAAGGTCTATCAGGGCATGATCATCGGCATCCA
>CAZVTK010000267.1:0-4051 GCA_964629765.1 uncultured Mesorhizobium sp.
GGGCGCCGGACTTGACCCAGATGCCGAGGGCGACGGTCTCGATGTGGGGAAGGGTTTCGGTCGCGACTGTCAGGCCGTTGGACAGACGGCTTACCTCAACTCCCATATGCCTGCTCTCCCTGAACGCGCGTGCCCGCACGCGTGCGGGCACGGACATGATCTTCCACCATTTCGAGGTTCGATGGAAGGACCGTGAACCTCTCGGGCCTTGACATCAGGTCGCCCAGCCATGCCGGCAGCGCAGGGCTGACGCCGCAGGCGGCCTCCACCGCGGCCGGGAACTTGGCCGGGTGCGCGGTCGCCAGCACCACGCGCGGCGAGGCGCCGCGACCCTTCTCCCGCGTTACATGCATGGCGGTCGCCGTATGCGGATCGAGCAGATAGCCGCTCGACGAAAGCACGGCGCGGATGGTCGCCGCCGTCTCGTCCTCGCCGGCGCGGCCCGCGTCGAACCCGGCGCGGATCGTCTCCAGCACGGGTCCGTCGAGGGTGAAGGCGCCGGACTGGCCGAGCCCGGCCATCCACCGTTGCACCGCCGCCGCGTCGCGCCCCGACGCCTCGAACAGCAGCCGCTCGAAATTGGACGAGACCTGGATGTCCATGGACGGCGATGTGGTCGCCACCACGCCGCGCGTCTCGTAGCGGCCGCTCGCCAGCGTGCGGGCGAGGATGTCGTTGGCGTTGGTGGCGATGGTCAGCCGGTCGACCGGCAGGCCCATGCGCTTCGCAGCGTAGCCGGCGAAGATGTCGCCGAAATTGCCGGTCGGCACGGTGAAGGACACCGTGCGGTCGGGCGCGCCGAGCGACAGGGCCGACGAGAAATAATAGACGATCTGGGCCATGATGCGCGCCCAGTTGATCGAGTTGACGCCCGACAGCGCCACGCCGTCGCGGAAGGGCGCGTCGGCGAACATCGCCTTCACCAGCGCCTGACAATCGTCGAAATTGCCCTCCAAGGCGAGCGCATGAACGTTGCCCGCCGTCGAGGTCGTCATCTGGCGCTGCTGCACCGGCGAGACGCGGCCGTGCGGAAAGAGGATGAAGACGTCCGTGCGCTCGCGACCGGCGAAAGCCTCGATGGCCGCGCCGCCCGTGTCGCCCGAGGTGGCGCCGACGATGGTCGCGCGGGCGTCCCGCTGCGTGAGGACATGGTCCATCAGCCGCGCGAGGAGCTGCATCGCCACGTCCTTGAAGGCCAGCGTCGGCCCGTGGAACAGCTCGAGCACGAATTCGTCCGGCCCCGTCTGCACGAGCGGGCACACGGCGTCGTGCCGGAAGGTCGCATAGGCTTCGTCGACGATGCGCGCGAAATCGGCCGCCGCAATGTCGCCGCCGACGAAGGGCGCCAGCAGACGCTTGGCGATCTCCGCATAGGAGAGGCCGCGCAGGGCGCGGATCTCTTCCGGCGAGAGCTGCGGCCATGTCTCGGGGACGTAGAGCCCCCCGTCGCGGGCCAGCCCCGCCAGCAGCGCATCCGAGAAGCCGAGCGTGGGCGCGCTGCCACGCGTACTGACATACCGCATCGTCACCTGTCCGCGTCGCCTGCCCGCACCCCCCTGTCCGTACCCTTGGGGGGCTGCGGCCGCCGCAGCCTTTCAAAAACCGCAATCCTTCGGTCGCTTTCCGCGCGCGCGGTTGATATAGAACAGCTCATTTGTGTGAGGGAAGTGCGTTTCATGGTGGCTGGGGGTATTTCAGGACGTTCGGGGGCGGTTGGCGCCCTGCTTGTCGCTCTGGCGGTGCTGGCGGGGTGCCAGTCGGACAATGCCGCCGACGCGCTGGATCTGGCGCCGCGCAATGCCGGCGAGCCGCCGGTGCGCGCCAGCGAGCTGCGCGCCTTCTGCCCGCCGGTGCAGTTGCGCGAGGGCACGGCCTCCTATGCGACCTATGAGCGCGGCGGCCAGGACAACCCGGCCCGGCTGGTCCATCAGGCGTCGATCTCGGACGTGACGCGGAGCTGCACCTATTCGGGCAACACGACCACGGTCAACGTCGCGGTCGCCGGCCGCATCGTGCCCGGCCCCAAGGGCAAGGCGGGGTCGATCGCCATGCCGATCCGCGTCGTCGCGCTGCTGGGCGGCGAGGTGGCCTATTCCAAGCTGCACCAGCATGTCGTGCCGGTGGGCGACACCATCGGCGCGACGCAGTTCATCTTCAGCGATTCCGGCATCACCGTGCCGTCCGACACCGCCAACGTCGTGATCTATGCCGGCTACGACGAGGGCCCGCCGCGCAGGCGCTAGGCGCGGGCAGGGCAGGCGGCCGCGTCAGGCGCCGGCGTCCTCCGACCAGTCCGCCAGCGCGGCCAGCACGCCCGGCAGATCCGCCCAGCGGCGGATCACCGTCTCCGCGCCGGCTTCCGTCAGCGCGTCGGCATGGCCCGGCCAGCTATGCGCCCCGCCGGTGAAGCCGATGACGCGCATGCCGGCGGCCTTGGCCCCGGCGATGCCGTGCACGGAATCCTCGATCACGAAGCACGCCGCCGGGTCGGCGCCCATCTCCCGCGCGCCGTGCAGGAACACGTCCGGCGCCGGCTTCGGCTTCTTCGACGGCGTCGCGCGGGCGGAAAAGATGTGGCCCGAGAACAGCGGCAGCAGGCCGGCGCGCGACAGCATCGCCTCGATGCGCTCCGGCGGCGAGTTGGAGCACACGCATTTCGGTCCCTTGACGGACAGCACCGCCGCGCGCGCGCCGTCGACGGCGGTCACCTCGCGGGCGAGGCGCTCGTCCAGCAGCTTTTTCGAGCGGTCGATGATCGACGCCTGGAGCGGCACGCCATATTCCTGCTCGATGCGCATCGCCGCCTCGGTGAAGGTCAGCCCCGCATAGCGGCGGATGAAATCCTCGACCTCGATCTCCACCCCCGCCGCCGCCAGCAGCTCGGTGTCGATGCGCGCTGCGATGATCTCCGAATCCACCAGCACGCCGTCGCAGTCGAAGATCACGAGTTGGGGTTCGGACATGCTGCTGCGGGCCTTTTTCACGAAAGCGCGCGGCATACACCGTGCCGGCGCGCCATGGCAACATGCGGGCCGGCCCGGAGGTGAGCGCAGGGTCAGCGATCCGGGCCCGCCGCGCCGTCGTCGCGCCACGGCGTCAGCCGGGGTATCCACGCCGGCACCGCCGCGCGATAGGCTTCGTAAGCCGCGCCGTAGGTCCGCAGCAGGGTGGGCTCCTCGTAGAGGCGGACGAAGGCCAGCACCGCGGCGAACGGAACTGCCGCGTAGAGGAAGAGCACGGGCCGCCACAGCAGCAGCGCCTGCCCGATTATGATGGCCTCGACCGCGAGGTACATGGGGTTGCGCACATAGCGATAGGCGCCGCCGACGACGAGCCGCGCGGTCGGCGCCACCGGCGCCGGCGTGCCGCCGCCTTCGAGCGCGAAGCGGGCGAAGGTGTGGAGAAGGAAGATCGCCCCGGCGAGGATGAGGACGCCGCCGGCGATCCGCACCGCCCATGGCGCCGGCGCCATCTCCCAGCCGGTCAGCCACCAGGGGATCAGCCCGGCGACCACGCCCGGCGCGAGGATGAGGAAAAGGGCGCTGCCTGCGATGGCGCGTGAGCGGGACATGGCGTCTTCCCCTGCTTCCTTCACCGGAAATTAACGGCGATGGGTAACCATAACGGCGAGTAAAGGCGTAACCAAGTATTTGAGTGATCCGATGTCCGCAGTCCGTTTTCTGGACGAGCAGTCGCTCGCCCACAGCCCTTCCCAGGCCGAATGGCTGGACACCATCCTCAAGGGCGACTGCGTCGCGGCGCTGGACAGGCTTCCCGAAAAATCGGTCGACGTCATCTTCGCCGACCCGCCCTACAACCTCCAGCTCAACGGCGACCTGCACCGCCCCGACCAGTCGAAGGTCGATGCGGTGGACGACCACTGGGACCAGTTCGAGGATTTCGCCGCCTACGACGCCTTCACCCGCGCCTGGCTGCTCGCCTGCCGCCGCGTGCTGAAGCCGAACGGCACCATCTGGGTGATCGGCTCCTACCACAACATCTTCCGCGTCGGCGCGGCGATCCAGGATCTCGGCTTCTGGATCCTCAACGA
>CAZVTK010000268.1:0-4035 GCA_964629765.1 uncultured Mesorhizobium sp.
ACTTCGCCAGCCGCGTCCAGGTCGGCATGGTGGGCGTCAACGTGCCGATCCCGGTGCCGATCGCCTACTATACGTTCGGCGGCTGGAAAGGCTCGGGCTTCGGCGACCTGAACCAGCACGGCCCCGACGCCTTCCGCTTCTACACCAAGACCAAGACGGTCACCTCGCGCTGGCCGTCCGGCATCAAGGACGGCGCCGAGTTCGTCATCCCGACGATGAACTGAAGCCGGACGGTTTTCTCGCTTGCGCGTCCTCGCCCTTCGGGCGGCGGGCGCGCGGGCGGCATCAAGGACGGCGCCGAGTTCGTCATCCCGACGATGAACTGAGGTCGTATCGAGCCTCGGATTTGCAACGAAAGGCCGGCGCAAACGCCGGCCTTTTCCATTGGGATGCCGGGGGTTCCCTCCCCGCGCGTTTCAGCGCGTCAACGATTCGTGATGGAACGGCGAAAGCCCGCCAAAGCTTGATTTGTCGAAGTCGAAGGACAACCGCGTTGAACGCAAACCAGCCGGAGCAGCGGGACTAGGGGCGGGGCCGAGGAGCCGCGCACCGTGCCGCGGCCAGGGAGACCGACCATGAGGAAGACCGTCATCGCACTCGCCGCCATCGGTTCGCTTGCCGGCGGCGCCGTCATCGCCACCGCCGAGGCCCAGATGCAGGACATGGCGCCGGGCACCCTGCCGCCGGCCGCCGTCTGCGGCGAGCGCGTCGAGATGGTCAAGGCCCTGCACGAGCAGTTCCGCGAGGAGCCGCAGGCGGTCGGCAAGGTCGATTCCAACGCGCTGATCGAGGTGTTCGTCTCCCATACGGGGACTTGGACGATCCTCGCCACGGGCACCGACGGCAAGTCCTGCCTCGTCGCCTCCGGCGAGGGCTGGGACAGCCAGAGCCTCGTGCTCGGCGTCGACGCCTGACCCGACCCGACGCCTGGCATCGAGAAGCCGGCCGCCTTGGCCGGCTTTTGCTTGTGGCCGGCTTCTTCGTTGGCCGCCGTTCAGCCGCGCGAGGCGGCCTGCGCATTGGCCGCAAGCAGGTCCATCAGCCGGCCGGCCGCCGCCCCGGCGCCGGCCTCGTCGCCGTCGAGCACGGCCCGGATGAGCGCGACATGGCCTTCGGCCGCCTGCGCCAGCCCGCTGTCCGACTGGTAGCGGAACCAGAAGCGGCGGCTGTGGGTCTGGAGCGGCGCCGCAAGCCGCGCCGCGAAGGGATTGTCGGCTGCCGCCGCGATGGCTTCGTCCAGCGCCTTGTCGGCTTCGAGGAACGCCGCGACATTGCCGGTGACGACCGCCTTCTGCATGTCCGTCAGCGCGGCGTGCAGCGCCGCCGCCCCCTCGTCGGTGACGAAGCGCGCCGCCGAGCGCGCGAGGATGACCTCCACCCCGCGCCGCGCCTCGATGACGCGGCGCCAGTCCGCCGCGTGCAGCGGCGCGATGGCAAGGCCCGCGCGCGGCCGCACGTCGAGCAGTCCTTCCCATGCGAGCCGCTGGATCGCCTCGCGGACCGGCGTGCGGCCCATGCCGACGCGCTCGACGATGGCGCCCTCGGTGGTGACGCTGCCCGGCGGCAGCTCGAGCGTGACGATGAGGCGCTCCAGCGCCCGGTAGGCGCGCGCGCTGGCAGGCTCCTGAACGTCCATGGCGCGGCCCTCCTGATATGCACGAGATATATCAATACCGATTGCCGCTTGACAATCGCAGCGAAGGTCAGATATATCACTGATATATCAGATCAGGAGGCGACCATGTGGGCAGGCGTCATGCCGGCGGTGACGACGAAGTTCACCGAGGACGACAGGCTGGATCATGCCGAGATGGAGCGCTGCTTCGCGCTCCAGATGGAGGCGGGCTGCGACGGGCTGATCGTCGCCGGCTCGCTGGGTGAAGGCCCCATGCTGACGCATGACGAGAAGCTGGAGGTCTTCACCACGGCGCGCAAGGTCGCCGGCAAGGCTCCGGTGCTGCTGACGATCAACGAGGCGGCGACCCGCGACGGCGCCGCGCTGGCGAGGCGCGCGGCCAAGGCCGGCGCCGACGGGCTGATGGTGGTGCCCTCGCCGATCTACCATACCAACCCGCAAGAGACGGTGGCGACGCTGAAGGCGGTCGCCGCGGCCGGCGGCCTGCCGGTGATGATCTATTCCAACCGCCTCGCCTACCGCGTCGACGTGACCGTCGACGTGATGGCCGAGCTCGCCTCGGACGACCTGTTCGTCGCGGTGAAGGAATCGTCCGACGACATCCGCCGCTCGACCGAGATCGTCAATGCCTTCGGCGACCGGTTCGACCTCTTCACCGGCGTCGACAACCTTGCCTTCGAGGCGCTGTCGGTCGGCGCCATCGGCTGGGTCGCCGGGCTGGTCACCGCCTTCCCGAGGGAGACGGTGGCGATCTACCGGCTGATGAAGGCCGGCCGCCGCGACGAGGCGCTCGCCATCTACCGCTGGTTCCGCCCGCTGCTCGACCTCGACGTGTCGACCTACCTCGTCCAGAACATCAAGCTCGCCGAGGTGCACGCCATCGGCTCCAGCGAGCGCGTGCGCGCCCCGCGCATGCCGCTGTTCGGCGAGCGCCGGGCGGCCGCCGAAAAGGTGATCACGGACGCGCTGGCGAAGCGGCCGGTGCTGCCGGCGGTCTGAGACGGCGGCGCATATGCACCCCCCTCTGTCCTGCCGGACTGCCTGGCCCGAGCCACTTGTCTCGGGCCAGGCAGTCCGGCAGGACAGAGGGGGGTGAGCCGCGCGGGGCTCACCCATGACCCGCGGCCCCGTTCTCATCGTCGGCGCCGGCATCGTCGGCGTCTGCGCGGCGGCCAGCCTCGCCGAGGCCGGCTACGACGTGACAGTGGTCGACCGCACCGGCGCGGTGGAGGAGACGAGCTCCGGCAACGCCGCCGCGCTCGCCTTCTCGGACGTGCTGCCGCTGGCCCAGAAGGGCATGGTCCGCAACCTGCCGCGCTGGCTGGCCGACCCGCTCGGGCCGCTGTCCATCCCGCCCGCCTATCTGCCGCGGCTCGCGCCGTGGCTGTGGCGGTTCTGGCGCGCCGGCGCGCCGCGCCACTTTGAAGCGAGCCTTGCCGCCCAGGCCGCGATGATGCGGCTGGCCGAGCCGGAATGGCTGGCGCTGATGCAGCGTTCCGGCACCCACGACATGCTGCGCGAGGACGGTTCGCTGGAGCTCTACGAAAGCGAGGCCGAGTTCCGCGCCGCGCTGCCGGGCTGGGCGGCGCGCGAGCGTTTCGGCATCGGCTTCCGCCATGTGGCGGGCGAGGAGATGGCGGCGCTCCAGCCCGGCCTGTCGGCGCGGTTCACCCGCGGCACCTTCGTGCCGGGCTGGAAGACGGTGGCCGACCCCAAGCTGCTCGGCAAGGCGATCTGGGCTTATGCCGAGCGCCTCGGCGCGAAGCTGAGGCTCGGCACGGTGGAAAGCCTGTCGGCCGGCCGGGACCGGCCGGGACCGGAAATCCGCCTCGCGGACGGCTCGACGCTCAGCGCGCTGTCGCTTGTCGTCTGCGCCGGCGCCTGGTCGCACAGGCTCGCCCGCCAGCTCGGCGACCGCATCCCCCTGGAGACCGAGCGCGGCTACAACACGACGCTGCCGGCCGGCGCCTTCGACCTGAAGCGGCAGCTCATCTTTTCCGGCCACGGTTTTGTCATGACGCCGCTTTCGACGGGCATCCGCGTCGGCGGCGCGGTCGAGCTCGGCGGGCTGGACCGCCCGCCCAACTATGCCCGCGCAAAGGCGATGCTCGCCAAGGCGGAACGCTTCCTTCCCGGCCTGCGCACCGGGGGCGGCCGCGAATGGATGGGATACCGCCCTTCCCTGCCCGATTCGCTGCCGGTGATCGGCCGCGCCACGCGCCATCCCGACGTCGTCTACGCCTTCGGCCACGGCCATCTCGGCCTGACGCAGGCCGCCGCCGCCGGCCGGCTTGTGCGCGCGCTGGTTTCGCGCGAGGACATGCCCATCGACATCGCACCCTTCAGGGCGGACAGGTTCTGAGATGCAAACGTCCCTTCGCGCCCCCCTCTGGCCTGCC
>CAZVTK010000269.1:0-4026 GCA_964629765.1 uncultured Mesorhizobium sp.
CGTGGTATTCGTAGAACGCCTTGCGGTCGGCGCCCATTGATCTGTTGCCCGCCCACGCCTCGGGGATGAGCATCATCATCGCATGGGCGAGCGGATAGCCGCCCTGCGTCAGGAATTCGAGCGCGTTGTCGAAGCAGGCCGTGTCCGACTGGCCCTCATAGGAGATCGGCCAGAGCTTGGAGATGTCGTTGCCGAACAGTTCCGAATCGACCGAAGCCTGCCGCGCCGCCATCCAGTTGACGTTGCCGCGCACGGTGTTGATCTCGCCATTGTGGGCGACCATGCGGTAGGGGTGTGCCAGCTTCCATGACGGGAAGGTGTTGGTCGAAAAGCGCTGGTGCACGAGGATCAGCGCCGTCTCGAAGCGCGGGTCGCTGAGGTCGCGGTAATAGGCGCCGACCTGGTAGGCCAGGAACATGCCCTTGTAGACGATGGTGCGCGACGACAGCGACACGGTGTAGGCGCCGGTGTCGCGGTTGCCGGACATGGCGAAGACGCGGGCCGAGATGACCTTGCGCAGGATGTAGAGCTGGCGCTCGAATTCGTCTCCGCTTTCCGCCGTGGCGGGGCGCGCGACGAAGAACTGCCGGTGGCACGGCTCGCTGGCGACGATGTCGGGAGCCTTGGACAGCGAGGAATTGTCGACCGGAACGTCGCGGAAGCCGATCAGCGGCATGCCTTCCGATGCGCAGGACTCGGCGATGATCTCCTCGACGCGGGCGCGCATCTCGGCGTCCTGCGGCATGAACATGTGCGCCACGCCGTAGTCGCCGGGCGCCGGCAGCTCGATGCCCTGCGCGGCCATGTCCTCGCGGAAGAGACGGTCGGGTATCTGGGCGAGAACACCGGCGCCGTCGCCCATCAGCGGGTCCGCGCCGACCGCACCGCGGTGCGTCAGGTTCTCCAGCATGAACAGACCGTCCTTGACGATCTGGTGCGACTTCACGCCCTTCATCTGGGCGATGAAACCTACGCCGCAGGCGTCGTGCTCGTTGCGCGGATCGTACAGACCCTGCGCCGGCCGTGACACGCTGCCGACGCCCGCCTTGGCTGCGGCGGGCGTCCGCATCGGGCGTGCTTGGCTGGTCCTCCCGGATGGCATGATGGCCGTCATCGTCGATCCTCCTGCTGGCGGGGCTATTGCCCGAAGGCTGGCGTGCCCGGACCTGTCGCGAGCCAGTCTAACCCGACATCGCCCACATCAAAACCGCCGCGCGCATCCTGCGTTCGCCACGTTCGTGAGCCATGTGAATTAAGACAGCACTACTGTCCTAATTCGGTATCGCAGAAACGCGGCGCGGGCGCAAGACGGATTCGCAAAAAACCCGCGGCCGCCTCGACCGAAAATGTCGCTGACCAGCGATCTGCCGACATTTTGTTGCGGCGCATCGACCGGCTTGCGCGGCCCGGCCAAATCGCCGACACCAGCCCCGACACGCAACGGGGGCTCGGCAAGGCATGAACTTCGCCTCGGACAACTGGGCCGGCGCCCATCCGCAGGTTTCGGACGCGCTGGCGCGCCACGCGGGCGGCTTCGCGGCCGCCTACGGCAACAGCGACCTCGACAAATCCGTCAGGGCGACGTTCCGCGACATCTTCGAGCGCGACGTGGAGGTGTATTTCGTGGCGACCGGCACGGCGGCCAATTCCCTGTCGATGACCGCCTTCGCAAAGCCCGGCGGCGTGTTCTTCGCCCATAGCGAGGCGCACATGGTCGCCGACGAATGCGGCGCGCCGGAATATCTGTCGGGCGGCGGCCGGCTGTGCCCGGTCGAGGGCCGGCTGGGGCGGATCGACCCCGCCGCGCTGGACGCCGCCATCCGGCGCTATCCGGCCGAATTCGTCCATGCCGGGCAACCCGCGGGGATCTCGGTCACGCAGTCGACGGAGATCGGAAGCGTCTATTCGCCCGACGAGCTGGGCGCGGTCGGCGAGGTCGCGCGGCGGCACAAGCTGCCGCTCCACATGGACGGCGCGCGCTTCGCCAACGCGCTGGTCGCGCTCGGCTGCACGCCGGCTGAGATGACGTGGAAGGCGGGCGTCGACGTGATCTCCTTCGGCGGCACCAAGAACGGCTGCTGGTGCGCCGAGGCGCTGGTGGTGCTCAACCCGGCGGCGGCGCCCGGCATGGCCTTCCTCCAGAAGCGCGCGGCGCAGCTCTTTTCCAAGTCGCGTTTCGTCGCCGCGCAGTTCGAAGCCTATTTCGCCGACGACCTGTGGCTCGGCTCGGCGCGCCATGCCAACGCGATGGCCACGAAGCTGGCCTCGGCCTTCCGCGAGACGGGTCGCGGCAGGCTGGCCTGGGAACCGCAGGCGAACGCGGTTTTCGCGGTTCTGTCCGAGGACGACGCCCGCGCGCTGATGGCCAAAGGCGCGCATTTCCACCGCTGGTCGAAGCCTTCGGGCAATGAGGCGGAAATGGGTCCGGGTGAAGCGCTGTGGCGATTTGTCACAAGTTTCGCCACGACGCCCGAGGATGTGGCTTCGCTGGCACGCGCGCTTTCGGGCGCTAAGTAGCTTCCGCGACGCCGGATTCCGCGGGTTTCAGCGCACCGCCCGGCACCCGCCCGGCGCGCCCCATCGCGAGCGCTCCGCAGGCGTGGCCCAATAATTGGGCGGCCTGCACAATGCGTCAGCGATGATGACCCATATTGCGCAGCGTTTGCCCGCAAATTATGCATTCTCCTGCTTACCGCTAACAGGAGCACACATCTTGTCCGACGATCTACTCGGCGCCGCTCTCGTGCGCCTCGACGAGGCCGCCTCGCAACTCAACATCGACGCCGACGTGATCGAGAAGCTGAAATACGCGCGCGAAACCACCAAGGTGCGGCTGATGATCCGCATGGACGACGGCTCGCGAAAGTCGTTCCTCGCCTGGCGCTGCCGCTACGACGACACGCGCGGCCCGACCAAGGGCGGCATCCGCTACCACCCCGACGCCTCGGCCGACGAGGTGGAGACGCTGGCCTTCTGGATGACCTTCAAATGCGCCGTCATGAACCTGCCCTATGGCGGCGGCAAGGGCGCCGTGCAGGTCGACCCGCGCCAGTTGAGCAAGGCGGAGCTGGAGCGCCTGTCGCGCGCCTACATCCAGGCGTTCTGGCAGATCCTCGGGCCTGACCGCGACATCCCCGCGCCGGACGTCTACACCAACTCGATGATCATGGGCTGGATGGCCGACGAATACGCCCAGATGGTCGGTCATGCCGTGCCCGCCGTCATCACCGGCAAGCCGATCGCGCTGGGCGGCTCGCTCGGCCGCGGCGACGCCACCGCGCGCGGCGGTTACTATCTGCTGCGCCGCCTGACCACCGAGCTCGGCCTCGGCGAGAACCTGCGCGTCGCCGTGCAGGGCTTCGGCAATGCCGGCCAGCACATCGCCCGCCTGCTCGCCGACGACGGCCACCGCATCGTCGCCGTGTCGGATTCGGGCGGCGCCATCCACCGGCCCGACGGGCTCGACGTGAGCCGCCTTCTGTCGGTGAAAGCCTCCGGCGGCAGCGTCGCCTCGCTGGCGGGCCGCGACGACGTGCGCGCCGTCAGCGCCGACGAGCTGGTCGGCGTGGATTGCGACGTGTTCGTGCCGGCCGCGCTGGAGAACATGATCCATCAGGGCAATGCGGGGTCGATGAAGGCGAAAGTCGTCCTCGAGCTCGCCAACGGCCCGGTGACGGCCGAGGCGGACGCGATCCTGAACGCCAGGAACGCCGTGGTCCTGCCCGACATCCTCGCCAATGCGGGCGGCGTGACGGTGTCCTATTTCGAATGGGTGCAGAACCGGCAGGGCTTCTACTGGACGCTGCCGGAGATCCACGAGCGCCTGCGCAACACCATGGAAACGGAAGGCGCGGCGATCTGGGGCATTTCGCGCCAGCGCGGCATCTCCATGCGCTCGGCGGCTTACGTCCACGCGCTGGGTCGCCTCGCCGAGGCCATCGAGGCCCACGGCACGCAGAGCTTCTTCACCAGCTAGAGCAACGTGCATTCAGATGTATCCTGCGGCTTTGAAGTAGTTCTGGCATT
>CAZVTK010000270.1:0-3987 GCA_964629765.1 uncultured Mesorhizobium sp.
TGATTTGCAGGACCGCGGGAATCCCAGAAAACTAAATTGTCACCACAGCCTAGCAAATTTCGTTCGAGCAACTCGCAATTCGTGGCGCGGCGCGACTTTGCAAGTCCGCGAGATTCACGGTCGCGGCGGCGCTTCCGGGCGGCAATACCTCGTCAAAGTCTCCAGCCTTCCCGACTACATTCAGGCCCGTTTGAAGGCTGTTGAAACTGCCTCGCAACGCCGCCCCATCGGCCTGCCATCATCGGCTTCGGTGCGCGAGCATGAATGGTGGAGAGACGTGCTTGCACCTGCCATGCAGCATCCGCCGCGTTCCCCGGAGCGGGCGGCGACGCTGGCAGAACTGGACGGCATCGTCACCCGCGACTGGCAGGGCAGGGCGGTGACGTTGCGGCTGCGCACGCTCCAGCGGCAGGCGCGGCGCATCGACGACAACATGAAGAGCGGCCGGCATCGCCGTGCCGATCGTGGCCAGAAGCGTGTCTTCGTCTCGCGCGATTGGGACGCGGCCGTGCCGTTTGATGACGCGGTCAAGGCCAGGGTGGGGGAAGACCTCAAACAGGAAATCCGCTCCCTGCTCAAGGGCGGGGCGTCGTGGAGCCACACGCGGCTGCTGGCGGGCAAATTCCTTGCCGACACGACGCGCTCCCACGGTTTTCGCCCGCGCGATGCGGCGGCGTTCGAAGCCGCCTGCGCGATCCCCAAGCCGTTGGTTGCGGCCGAACTGCCCTATCGCCAGGTCGACCAGTTCAAGCGCAACCGCAAGGTTTACGAGGACAGCAAGCCGCGTATCCGGCGCACCTACAAAGGTATGCGGCCGATGGAGCTTGTCGTCGGCGACGTGCATCCGACCGACGTTCACCTGACGCGCGCCGATGGCTCCATCGCCACGGCCAAGATGATCGCCTTCATGAATGTGGCCACACAGCGTGTCTACACCGAACTGATCCAGTTCGAGGGACGCGGCGGCGTCCGCAATATCGACGTGATCGAAGTCTTTGCCGCCATGTGCGCCGACCCGCCACGCCTCGCTGGTCAACAGCCCGGCCCTCGACCTTGAAGCGGTCGCATTTTCGAGGAGAAACATGGAACACGATCTTGCCTCCAAGCGGGCGCGGGAGGCGACTGCGCTTCTCGGCCTCCCGCCCGATACGCCGCCTGCGACGGTATCGGAGAAGCTGCGCGCCTCCGTTCCTCGCCGACATCGGCTTGACGACCGCGGCGTCTGCCGTGCCCAGCCCCCTCGAATACGTGCCGATGGTCGTGTTCAAGGCGACGGCGGCGGAGCTGAACAAGCTGCGCCAGAACGTCAGCCGCGAGGATGCCGAGCGCCATGTCGACGACTATGCGCGCTCCGGCGACATCATGCCCAGCGCCCGCGACTGGGCGATAGATCTGTGCCTCGTCAGCAAGCGGTCGCTGGACGATTTCGCGGCCTCGGTCGGCCCGATCGTGGGGCCGCTGGCCTCGCAATGGAAGGGCGACGGCAGGCAGAGACCCGGCGGCATGTTCGACATGCAGGAAACCACGGTTTGCGTCAATCCCGGCATCAGCCAGGACGCCTTCATGAAGGTGCGCGGCGACAAGGAGGAATAGGATCATGGGAGCGCTCAGCGCCTTGCGGCAGACACCGCATATCGACGGCACCACCGCTATCGGTGGCGTTGCCGCGTCCACCGCCATCCATGTCGACGACATCGTTATACGCAATGCCAGCGGATATCTGCGCAGCGGCGCGACCGCGACCGGGCTCGTCGGCGCCGGCGTCTCGGAGAACTTCATCGTCAACGCAGGCTCGGCCGGCGACGAAAGCGTGACCTACCGGAGCGGCGTCTTCCGCCTCGTCAACTCGGCCTCCGGCGATCTCATCACCATCGCCGATATCGGCAAGCCGTTCTACGTCGTGGACGACCAGACCGTCGCCAAGACCAGCGGCGCCAACACCCGCTCCATCGGCGGCTTCATCCACGCGGTAGACGACAAGGGCGTCTGGTGCCAGTTCGATGAGGCAATGGTGCAGACCTATCTCGCCGGCATCGCCAACCGGCCTAACCTGCTCAGGAACCAAAAATGGACATCAATCATCATTCGTTGAACACGCTTTACACGGGCTTTTCCGCTGCATTCAAAAGCGGTTTCGAAGGCGCGGATTCGGTCTGTTCGTCCATCGCACCGTCGTGCCGTCGAGCACGGCGGAAGAGGAGTATGCGTGGCTCGGCACCTTCCCGGCCATGCGCGAATGGATTGGCGACCGCGTCGTCAACAAGCTGAAGCTGCACGGCTACAAGATCAGGAACCGATCGTTCGAGAACACGATCGAGATGCCACGCGATGCCATCAAGGACGATAAGCACCATGTCTTCGGGCCACTGTTCGCCAATCTCGGCCGCAGCGGTCCATCAGGACGTGCGCGTCCGCGCTCAGTTGCGTATCCTGGCTTCCAGCCTCGCTCCCAAAATCGAAACTGGCCAGCAGATGCAGAAATAGATGAGCGCGATGAGCGGGAATATGATCAGCGGCTCGAACGTCGTCGCGTTGACGTTCTGGCCCGCCTTCGTCACCTCGACGAACCCGATGACCGACGTCAGTGACGTCGCCTTGATCAGTTGAACGGAGAAGCCGACAAGCGATGGCAATGCTATCTTGAGCGCCTGCGGCATCACGACATAGCGCATGCGGTCGACATAGCCGAGCCCCAGCGCCGCCGACGCCTCCTTCTGCCCGCGTGCGACGCTCTCGATCGCCCCTCCCAATATCTCGCCCACAAAGGCGGTGGCGCAAAGGGCGAGGGCAAAGACGGCGGCCCACCACGAGGAGATGCTGTAGCCCAGCAATATGCTCGGGGCAAAGAACACCACCATGATTTGTATCAGCAGCGGCGTTCCCTGAAAGAACCATACGTAGCCATCGACTATCGCGCCGACAATTCTGTATTTCGACACACGGGCGAGCGCCAGGATCGTTCCGCCGACAAGACCTCCGGCGAATCCCGCTAGGAAAAGCGCCACGGTCCATCTGACCGCGAGCAGAATATATATATAATCACCCAGCTGGATATCTCGCATATCCCTGCCTCCGCTTAATGCGTAAGTATGTTTTTCAGGAACCGCTTGAATCGCTCACTTTGAGGATTGTCGAACAGCTCCGAGGGAATTCCCTGTTCGACGATGGCGCCCTGATCGATGAAGACGAGCCGGTCGGCGACCTTGCGCGCGAAACCCATCTCGTGGGTCACGCAGATCATCGTCATTCCCGACTCGGCCAACTCCACCATCGTGTCCAGCACTTCGTGGATCAGTTCGGGATCCAGCGCGGAGGTGGGCTCATCGAACAGCATGACCCTCGGGGACATGCAGAGCGCTCGCGCGATGGCAACCCGCTGCTGCTGTCCCCCCGAGAGCTGGCCCGGATATTTGAGCGCCTGCTCCCGGATATGGACCCTCGTAAGGTAGGTCATGGCGATCTCTTCGGCCTCGGACCTGGCGAGTTTGCGAACACGCCGCGGAGCCAGCGTGCAGTTTTCCAGGACCGTGAGGTGTGGGAACAGGTTGAACGACTGAAACACCATTCCGACATTGCGCCGAACCGCGTTCAGGGACCGCTGCGCCTTCGTGACCTCGATGTCGCCGACGACGATCTTTCCGTCGGAATGCTGCTCGAGTCCGTTGATGCAACGTATGAGTGTCGACTTGCCCGATCCCGATGGGCCGCAGATAACGACGCGCTCCCCCGCTCCAACCGTCAGAGAGAGGTCGCGCAAGACGGTGATGCTGCCGAACGACTTGCTGATCCCATCTACTATGACCTCCGGCACCTTGTCTTTCACATCATGTCTGGTGGCATCTGGAATCATCGTGATTTTCCCGTTGCTTCTGGATTTGGCCTGCCGTCGAGGCGCCGTCGCGCCCGCAGGTCAAGATTCCCTTCGGCTTCGCCTAGGTCACGTACCCATAAACGGGGTTCCGTTGTTCGGCGTGTTCTGATTCACTG
>CAZVTK010000271.1:0-3978 GCA_964629765.1 uncultured Mesorhizobium sp.
AGCCGATCTTCGGCTATCTCGGCATGGCCTATGCGATGGTGGCGATCGGGCTGATCGGCTTCGTGGTGTGGGCTCACCACATGTTCACCGTCGGGCTCTCGATCGACAGCCAGCGCTATTTCGCCTTCGCCTCCATGGTGATCGCGGTGCCGACCGGCGTGAAGGTCTTCTCGTGGCTGGCGACCATGTGGGGCGGCTCCATTCAGTTGCGCACGCCGATGCTGTGGGCGATGGGCTTCGTGCTCCTGTTCACCATCGGCGGCGTGACCGGCGTGGTGCTGGCCAATCCGGGCATCGACCGGGTGCTCCACGACACCTACTACGTCGTCGCCCATTTCCACTACGTGCTGTCGCTGGGCGCCGCCTTCGCCATCTTCGCGGCGTGGTACTACTGGTTCCCGAAAATGACCGGCTACAGGATGAGCGAGGCGCTCGGCCGGCTGCATTTCTGGCTCACCTTCGTCGGCGTCAACCTCGTCTTCTTCCCGCAGCATTTCCTCGGCCTCGCCGGCATGCCGCGCCGCTATGCCGACTATCCCGACGCCTTCGCCGGCTGGAACTTCGTCTCCTCGATCGGCTCCTACATCTCGGCCGCGGGATTGCTGGTGTTCTTCGTCGCCATTGGCGAGGCGTTCGCGCGCAAGCGGGTGGCAGGCGACAATCCGTGGGGCGAGGGCGCGACGACGCTGGAATGGACGCTGCCCTCGCCGCCGCCCTTCCACCAGTTCGACGAACTGCCGCGGATCCGGTGAGGGAGGATGCCATGAACGAGACCGGCGACATCGTCAGCAACCTGCCCGCCATCATGCTCCTGTCGTTCTGGTGGGCCTTCCTGTCGACGCTGGACCTGATCTTCGGGCAGGGCGGTCTTGCGGGAAACGGACAGGCGACGCGCGACGCCGCGCAGGACGACGCCGCGGCGCCCGCCGATCCCCGGCTCAAGGAGGTGCTGGCGCTCGACCCGCGTTTCGACGCAAGCCTGTTCGTCGCGGACGCGAGCACGGCCTACGAGCAGGTGGTGGCGCTCTACGGACAGGGCGAGCTGGAGCTTCTGGAGCCGCTGCTGGCCGGCGACGTGCTGGCGGCCTTCGCCGCGGCGGGGGAGGAGCGCAGGAAGCGCGGCGAGACGCTGGAGCTGACCCTCGTCGGGATCGAATCGGCGGAGATCGCCCATGCCGACGTGACCGGCGACGCGACTGGCGGCCGGGTCGAGATCGGCGTGCGTTTTCATGCGCAGATCATCAGTGTTGTTCGCGCCTCGTCGGGCGCGGTGGTGGCGGGCGACCCGTCGGCCGTCGTGACCACCGACGAGATCTGGGTCTTCGCGCGGTCGCTGGCAGAGGACAGCCCTGCCCAAGGCTATGCGTGGAGGCTCTCTGCGACCTGTCCGGGCTGAATTCTGCCAGGGATCAGGCTCCCTTTTCGAGAAAATCCCTGAGCACGATCGCGTGGTTGTGCTCGGTATCGCGCGCCGCATAGAGCAGGGTGACGATGCGCGAGCGCGCCTCCTCGCGCAGGGACGCGGCGGCGGCATTGGTTTCGAGCTCCGCGCGATAGCGGCCGCGGAACTCCGCCCACCGGCGCGGGTCGTGGCCAAACCATTTGCGCAAGTCGGGGGTCGGCGCCACGTCCTTGAGCCATAGGTCTATCGCCGCGTCCTGCTTCTTCAGGCCGCGCGGCCACAGGCGGTCCACCAGCACCCGGGTTCCGTCGCCGGGCGCGGGCGGGTCGTAGGCGCGTTTGAGGCGCAGGCTCATGGCGTATCTCCCGCCCGAAGTATCGGCAGTGCGATGCCCGCCCGGCAAACGAATTTAATTGCAGGCCGGGCGCAACGATTCTGCCGTTAAATCTCTCCTTACGGTGCAAGAATTACGCATCGATGCTGCATTTCTATTCGTTTGATTGATGGGTAGCCGAGGGCCAACATATTCGGGAGGGCCAAGGCCCGTGCGGCGGGCCGCCCTGAACCAAGGAGGCTCCGTCATGCTGCATGCCAAGGACATCATGACCCGCGAGGTCGTTTCGATCCGCTCCGACAGCACGGTCGCGGAGGCCGCTGCCGCGATGGTGGCCCATCACATCAGCGCGGTCCCGGTGATGGAGGCCGGCCGGCTGGTCGGCATCGTCAGCGAAGGCGATCTCATCCACCGCGTCGAGATCGGCACCGCCGAGCCCCGGCGCTCCTGGTGGCTGCGCCTTTTCAAGGACGGCATGTCGCTGGCCGAGGAGTATGCGCGCTCGCATTCCCGCCATGTCGCCGACCTCATGACGCGGGACGTGCACACGGTGGACGAGCTCACGCCGGTGCCGCAGATCGCCGACCTGCTCGACCGCGTGCGGATCAAGCGGGTTCCGGTCATGCGCGGCACCAGGGTCGTCGGCATCGTCAGCCGCGCCGATCTGGTGAAGGCCATCGCCGGCACGCGCCTCGGGTCCGGCGAGAGTCGGACGGACGATGCCGGCATCAGGGCGCGGCTGCTCGACGAGCTTCAGGGCCAGCCATGGACCAGCGCGAGCGAAGCCAGCGTGGAAGTCGAGGGCGGCATCGTCTCGTTCCGGGGGACGGTCGGCTCGGAGGACGAGCGCCGCGCCACGCGGGTGCTGGCGGAGAACATAGAAGGCGTGCGGCGGGTGGAGGACTACCGCGTGATGATCGACTTCCCGAGCTACGCGCTCTGACGGCGGCGGGCGGCTGCGCGGCGGGGCGGTGGAAGCGCGAACCTGCAACGGCCCCGCAGGGAGAAGGATTTTCCAATCGCGGCACGCAGAGAGCAGATGCGTCTCTCCTACGGCGGGCGGCTCCCGACTAGGTTCACGGTCACCATCCCACGGAGAGACCCCATGAAACGCTTCCTCGTCCTTGGCGCCGCCCTCGCCGGCCTGCTCGCCGGCCCGGCCGCCCACGCCCAGTCCACCGACAAGCTCCTCAACGCCTCCTACGACATCGCCCGCGAGCTTTTCGCCGACGTCAACGCGGCCTTCGTCGCGAAGAACCCCGGCAAGACCATCGACCAGTCGCATGCCGGCACGTCGAGGCAGGCCCGCGCCATCGTCGAGGGGCTGGAGGCCGACGTGGTGACCTTCAACCAGGTCACCGACATCGACTTCCTGGTGAAGAACGGCTTCGTCTCCGACGACTGGCAGGCGGATTTCCCCAACCAGGCCTCGCCCTTCTATTCGCTGCCGTCCTTCCTCGTGCGCGCCGGCAACCCGAAGGGGATCAAGGACTGGGGCGATCTCGCGCGCGACGACGTGAAGATCGTCTTCCCCAACCCGAAAACCTCGGGCAACGCCCGCTACACCTATCTGGCGGCGACGGCCTACGCCAAGGAAGCCTTCGGCGGCGACCAGCAGAAGGTGCTGGAGTTCGTCGACAAGATCTTCGACAACGTGCCGGTGTTCGACACCGGCGGGCGCGCGGCCACCACGACCTTCGTCGAGCGCGAGATCGGCGACGTGCTGATCACCTTCGAGGCCGAGACGCGCGGCATCGCCAAGGAGTTCGGCGAGGACAAGTTCGAGCTCGTCGTGCCGTCGGTCAGCCTGCTCGCCGAGTTCCCGGTGGCCATCGTCGACAAGGTGGCCGACAAGCGCGGGTCGCGCGCGCTGGCGAAAGCCTATCTCGACTTCCTCTACACGCCCGAAGGCCAGACCATCGCCGCGCAGCGCGGCCACCGCGTGCACGAGCCGGCCGTGGCGGCGCAGTTCAAGGATCAGTTCCCGCAGGTTCGCCTCGTCACCGTCGAGGACGTGTTCGGCGGCTGGGACAAGGTGCAGGAGGAGCATTTCGCCTCCGGCGCCCTGCTCGACAAGCTGTTCGGCGAGCGCTGAATTTCAGCGATCCCGACATCCCGGCCGGCGGGTCTGCCCCGCCGGCCTTCCTTTTGACCAGTGGTTCGTCTGCCGATGGAAGCGCGCTCCAGCACCCCCCTCTGTCCTGCCGGCCATCTCCCCCTCAAGGGGGGAGATTGGACTGCC
>CAZVTK010000272.1:0-3929 GCA_964629765.1 uncultured Mesorhizobium sp.
GGGTTGGCCAAACAACCGCGCCCGCCCAATCGCCCCCCTGGTGGGGGTGTGGGCCGGCAGGCCAGAGGGGGGTGGCCGGCCCGGAACGCCTCACTCGAAGCGCTCGGGCAGATGCGTGTCCTCGGCGATGTCGAAGAAGCGCGTGAACTCGCCCTGGAAGCCGACATTGACCGTGCCGGTCGGACCGTGGCGCTGCTTGGCGACGATGATCTCGGCGAGCCCGCGCACCTTGTTCATGTTCTCCTCCCATGTCAGGTGCTCCGGCCCGCCCGGCTGCGGCTCCTTGTTCTTGAGGTAGTATTCCTCGCGGTAGACGAACAGCACCACGTCGGCGTCCTGCTCGATGGAGCCGGATTCGCGCAGGTCCGAGAGCTGCGGGCGCTTGTCGTCGCGGCTCTCCACCTGGCGCGAGAGCTGCGACAGGGCGACGATCGGGACGTTCAGCTCCTTGGCCAGCGCCTTCAGCCCCGTGGTGATCTCGGTGATCTCCTGCACGCGGTTCTGCTGAGCCCGCGCGCTGGTGCCCTGCATGAGCTGGACGTAGTCGATGACGATCACGTCGAGCCCGCGCTGGCGCTTGAGCCGGCGCGCGCGCGCCGCGAGCTGGGCGATGGAGATGCCGCCCGTCGCGTCGATGAACAGCGGCCGCTTGTGGTTCTCCTGCGTATAGGCGACCAGCTTGGAAAAATCTGTCTCGGTGATGTCGCCGCGCCTGATCTTGGAGGAGGGGATCTCCGTCTGCTCGGAAATGATGCGGGTCGCGAGCTGCTCGGCCGACATTTCCAGCGAGTAGAAGCCGACGACGCCGCCGTTCCGCGCCTCGAACGAGCCGTCGGCCTGCTGCGCCGGCTCGTAGGAGGCGGCGATGTTGTAGGCGATGTTGGTGGCGAGCGAGGTCTTGCCCATGCCCGGGCGCCCCGCGATGATGATCAGGTCGGAGCGCTGGAGGCCGCCCATGCGCCGGTCGAGGTCGCGGAACCCGGTCGAGATGCCCGACAGGCCGCCGTCGCGCTGGTAGGCGGCGCCGGCCATGTCGACCGCGGTCTTGAGCGCGTCGGCGAAGCTCTCGAAGCCGCCGTCGTAGCGCCCCGTCTCGGCCAGCTCGAACAGCCGCCGCTCGGCGTCCTCGATCTGGTCCTGCGGCGACATGTCGACGGGCGCGTCGAAGGCGATGTTGACCATGTCCTCGCCGACGGTGATCAGCGCGCGGCGCGTGGCGAGGTCGTAGATGGCGCGGCCGTAGTCGGCGGCGTTGATGACCGTGACGGCCTCGGCCGCCAGCCGCGCCAGATAGTGCATCACCGTCATGTCGCCGACCTTCTCGTCGGCCGGCAGGAAGGTCTTGATCGTCACCGGATTGGCGATCTTGCCCATGCGGATCATGTCCGCGCACACGTCGAAGATGCGCCGGTGCAGCGGGTCGTGGAAATGCGACGACTTGAGGAAGTCGGAGACGCGGTAGAACGCGTCGTTGTTGACGAGGATGGCGCCCAGCAGGGCCTGCTCCGCCTCGATGTTGTTCGGCGCTTCCCTGTAGAGCGGCGTCTCCGCCGGCCCGAGCTTGCGTGCTGCCTCGGCCATTCCCGTCCCGGTTCTCTCGTTCGAAGGCGGCACCCCGACGCCGCGCGATGAGGTCTAGCCGCATCGGCGGTTCCCGCAAGCCGCCGCGACCGGCAGTGTCCGCGATTCACACAAGTTCACAGGCGCACGAAACGCTGCCGGCAGATTCGATTTGACTCGAATCGCCACATGCGACTCTGGCACAAAAAGAACGAAACGGGAATATCTGCGCGGGTTAGGCCGCGCGCGGACCGTAGAGGATGACGCCGGCGCCGACGAGGCACAGCGCGGCCCCGGCAAGGTCCCAGCGGTCGGGCCGCATGCCTTCGGCTGCCCACAGCCATGTCAGCGACGCGGCGATGTAGATGCCGCCATAGGCGGCGTAGGCGCGCCCGGCGGCCTCGCTGTCGGTGAGCGAGAGGAGCCAGGCGAAGGCGACGAGCGAGGCGACGCCCGGAATGAGCCACAGCGCCGGCTTGTCGAGCCGCCACCACGCCCAGAAGGCGAAGCAGCCGGCGATTTCGGCGAGCGCGGCAAGGCCATAGATCGCCAGGCTGTGCATGGCGGGCTCAGCCCTGCGCGAGTTGCTGCTGGGCAGCGCTTTGCCCCGGCCGGAACACGCAGACCCGGTTGCGGCCGGTGCGCTTGGCCTCATAGAGGGCAAGGTCGGCGTTGGAGAGCATCTGGTAGAGGCCGGCTCTGCCGTCCCCGGCGGCGACGCCGAGGCTGACCGTCGGCTCCAGCCTTTCGGGCACGTGCCCGGCGCAATGGACCGCGATCTGCGCCCGCAGCCGCTCGGCGAACAGCCGCGCGATGCTCGCCTCCGTGTCCGGCATCAGGATGGCGAATTCCTCGCCGCCGATGCGCCCGGTCACCATGCCGTGCTGCGCCGCGTCGGCCAGCATCGAGCCGAACAGCCGGATGACATTGTCGCCGACGGCGTGGCCCCAGGTGTCGTTCACGCGCTTGAAATGGTCGAGGTCGGCGACGAGCAGGGCCACCGGGCGGCCGCGCGCGGCGCAGTCGGCGAGGATCTCGCCGGCCTGGTCCTCGAAGCCGCGGCGGTTCAGCAGGCCGGACAGCTTGTCCGTCTGCGCCTGCTGCTTGAGTTCGGCGATCAGGTCGCTCGCCACGGCGACGAGCAGGCTGAGCGCGAAGGTGATGGCGATCATCGCCTGCGTGAACTGCACCGTCGACCAGTAGAACGCCTGCTGCGTGCTCTGGTAGGCGGTGATCTGGCCGATGAGTGCGAAGATGACGATCGGGCGCACGATGAAGTTGAGGCCGGTCACAAGGGTCAGCCAGAACAGCGCGCGGTCCATGAAGCGCGGCTTTTCGATGTTGCGCAGCTTGGCGGACATCACCAGCGAGATCAGCCCCAGCGCGAAGCTGATGGAATAGATCCGGTAGGTGATGCTGGGCTGGACGAACAGGAACCAGCACAGCCCCGCCGCACCCGCGCCGGCTATGGCGCCGAAGAGCCGGTGCGGGACGGCGACGCGGTAACGGCCGAGCACGGCCATGGCCAGCAGGTAGCCCGCCGCGAGGAAGCACAGATTGGCCGGCAGCCGGTGCACTTCCATCGGCAGGCTGGGCCCGACGTCCTGAATGAGGAAGCCGACCGCCATCGCCACATAGCTTGCCGCCGCCACGGCGACGTAGCGCTGCTCGCGCAGGTTCAGCCACAGGCACAGGAAGGCGAAGGCCAGGATAAGCCCCAGCCCCGGATTCAGCAGCGATATGAAGAATTGTCCCGTCAAGATCCGGCCCGCATTGCGCGAAGCGCGACTATCGCCGACGGATGAATAAGAAGTGGTTTATCCCGCGCGCCCGACCTGCAAGCTTGTCCGGCGCGCCCGACCTGCGCGGCGGGGGTCAGCCCTTTCTGCCGACCTTGCGTCCCCGTCCTGGTTTGCCGAGTCCCCGCTTGCCGGCGGCCGAGCTGTCCTGCGCCATGCTTCGCGGCTGTTCCTTGCGGTCGGCGCCGTCGCGCAGCTCGAGCGAGCGCTCCGCCTGCCGCATATAGTCGCGGGTAACGGGCAGCGTATCGTTGCGGCGCGCGATCTGGATCTGGAACACCACCAGCTCGTCCCACCGGAACGACGCTTCCGACGAGGCGAGGTAGAATTCCCACATCCGCGCGAAACGCTCGTCATAGATCGCCACCGCCCGGGCGCGGTTGGCCATGAACCGCTCGCGCCACGCCTTCAGCGTCTCGGCATAGTGGAGCCGCAGCACCTCGACGTCGGTGACCACCAGCCCGGCCTTCTCGATGGCCGGCAGCACCTCGGACAGGGCAGGGATGTAGCCGCCGGGGAAGATGTATTTGCGGATGAAGGCGCCGGTCATGGCCGGCGGGCCCGAGCGGC
>CAZVTK010000273.1:0-3909 GCA_964629765.1 uncultured Mesorhizobium sp.
CGGTGACCAGCATCGACCACGCGAACAGCGGCATCTTGTGCATGGTCATGCCGGGCGCGCGCATGTTCAGGATGGTGGTGATGAAGTTGATGGCGCCGAGGATGGACGACGCCCCCGACAGGTGGATCGACAGGATGACGAAGTCGACCGCCGGCCCGGGCTGGCCCACATTCGAATAGGGCGGGTAGAGCGTCCAGCCGCCGCCATGCCCCGCCGTCCCCGACGCCCCCGGCACGAACATCGAGGCGAGGAACAGGATCAGCGAGGCGACCAGCAGCCAGAACGACACGTTGTTCATGCGCGGAAACGCCATGTCCGGCGCGCCGATCATGATCGGCACGAACCAGTTGCCGAACCCGCCGATCAGCGCCGGCATGATGACGAAGAAGATCATCACCAGCCCGTGCGCGCTGACCACCACGTTGAACAGGCCGGGGTCGGCGAAGACCTGCATGCCGGGTTCCTGGAGCTCTGCGCGCAGCAGCACCGACAGGCCCGTGCCGAGAACGCCGCACAGCATGGCGAAGATCAGATAGAGGGTGCCGATATCCTTGTGGTTCGTGGAAAGGAACCAGCGCGCGAAGAAGGCCGGGCGGCCTCCCCGCCCGGAAGCTGCGATATCGGTCATGGCGTCCTGCCTTTCTGCTGTGTGCAGGCGGGACGCTTTCGGGAAGCGGGCAGCGCGCTGGCGCGTTGCCCCGGATCGGGAAGCAGGCCCTGCCCGCGTGCCGTGTCGTCAGTCGGTGACGATCACGTCCATGGGTATGTCATGCGGCTGCGGATAGATCGTCGGCAGCCGCGCGAACGAGAATCCGATGCCGATCTTGACCGGCTTCTTCGGCAGCACGGCCAGCGTGCGGTCGAAGAAGCCGCCGCCGTGGCCGAGCCGGTAATTGGCCTCGTCGAAGCCGACCACCGGCGCGATCACGATGTCGGGCACCACGGCGGGGCCGCGCGAGGGAACGAGGATGTTCCACACGCCGCGCTCGAGCGGGTCGCCCGGCGCCCAGACGCGGAATTCGAGCGGCCAGTCCTTGTGGATGACCACCGGCAGGGCGATCCGCCCGCCGCGCTCGATCACCTTGATGGCCCAGTTGCGCAGGTCCGGCTCGCCGCGAAACGGCCAGTAGCTGGAGACGATGCGCCCCGAGACCTTGCCGATGGCCTCGTCGAGCTTGCCCGCCAGCCGCTCGGAGCGCGCCTTGCGCTCGTCCGCGCCGAGGGCCACGCGCGCGCCGATCAGCCGCTGCCGCTCGGCCTTGCGCCAGCGCGACACGTCGCTCCACGAATCCGCCCGCACCGTCTCTCCCCGGAACTCCGGCGACAGCTCGTGCATGAAGCATGGCGGCGACGCGTATTCGGCCGGCTCCTGCTGGTCTTCCTTCGGCATCCCGCGCCCCGTTTTCGTTTCTGTGTTCCGCTCTGGTTCGTTGGAGAGAAGGTGCCTCCCGAAGAAATCGAAGGCAAACGGAATTAAATGCTGTATGAATGCAATATTGTTGCATCGACCGGGGCAGCGTCATGGACATCGACCGGGCCCGCACTTTCCTCGAAATCGTCCATACCGGCAGCTTCCTCAAGGCCGCCGACCGCCTGCACGTGACGCAGACGACCGTCAGCGCCCGCATCCGCACGCTGGAGGAAAGCCTCGGCCAGCGGCTGTTCGTGCGCAACCGCAACGGCGCGGCGCTGACCGCCGCCGGCCGCGAGTTCGAGCGTTTCGCGCAATCCTTCGTGCAGGTGTGGGAGCGCGCGCGCCAGCAGCTTTCCGTGCCGCCCGGGCGCACCAGCGTGATCGCGCTCGGCGGCGAGCTCAGCCTGTGGAATCCCGTCCTGCTCGACTGGCTGGTGTGGATGAAGAAGACGCGGCCGCAGATCGCCGTGCGCGCCAATGTCGGCGTGCCGGACCAGCTCATCGAGCAGTTGCGCACCGGCGTGCTCGACATAGCGGTGCTCTACGCCCCGCCGCTGCTGCACGGCTTCAGGATCGAGCTTGTCGAGGAGGAGGAACTGGTCATGGTGCGCACCACCGGACAGCCGGACGGGGACCACGCCCCCGACTACGTCCATGTCGACTGGGGGCCGCAATTCGCCGCCTCGCGCGGGCTTGAGGCGGAGGCGGGGCACACGCCCGGCGTCACGGTGGGCCTCGGCCCGCTCGGCCTCAGCTACATCCTGCGCGCCGGCGGCACCGGTTATTTCCGCAAGGGCGCGGTGCTGCGCCATATCGAGACCGGCGAGCTCGAGCTCGTCGCCGGCGCGCCGCGCTTCACCTATCCGGCTTACGCCGTCTACCCCGACGAGGGCGAGATGCGCGGCGACGTGAAAGCCGCGCTCGAAGGGTTGAAGCAGGTCGTTCAGTGATGCTCCACGTCTCCGCGCGGGCGCAGCAGCGCGGCGACGGCCAGTTCCCGCCCGGCCCGCGTGATGCCGAGACCCGTGGCTCGCGCCACGGCAAGGCCGAGGGCCTTCAGGCGCTCGCCGGCGGGCGGGTCGATGCCGTCCGCATGACCCCTGTTGAGGCGCATGAGCGCCGCTTGCGCAGCAGGGTCGAGATCGTCCCAGCCAACGGCCGGCGGGTTTTCACCGACAGGGACGGAAGCATCCGCCGCCCGCTCGTTCAGCCGCGAGGCCCGGCCTCGCCGGCTCATTTACGGCCGCCCATCCTCTCCAGCAAAGCCAGCGCGTCGGCCGCGAGCTGCCGCGTCAGCTCGCCCGCGGACAGGTCGCGGCACAGGCTTGCGGCCTGTCCCGCCCAGAGCGACATGAAGTCGCCCGACCCCGCCTTCTCCGTGACGGCGCGCAGCGGCGCCATCGCGCCGCCGGCCAGCGGGAAGGCCGGCGTATCCGCGCTCATCGGCCCGGCCTCGCGCATGATGCGGTTGACGATGCCGCGCGCCGGCCGGCCGGTGAAGACATTGGTCAGCGCCGTCTCTTCCACCCGCCGCTCGCGCAGCGCGGCGCGGTGCGGCGCGGCGACCCTCGCTTCCGGCGTGTACAGATAGGCGGTGCCGACCTGCACGGCCGCGGCACCCAGCGCGAGCGCCGCGACGATGCCGCGCGCGTCGCAGATGCCGCCGGCGGCGATCACCGGCACCTTCACCGCGTCGACCACCTGCGGCACCAGCGCGAAGGTCCCGACCTGCGTGGAGATGTCGTCGGAGAGGAAATTGCCGCGATGCCCGCCGGCCTCGAAGCCCTGCGCGATGATGGCGTCGCAGCCGCGCTCCTCCAGCCACCGGGCTTCGGCCACCGTGGTCGCCGACGACAGGATCTTCGCGCCGGTAGCCCGCACGCGCTCCAGCAGCGGGCGCGGCGGCAGGCCGAAATGGAAGCTCACCACCTCCGGCCGGAATTCCTCGACCAGCGCGCACAGTTCCTCGTCGAACGGCGCGCGGTTCGACGCCGGCACGGGAGCGTCGGGATCGAGTCCGAACTCCTGATAATAGGGCCGCAGGCGCTGCCGCCAGCGCGCCTCGCGCGCGGCGTCGGGGGCGGGCGTCTCGTGACAGAAGAAGTTGACGTTGACCGGCCGGCCGGTCTGCTGGCGGATGATGCCGAGTTCCTGCCGCACCCGCGCCGCGTCGATCGTCGCGCAGGGCAGCGAGCCCAGCCCGCCGGCCTCCGCGACCGCCACCACCATGTCGGAGAACACCGGCCCCGCCATCGGCGCCTGCACGATCGGCACTTCGATGCCGAAAAGATCGAGGGCGCGCCGGTCCGTCCACATACGAAATGTCCTCTCCGTGCCGCATTCATGGGCCGCGTTGATCGCTGCGCCGCCGCGCCCACTATCGGGGCGCGGCGAAAGGCCGACAAATGAAATCGGCCTCTGGCTGCATTCAATTTTCTTGCATCGAAACCGTCATTCCGGCGCCTTCATGATGATGCCCGGCAGCGTCAGGTTTC
>CAZVTK010000274.1:0-3794 GCA_964629765.1 uncultured Mesorhizobium sp.
CCGCCCCCGCCGCTTCTCCCGCCGCCGCGATCCTCTCGGTCAACAACATCGAGGTGATCTACAATCACGTCATCCTGGTGCTGAAGGGCGTGTCGCTGTCGGTGCCGGCGGGCGGCATCACGGCGCTGCTCGGTGCCAACGGGGCGGGCAAGACGACGACGCTCAAGGCCATCTCCAACCTCCTCTCCGCCGAGCGCGGCGAGGTGACCAAGGGCAACATCGTGTTCGAGGGGCAGGAGGTGCAGGATCTTTCGCCCAACGACCTCGTCAGGCGCGGCTGCATCCAGGTCATGGAGGGCCGCCACTGCTTCGGCCATCTCAGCGTCGAGGACAATCTGCTGACCGGCGCCTTCACGCGCCGCGACGGCAATGCCGCGGTGAAGACCGACCTCGACATGGTCTATTCCTATTTCCCGCGCCTCAAGGTGCGGCGGACCTCGCAGGCGGGCTACACGTCCGGCGGCGAGCAGCAGATGCTGGCCATCGGCCGCGCGCTGATGAGCCGGCCGAAGATGATCCTCTTGGACGAGCCGTCCATGGGCCTTGCGCCGCAACTCGTGGAGGAGATCTTCGAGATCGTGAAGAAGCTCAACGAGGAGCAGGGCGTGTCGTTCCTGCTCGCCGAGCAGAACACCAACATCGCCCTGCGCTACGCCAAATACGGCTACATCCTCGAATCGGGCCGCGTGGTGCTCGACGGCGACGCCGCCTCGCTGCGCGAGAACGAGGACGTGAAGGAATTTTATCTGGGCGTCGGCGGCGAGGGCCGCAAATCGTTCAAGGACGTCAAGCACTACAAGCGCCGCAAGCGCTGGCTGAGCTGAGTCGAGGCAGGTTCAGGCGCCCGCGCCGAACTCCACGCCGAGATAGAGCTCGGCCAGCGGCAGGCTCGCCCCGATTTCAGGCAGGTCGATCACCGCGTCCAGCCCCTCGACGATCCCGACGCCCCACAATGCGCCGGCCCGCCTGTAGACCGTGACCGTCGGCGTCTCGGTGCCGATCAGCAGGATCACCGCGATCGAAGGGTGCTGCTGGTATTCGGCGAGCTTTTCGAACCGGTCCGCCCTCATCGTCGACGGCGAGAGGACTTCCATCACGATGCGCGGCTCGTCGGCGGCCATGTCGCGCGGGCCGGGTTTCCCGCATTCGATGGTGATGTCGGGACGACGCGTGCCGCGAATGGTCCTGACCGAGGTGTCGGCGGTCTTCGGCCTGCATGGCTTGCCGCGCAGTTGCGCAAACAGAGTGCCGATCGCGTTGACCGTTATGCGGTCATGCGTATCGCTTGCCCCGGTCATCGCCTTGACGGTCATCACCGGCACGCCGTCGACCAGCTCGTAATTGCGGTCCTGCTCCGCCTGCCAGGCGAAGAACTCGTCCACCGTCATTTTGCGCATAGCCGGTTCGGCCATGATCCGAACGCTCCCGAAATTCCGCTCCCGAAGCTCGCCTGCGGGCAACGTACCGCGATGCCCGGGCGCGGAAGGCAATCCTAGCAGTTCAGAAAACGCGGTCCAGCGGCAACCAAGAAACACGCGCCGGCGTCGTCGGACGTAGTTTAGCAGTTCAGCAAGCGCGTTCCAATGGGAGCGCGCGCGCCGTCAGCCTCGCGGTGCGATTCCCGTTCACGGACCTGACGCCGCGACACTGACCGCCATTGCCCTTATCCCGCCTTTTCGCTATCAGCCGGCACGACTGCTTAACGAAGGGGTGACGCGATGGCCGACCACACGCCAGCCGGTCCGCTCGAGACGGGCGCCGAGATGGATTATGCCGAGCACGAGAAGACCTACTCGATGTTCCTCGCCCTGGCGAAATGGGGCTCGCTGGTCTGCGCCGCGCTGCTCATCGCGATGGCCTTCGGCTTCTTCACCAGCGCCGGCTTCTTTTCCGCGACGATCCTCTTCGTCCTGATCTGCGCCGTCGGCGGTTTTCTGCTGCGCTAGTCCTTCGGGACGAGGTGGCGGCGCAATCCTGCGACATTGGCGGGCACAGCCCGCATGGCCCGTGCCCGAGGGAGCGAGAGGTTGGGACAGACAGTATTCGTGCCGCGCGAGATCGACGGCGGTGAGACCCGCGTCGCGGCTTCGCCCGAGACGGTCAAGCGCATAACCGGCCTCGGCTACGAGGTGATCGTCGAGGCCGGCGCTGGCGCCGCCTCGCGCATCGTCGACGACGAGTTCGCCAAGAACGGCGCGACGATCGGGAAAGCGGCCGACGCATCCAGGGCGGACGTGATCCTCAAGGTCCGCCGGCCGACCGAGAGCGAGCTCAAGGGCTACAGGTCCGGCGCGGCCGTGATCGCCACCATGGACCCCTACGGCAACGAGGCGGCGGTGGCGGCGATGGCGAAAGCCGGCGTTTCCGCCTTCGCCATGGAGTTCATGCCGCGCATCACCCGCGCGCAGGTCATGGACGTGCTCTCCTCGCAGGCCAACCTCGCCGGCTATCAGGCTGTCATCGACGCGGCCGCCGAATATGACCGCGCGCTGCCGATGATGATGACCGCCGCCGGCACGGTGCCGGCCGCCAAGGTGTTCGTCATGGGCGCGGGCGTCGCCGGCCTTCAAGCCATCGCCACGGCGCGCCGCCTCGGCGCCGTCGTCACCGCCACCGACGTGCGGCCCGCCGCCAAGGAGCAGGTCGCGTCGCTGGGCGCCAAATTCATCGCGGTGGAGGACGAGGAGTTCAAGGCGGCCGAGACCGCCGGCGGCTACGCCAAGGAGATGTCGAAGGACTATCAGGCCAAGCAGGCCGCCCTGACCGCCGATCACATCGCCAAGCAGGACATCGTCATCACCACGGCGCTGATCCCCGGCCGCCCGGCGCCGAAGCTGATCTCGGCGGCGATGGTCGCGTCGATGAAGCCGGGCTCGGTGCTGGTCGACCTCGCGGTCGAGCGCGGCGGCAATGTCGAGGGCGCGGTCGCCGGCAAGGTCGTCACCACGGCCAACGGCGTCAGGATCGTCGGCCATCTCAACATGCCGGGCCGCATCGCGGCTTCCGCCTCGCTGCTCTATGCCAAGAACCTGTTCGCCTTCCTCGAGACGCTGACCGACAAGGCAGCGAAGCAGCTCGCCATCGACCCCGAGGGCGAACTGGTGAAGCCGACGCTGCTGACCCATGGCGGGCAGGTGGTGCATCCGAACTTCACGAAAGCCGGCGCCATGCCGTTCCTCAACGCCAAGCCGACCTCCCCGGCGGCCCCTGCCGCGAAGAAGCCGGCAAAGGCCCCGGCCAGGGCAAAGACCGCCGATGCGCCGCTGAAGGCCATGGAGGACCCGGCCGCGCCGGCATCCGACCGGCTCGTGGCGCAGGAGCCGGCCAAGGCCGGCCCGGTCGCGGGAACAAAAACTTCATCCCGGGGCAGGAAGCCCGGAGGCAACGCCTGATGGAAAAGACCGCACTCGAAACCGCGCTCGACGCGCTCGACCAGGCGTCGGCGGCCATGCGCGCCGCGCTGTCCGGCGATGGCGCCGCCGAGGCGGCGGGCGCCGCTGCCGCTGCTGCAACCGGCATCGACCCCTTCGTCTTCCGCTTCGCCATCTTCGTGCTGGCGATCTTCGTCGGCTACTATGTGGTCTGGTCGGTGACCCCGGCGCTGCACACACCGCTGATGGCGGTCACCAACGCCATCTCGTCGGTCATCGTGGTCGGCGCGCTGCTGGCGGTGGCGGCCTCGGCCGCCGGGCTTGCCACCGGCTTCGGCTTCGTCGCGCTGGTGCTCGCGGCGGTGAACATCTTCGGCGGCTTCCTGGTCACCCAGCGCATGCTCGCCATGTACAAGAAGAAGG
>CAZVTK010000275.1:0-3701 GCA_964629765.1 uncultured Mesorhizobium sp.
CTCATCCAGCGCGTCGAGCTCGGCCTGCATGGTGCGGCCTGCAGAGGCGGGCAGGAGATGCGCCAGCCCCTCGGTCGAGGCATGGGCGCGATGCGCGGCCGAACAGGCGTCGTGGACGAAGATGTCGCCGCATTCGGCGAGCTGCTTCGCAAACGCCGGGTCGTTCTTCTCCTCGCCCGCATGGAAACGGGTGTTTTCGAGCAGCAGGATGTCGCCGTCCTTCATCGCCGCCACGGCGCGCACCGCATCCGGCCCGACGCAGTCCGAGGCGAAGCCGACCTTGCGGCCCAGCACCGCGGCCGTCGCGGTGGCGATGGGCTGGAGCGACTGCTCCGGGTCCGGCTTGCGCTTCGGCCGGCCGAAATGGGCGAGCAGCACGACCTTCGCGCCCTTGTCGGCGAGTTCCGCGATCGTACCGGCGACCCGCTCGATGCGCGTCGCGTCGGAGACCTTGCCGTCCTGCACCGGTACGTTGAGGTCGACGCGCACCAGCGCGCGCTTGCCCTTCACGTCAACGTCGTCGAGCGTGCGGAAATTCGGCATGGAAGGCTCCCTGGAAGATCGGCGCGGACCATACAGAAACGCGCCACCGCTTCAAGGCGCCGCAGCGTCGCCCGTGCCCGCCGCGCCGCCGGGCGGCCGTCCGCGCAGCAGCGCCGCGATCTGGCGCAGCAGCTCGCGGCCGGTGATGTAGAGCGGCGTCTTCGTCCGCGACGCCTCCGGCTCCAGCAGGACGCCCACTTCGAGGATGGCGTCGTTCTCGTCCACCGTGCGCACGATCAGATCGATGGGGCCGACCGGCACGCGGTCGGCATATTCGGCGTTGCCGCCCAGCCGCGCGGTCATCATCTGGGCGATGGTCAGCTCCTCCTCGCCGGGGCGCAGCTCGGCGCCGTAGATGGCGTGCAGACTGGACGCCGGTTGCGTCGCGTCGATGGTGAAGGCGCCGAAGAAATCGGCGTCGTCCGCGTCCACCGGCGCCGGGCTGGCGAACAGCCGGTCGAGCAGACGCGGATAGCGCGAATGGATGAAGAGGTAGACGTAGTCGCCTTCCGACAGCTTGCCGGAATAGGGGTATTTGGTGGACTGTCCGTCGCGGATGACCAGCGACGGCCGCGCCCAGCGCGGCACGCTCTCGCCGCGCGCGACGGGACTGTCCTTGACCACGCGGTAGACGAGGAGCTCGTGATGCGCGGTGCCGGGCAGCTCCAGCTCCACCTTCTCCACCGGCCCGATCTGCGGCGGCACGGCGAGCCCCAGCCGCCGCGCCAGCGGGCCGATCGACCAGCCTTGCAGCAGCAGCGACACCAGCACGATGATGAAGGCCGAGTTGAAATAGACGGTGCCGCCCTCGATGCCGGCCAGCAGCGGCACGATGGCGAGCAGGATCGACACCGCGCCGCGCAGGCCCACCCAGGCGACGAAGGCGCTCTCGTTGCGCGGCAGGTCGAACGGCAGCAGGCTGAGCCACACCGCCAGCGGCCGCGCCACGAAGCACAGGAACAGCGCCAGCAGCACCGCCGGCACGGCGATCGGCCCGAAATCGCTGGGCGTGGCGAGCAGGCCGAGCATCAGGAACATGATGATCTGCGCCAGCCACGTCGCCCCGTCCTGGAAGCGCTTGATGGCCGCCGCGCCGCGCACGTTGCGGTTGCCGGCGTAGAGGCCGGCGACATAGACCGCCAGGAAGCCGCTGCCGTGCAGCGCTCCCGTCGCCGAGAACACCAGCAGCGACAGCGCCAGCACGAAGATCGGCGTCAGGCCGCGATCCATGTCGAAGCGGCTCACCAGCCAGCCGATCATGATGCCGCCGAGCCAGCCGCCTAGGAAGCCGATGCCCATCTCGCGGACGAATTCGGCGGCAAGCTCCAGCCCGAAGCCGCCCGCCTCCCCCCCGGTCTCCCCCGTCACGCTCATGGCCTCCACCAGCGCGATGGTGAGGAAGATCGCCATCGGGTCGTTGGTGCCCGATTCGACCTCCAGCGTCGCCGTCACGCGCTCGCGGATATGGATGCCGCCGACGCGCAGCAGGAAGAACACCGCCGCCGCGTCGGTGGAGGCGACGATGGCGCCGAGCAGGAAGGACTGCACCCATTCCAGCGACAGCAGGACATGCGCGCCGACGGCGAAGAACGCCGAGGTCAGCACCACGCCGGCGGTGGCGAGCACCATGGCCGGCGCGGCCGCCTCGCGGAACACGGCGAAGGGGGTGCGGAAGCCGGAATCGAACAGGATGACCGCCAGCGCCAGCGCGCCGATGAAATAGGCGCTCCGGTAGTTGGAGAACTCGATGCCGAGGCCGTCCACCCCCGCCGCCAGACCGATCCCGAGGAAAAGCAGCAGCAGCGGGGCGCCGAAGCGGTACGCGAGCATGCTGGAAAACGCGGCCAGCAGCACCAGCAGGGTGCCCACCAGCGTCACCAGGTAGATCGCGTCCATGCCCTCCCCGATCTCCGGGCCCTCCTTCGGGTCCGGCACACGCCGCCCGGTCGGGACACGAGGGACTTTCGCGGCCGCGCGCGGGCGGCATGGCGGAAGGCGAACGGGTGCAAACGCTGGGGTGGCGCGCAGGTCAGATTCGCCCGCGGATGCGGCGAACTCATGCAGAATGTATGGCCCAATCTAGGGAAAGAAAACGCCCGGCGTAAAGCCGGGCGCGAAAGGAAATTATCGGTGCCGCGCCAGCGCGGCAGGCGGGGGACGGCGGCCGATCAGAACGTCCTGGCGAACGCCACCGCAGTGTCGGCCATGCGGTTGGAAAAGCCCCACTCGTTGTCGTACCAGGACAGGACCGACACGAAATTGCCGTCCATCACCTTGGTCTGGTCGAGCGCCAGCGTCGAGGAATGCGGGTCGTGGTTGAAGTCGATCGACACGTTCGGGTGGGCCGTCACGGCGAGCACGCCCTTGAGCTTGCCCTTCGAGGCCGCGATCACCGCGTCGTTGATCTCCTGCGCCGTGGTGTTGCGTTTGGCGATGAACTTGAAGTCGACGACCGAGACGTTCGGCGTCGGCACGCGGATCGAGATGCCGTCGAGCTTGCCCTTCAGCTCCGGGATGACGAGGCCGATGGCCTTGGCCGCGCCGGTCGAGGTCGGGATCTGCGACAGGGCCGCCGCGCGGGCGCGGTAGAGGTCCTTGTGCATCGTGTCCAGCGTCGGCTGGTCGCCGGTATAGGAGTGGATGGTCGTCATCATGCCCTTCTCGATGCCGACCGCATCGTGCAGCACGGCGGCGAGCGGGGCGAGGCAGTTGGTCGTGCACGAGGCGTTGGAAATGACGATGTGGTCCTTCGACAGTTTGTCGTGGTTGACGCCGTAGACCACCGTCAGGTCGGCGCCGTCGGCGGGCGCCGAGACGATCACGCGCTTGGCGCCGGCCGTCAGGTGCGCCGCCGCCTTGTCGCGCGCGGTGAAGATGCCGGTGCATTCCATGACGATGTCGACGCCCAGCTCGCCCCAGGGCAGCTTGGACGGGTCGCGCTCGGCAAGCACCTTGAAGCTCTCCGCGCCGACGGAGATCACGTCGCCGTTGACCTTCACCTCGCTCGGGAAGCGGCCGTGCACGCTGTCGTAGCGCAGGAGATGGGCGTTGGTCTCGACCGGCCCGAGATCGTTGACCGCGACGATGTCGATGTCCTTGCGCCCGCTCTCGTAGATGGCGCGCACGATGTTGCGGCCGATGCGGCCGAAGCCGTTGAT
>CAZVTK010000276.1:0-3684 GCA_964629765.1 uncultured Mesorhizobium sp.
CGCCTGCTTCGGGTCGCAGGCATCGTCGCCCACCTCGAGGACCAGCTTCTGGCCGAGCACGCCGCCCGCCTTGTTGATGTCCTCGACGGCCTTGACGGCGCCGTTCTTCATCTGCGCACCGAACTCGGCGAGGTCGCCGGTGATCGGGCCGGCAACGGCAATGGTGATGTCGGCCTTGGCCGTGGCGGCACCGCCCAGGAGCGCCATGGCCGCGGTGGCGGCGAGCAGCGTCCGCTTCGAGATGAGCATGCTTGCTTCCCTTATCCCTTGGGTTGCGTCACCGAGCGCCACGACGGAGTCCCGCGGTCCGCCTCGGCGAGCGCCTCCCGCGCAATCTAGACAGGCTGTGACAGGGCAGCAACAGCCGGGAGTCTACCGGCCGATGACGGAATCGTCATGGACGTCAGCTGGCAGGTCCGGCCCCTCGCCTCTCCCGCCAACCGAAAGCCCCTTCCCGCTCGTAGAGCCAGGGATATTGCGCGACCATTCTGCGCACGCGGGACAGGCGCCACGCCAGCAGCGCCAGCCCGACGATGACGACCGTGCTGACGAGATAGCCGCCGACCGAAAGGAGCGGCGCCTCGAACAGCGCAAAGGTCATGAAACGACAGCCGGCGCCGAGCAGCAGGCCATAGGCGACGTTCTGCCAGGCCGACCGCCAGGTCTCGGCGATCGCCTGGCCCATCATGAAGGCGGCACCGCCGAAGAGGACGACGGTGATGCCGAGAAAGACCCAGATCGATTCGGGGATCATGCGTGCCCGCCCTCGAGATAGGCCGCGCGAACCTCCGGGTCGGCCAGCAGCTGGCGGCCACTGCCCGACAAGGTGATCTGGCCGTTGACCAGGACGTAGCCGCGATGCGCCAGCTTCAGCGCGTGGAAGGCGTTCTGCTCGACCAGAAAGACGGTCAGCCCCTCGGTGCGGTTCAGCGCCTTCACCGCCTCGAAGATCTGCTTCACGATCAGCGGCGCGAGGCCGAGCGAGGGCTCGTCCAGCAGCAGCAGCTTGGGCCGGCTCATCAGCGCGCGGGCGATCGCCAGCATCTGCTGCTCGCCGCCCGACAGCGTGCCGCCGCGCTGGCCCTCGCGCTCCTTCAAGCGCGGGAAGAGGTCGTAGACCTTGCGCAGGTCGCCGTCGAAATGCTCCGGGGCGACGAGCTGCGCGCCCATCTGGAGATTCTCCAGCACGGTCATGCGCGGGAAGATGCGCCGGCCCTCGGGCGACTGGGCGATGCCGAGCCGCATGATCTCGTGCGTCGGCATCTTCGTGATGTCGGCGCCGTCATAGACGATGCGGCCGGCCCGGGCCTGCGGGCTGCCGCAGATGGTCATCATCAGCGTCGACTTGCCGGCGCCGTTGGCGCCGATCAGCGTGACGATCTCGCCCTGGTTCACCTCGATGTCGACGCCGCGCAGCGCGACGATCTTGCCGTAATAGGTCTCGACGCCCGAGACGGAGAGAAGCGCGCTCATCGGGCGTCTCCCTTGCCGGCCTTGGCTTTGGCCGGTGCTGGGGCCTTGGACGGGGCCTTCGGCGCCTTCGCCAGCGTCTTCGCCTGGCCGATCCAGTCCTCGCGGGCGATGCGCCCGTCGAATTCGAGGTACACCTCGGCGGCCACGACATCGGCCTTCTTCCATGCGGCGATCTGGGCGAAGGTGGTGATGCCGTGCTCCCTCAGCTTGCGGTCGTTGACCGGCCCGATGCCCTTGATGAGGGTGAGGTCGTCCGGAACGGCGGGCGCGGGCGCTGCGGCCCTTGCGGGCTTCGGCTTCGCCGCCTTCACCGGAACCTTTGCCGGCTTCTTCGCAGGCGCCTCCATCAGCTTCGCCGGGGGCATTGCCGACGCTTCCGCCTTGGGTGCCCGCACCCTTGCCGTTTTTGGCCGGGCGGCGGCCTTTTTCGCCGGCGCGGCAGCGGCAGGCTCGGCGGCGGCCTGCGCGGCCTGAAGGATTTCGGGCGGCGGCGCCTCCAGCGCCTCGACCGCCAGCGCGGCGATTTCAGGCTTCTCCTCGATCTCCTCGTCGTCGACGCCGAGATAGGCGGCGATGACCCTCGGGTCGGAGCGCACGAAGGCGGCGTCGCCGTCGGAGATCTTCACGCCGTAGTCGAGCACCACGATGTGGTCGGAGATCTCCATCACCACGCCCATGTCGTGCTCGATCAGCAGCACCGACGTGCCGGCGTCGCGGATGAAATGCAAAAGGGCGTTGAGCTCGGCCGATTCGCGCGGGTTGAGGCCCGCGGCCGGCTCGTCGAGACACAGAAGCTGCGGGCGCGTGCACATGGCGCGGGCGATCTCGAGCCGGCGCTGGGCGCCGTAGGGCAGGTCGCCGGCCGGGTCGTCGGCGCGTTCGATCAGGTTCACCTTGTCGAGCCAGTAGACCGCAAGCTCGATCGCCGATTTCTGCGCCTGCCGGTAAGACGGCAGGTTGAACAGCCCGCCGACGGTGAAGCCGGACGCCGTCATCAGCGGGTTGTGCTGCGCCACCAGGAGGTTTTCCAGCACCGTCATGCCGCCGAACAGGCGGATGTTCTGGAAGGTGCGCGCGACCTTGGCCTTCTTGGCGATCTCGAAATCGGGCATGCGCTCCAGGAGGAACACGCCGCCGTCGTTCGCGGCCTTGTAGCGGGCGCCGGATGCGGTCACCGCCTGCACGGCCTCGGCCTGGAGGCCGGCGCCGTGGCGCATGACGATGCGCCCCTCGGTCGGCTTGTAGAAGCCGGTGACGCAGTTGAATACGGTGGTCTTGCCGGCGCCGTTGGGGCCGATCAGCGCGGTGATGTCGCCGCGCCCGACGGCAAAGGACAGGTCGCCGACGGCGGTGAGGCCGCCGAAGCGCATGGTCAGGTGCTCGACCGTCAGGATGGGGTCGGTTTCCCAGTTGCGCCGGGCGGCGACGGTGGATGGCTGTGTCTGCATGTCAGTGTCCCTCGCCCTGGGCGACGAGGTCCGCCCCGATCTTCTTCCTCTCCTTGAGCACGGCCGACGGCTCGCGCGTGGTGATCAGGCCGCGCGGGCGCCAGATCATGATCGCCACCATGGCGAGTCCGAAGATCAGCATGCGGTACTGCACGGGGTCGAAGCCGGGGCCGAAGATGTGGGTCAGGAAGCCGAGGTTGCGCAGCATCTCGATGCCGCCGATCATCACCACCGAGGCGAACACCACGCCGATCTGCGAGCCGAGGCCGCCGAGCACGACGATGGCGAGGATGATCGCCGATTCCAGGAAGGTGAAGCTCTCGGGCGAGATGAAGCCCTGCCGCGTGGCGAAGAACGAGCCGGCGAAGCCGCCGAACATCGCCCCGATGGCGAACGCCGTCAGCTTGGTGTTCGTCGTGTTGATGCCGAGCGAGCGGCAGGCGATCTCGTCCTCGCGCAGCGCCTCCCAGGCGCGCCCGACCGGCAGCTTGCGCAGCCGCAGCGTCACGAAGTTGGTGACGATCGCGAGGATGAAGATGATGTAATAGAGGTAGATGAAGCGGTGGATGGTCGAGAAGGGGATGCCGAGCAGCGCCGCCACGCCGTTCTCGCCGCGCTCGAACTCGTAGCCGAAGAAGGTGGGCTTGGGGATGCCGGAGATGCCGTTGGGGCCGCCGGTGAAGTCGTACCAGTTCAACAGCACGATGCGGATGATCTCGCCGAAGGCGAGCGTCACGATGGCGAGGTAGTCGCCGCGCAGGCG
>CAZVTK010000277.1:0-3644 GCA_964629765.1 uncultured Mesorhizobium sp.
TGCCGTCGGCCGTGACGAACTGGAAATAGTCGAACTCGGCGAGCGAGCCGTGCACCACGCCGGCGATCGTCCTCAACTCCTCCTCGTCGAGCTTCAGGTCGCGGTTGGCGTCGAATTCGAGCAGCACCGTCGAGGAGAACAGATCGTCGAAGCGCCAGACATGGCCGAGCCGGCGCACCGTGCCGTCGGGTGCGACCGTCACCTCCAGCGACGCCTCGGCGTAGACATGCGGATGGGCGAGCGCGGGCAGGGGCGCAAGGAGCGCGGCAGCGGCGAGCGCGGCGGCGCGGCTCGCGGAGAGCACGGTCGGCAAATCAGCGTTCCTCTCGTTCAGGTGGCGCAGTCTTAGCAGAATCCCGGCGGAATTGGGACGGCGCGCGGGCGTTCCGGTGGCGGGATCACAGGTCACACATGATCACCGTATGCGAAACGACGAACGGCGACTTCTGCTGCAATCAGATGGAATGGAGCGGCGGTTCCGTTGAGCGCCGGGGACAGCCATCCGGGGCCGAGGCGCGGGACGGATCGGACCAGCATTCGGAACCGCCAACAAGTAATATAGTGCGCGACGTATCGCGCGACAACCTGCCGAGCGCAGCGAGGCGGAGAGGGGTCGAACGCCCCGCGCAAAAAACTATCCCATCCCGCGCGTCTTGAACCACTGGACGAGATAGTCGACCAGCACGCGGATCTTGGCCGGCAGATAGCGGCGGTGAGGGTAGACGGCGAAGATGCCGCCGCCGCGCGGCGCAAAATCCTCCAGCACCGGCACCAACCGGCCGCTCTTCAGCTCCGGGTCGGCGACGAAGTCGGGCAGGCCGACGAAGCCCAGCCCGGCGCAGCCGGCATTGCGCACCGCCAGAGGGCTATTGACCTCCAGCCGGCCGCTGACGGCGACGCTGGTCATCTGCCCGTCCTCGCCGACGAAGGGCCAGTTGGCGAGCCAGCGGCTGTTGGTGTCGATGATGCAGGGCAGGCGCGCGAGATCGGAGGGCCTGGCCGGCATGCCGACGCGCTCGATCAGCTCCGGCGAGCCGCACACCCGCACCGAGAACGGCGCCAGCCGCCGCGCGATCAGCGAGGAATCCTCCAGCCGGGTGATGCGGATGGCGAGGTCGAAACCTTCCTCCACCAGGTCGACGAAGCGGTCGTCGAGGCGGATGTCGAGCATGATCTCAGGGTGCGCGGCGGCGAAATCGATCAGCGACAGGCCGATCGGCGCATCGGCGAAGGTCCGCGGCGCCGTCAGCTTGATGCGGCCGCGCACGTCGCCCGCCGTCTCGCGCACGCTTTCGGCGAGGCCGTCGATCTCCTTCACCAGATCGGAGGCGCGGGCGTAGTAGGTGTGGCCGGCCTCGGTGAGCGAGAACTGGCGCGTGGTGCGGTTGAGCAGCAGCGTGCCGAGCTCGTCCTCCAGCTCGCGCACATATTTCGACAGCAGCGCCTTCGAGCGGCCGATCTTGCGCGCGGCGGCCGAGAACCCCTCGGCTTCCACGACGTCGATGAAGGCGCGCATGCGGGTCAGAGTGTCCACTACCGTGTCTCCATGATTGCGCGGGCCAGCCGCACCAGCGCGAGGTCGCTGCGCGCCGGCCCGAGTAGCGAGATGCCGAAGGGCGCGCCGTCCACCGTGCCGAGCGGGACGGTGATCTGCGGGAATCCCGACAGGCCCGACAGGCACAGCAGCTTCAGCGCCTTCTCGCGATAGAGCTGCAGCGCGTCGAAGCTCGACCTCGCCAGCAGCGCCGCGCCCGGCACGGTGGGCATGACGAGCACGCCGTCGTCGCCGAGCAGATCGGCGAGCTCGCGCCGGAAGGCGTCGCGCTTCGGCGTCCCGGCGCGTTCTGTGTCCGCCGGCAGGTCGCGGCCGAACTCGAAGCGCTCGCGCACGCCCTTGTCCATCCGCGCGCCGTGGCGGGCAACGAACGCGCCATGGACACGCCACGCCTCGAACGCCTGAAGCCTGCGGAAGGTCCAGTAGAGATCGTCGGGAGACTGCGAGAGGGCAGGGGCCTCGCGCGGCGCGCCGAGCCTTTCCGAGACGATGTGCACCATGCGGGCATATTCGGCCGCCTCGGCCGGGCCGAGCAGAAGCGAGTCGAGCACGGCGAGATGGTGCATTCTGAAGGCCGTGTCAGGGGGCCTTTCGAAGAAGATTTTCGCCACCGTCTCATAGGTCTGCGCATCCTTCGCGAACCAGCCGAAAGTGTCGAGGCTCGGCGCCAGCGGCATCGCCCCTTCGAGGCTGATCGCGCCCTGGGTCGTCCTCAGCCCGATCAGCCCGCAGAAGCTCGCCGGCGCGCGCACCGAGCCGCCGGTGTCGGAAGCGGTCGCGATGTCGACCAGCCCGCCCGCCACGGCCGCGGCGCTGCCCGAGGACGACCCGCCGGTGACGCGGTCGGGCGCGGCGGGGTTGACCGGGTGGGCGAAGTGGACGTTCTGTCCGGTCAGCGAGAAGGTCAGCTCCTCCGTCTGGGTGCGGCCGGCATAGCGCGCGCCCGAATCGAAAAGCCGCTGCACGGCCGGCGCGGTTGCCGCCGCCACGGGTGATTCGGCGAGGAAGTCGGGGTTGCCGCCGCCGGTCCTCTGCCCCTTCACGGCGTAGATGTCCTTCACCGCCAGCGCCAAGCCGGACAATGGCCCGGAGAGTGGCCCGGAAGCGGCCGGAATCGCTGCGTTTTCCGGCCCGGCGACGAAGGCGTTGAAGGGATCGCGCTGCATGCTCATCGTTCGCTCCCGATTGACGGTGCGCGAGGATTGTTCGGCGCACGATATTTTTCAATCCGGCCGAAGATTTCATTTGATTGTAACGGTCGCGGTTCCTATATCGCGCTTGCCCAAAGTCGCACGTGCCTGTGGGCGTCCCCCGATCCTCGAAACGGCGAGGCGATCGGGACGGTACCCGGGGAGTAACGAACCCGGTCGGTTCAGCGGCCAACCGCCGATCCGAGGACGCCTTGAAGCAACGACGGTGCGGGCCTTTCTGGTGTCCCTCGGCGGTCCAAATGCCGGGGTTACTGAAGAGGCACACCCTCATTGCCGGCAGTGCGGAACGGGTCTCCCAATCCAAGCCAAGGCAGACAAAGCGAACCCGAGGCCGGGCAAGGCTGACGGTTCACCGCCGCGCGAGGCGCGTCCATGGGTCCGGGGTCTCCACAGGCCGGCTTCATGGAAAAGCGAACGCGCCTTTGTCCACCGCGCGAATGCCCGGCTGCGAGCCGGCGCCGCGCAGCCTTTGTGCGCGCCTTCACCGGCGCACGGGAGAGACCAAATGGCCGCGACCCAGCGCATCATCGACTTCCTCGCCACCCGCCGCCCGAGCGGCCCCTGCCTCGTCGTCGACCTCGACGTCGTGCGCGACAATTACCGCGCCTTCGAGAAGGCGCTGCCGGAGTCGAAGATCTACTATGCGGTGAAGGCCAATCCGGCGCCCGAGATCCTGCGCCTGCTCGCGGGCATGGGCTCGTCCTTCGACACGGCCAGCGTCGCCGAGATCGAGATGGCGATGGATGCCGGCGCGCCGGCCGAGCGCATCTCCTTCGGCAACACGATCAAGAAGGAGCGCGACATCGCGCGCGCCTTCGAGCTCGGCATCCGCCTCTTCGCCGTCGACGCGGTCGAGGAGGTGGAGAAGGTCGCGCGCG
>CAZVTK010000278.1:0-3622 GCA_964629765.1 uncultured Mesorhizobium sp.
CCCGCGTGAAGGTTCCCGAAGGCACGCAGAACGGCAAGCAGTTCCGCCTCAAGGGCAAGGGCATGCCGGTGCTGCGGCAGAACCAGATCGGCGACCTCTACATCCAGGTGGCGGTCGAGACGCCGCAGAGCCTGACCAAGCGCCAGCGCGAGCTGCTGGAGGAATTCGAGAAGCTGTCCTCCACGGAGAACAGCCCGCAGTCGAGCGGCTTCTTCAGCCGCATGAAGGAGTTCTTCGACTCGTTCGGCGAGTAGGCGAGTGTCCCCCTTCTCCCCTTGTGGGAGAAGGTGGCCGAGCCAAGCGAAGCGACGGCGAGGTCGGATGAGGGGTGCTGAAAGGAATGGGACGTTGGCGATCCTGCCAATACCCCTCATCCGTCTCGGCACTGCGTGCCGATCCACCTTCTCCCACAAGGGGAGAAGGGGACGTTGATGCCCCGGCGGCCTTGTTTCCGCCGCGTCAGGTCGTAGATAGGCCGTAGACAGGAATGCGGCGCCGCGGCGCCGCGAAGGAGAAGCCGCCATGACCAGCCTGCGCAAACGCTTCGACGACGAGGTGAAATTCTTCAAGGGCTGGGTGTCGCGGCCGCGCGCCGTCGGTTCCGTCGTGCCGACCAGCTCGGTGACCGCCAGGCGCATGGCGTCGGTCATCGATCCTCACTCGAACCTGCCGGTTCTCGAGCTCGGTCCCGGCACCGGCGTCATCACCCGGGCGATCCTCGATCGCGGCGTGAAGCCCGAGAACCTCACCTGCGTCGAGTACTCGCCCGAATTCGTCGCCCATCTCAAGCAGCAGTTCCCGCGCGTGAACACCATCCAGGGCGACGCCTTCAACCTCGACGCCACGCTGGGGGCGCTCAAGGACACGACGTTCGATTCGATCGTCTCCGGCGTGCCGCTGCTCAACTTCCCCGTCGAGCAGCGCGTGCGCTATGTGGAGGATCTGCTGAAGCGCATTCCCGAGGGACGGCCGATCGTGCAGCTCACCTACGGGCCGCGCTCGCCGGTGCCGCCCGGGCGCGGCGACTACCGCGTCACCCGATTCGACTTCATCCTGCGCAACATCCCCCCGACCACGCTGTGGCTCTACAGCCGCGGCGCGCCCGTGCTGCCGCTCAACACGCGGCGGCCGATCGGCAAGGTCCTGCAATGATCCCGCGCATCCTCGTCTTCGCCGGCTCGGTCAGGAGCGGCGCCTATTCCGGCAAGACGGCCGACGTCGCGCAGAAGGAGCTGGCGGTGGCCGGCGCAGAGGTGACGCGCATCTCGCTGGCCGACTACCCGCTGCCGATCATGGACGAGGATCTGGAGCGCGAGAAGGGCGTGCCGGCCAATGCGGTGAAGCTGGCGAAGCTGTTCGGCGCGCACGACGCGGTGCTGATCTGCACGCCCGAATACAATGGCGGCATCCCGCCGCTGGTGAAGAACACGGTCGACTGGATCAGCCGCGTCAAGTCCGAGTCCGGCAAGCCGCTCAACGCCTTCACCGGCAAGGTCATGGCCATCTGCTCGTCGTCCAACGGCCATTTCGCCGGCATCCGCTCGGCCAGCCATCTGCGGCAGGTGCTGGCCCATATCCAGGCCGAGGTGATCGCGCCGCAGGTACAGGTGCCCAACGGCGCGGACGCCTTCGACGAGGACGGCAATTTCCGCGACGAACGGCTGGTCAAGGGCATGCAGCGCCTCGCACGCACGCTCGTCGAGCGCGCGCGCCTCTCTTCGACACGGAACGAGCCATGAGCCCGACGATATCCGACCCGCGCGACCGGCTGATCGTCGGCCTCGACGTGCCGACCATCGCGGCGGCGGAAAAGACCGTCGCCACGCTCGGCGACGCCGCGCGCTTCTACAAGATCGGCTACCAGCTCGCCTTCGCCGGCGGGCTGGAGCTTGCCCGGGACCTTGCCCGCGACGGCCGCAAGGTTTTCCTCGACCTCAAGCTGCTCGACATCGACAACACGGTGGCCAAGGGCGTGGAGAGCGTGCTGAAGCTCGGCGTCTCGATGCTGACCATCCACGCCTATCCGCGCGCCATGCGCGCCGCCGTCGCCGCCGCGCGCGGCAGCGACCTGACGCTGCTCGCCGTCACCGTGCTGACCTCGATGGACGATGCCGACATGGTCGATGCAGGCTACGAATACGACCCGCACACGCTGGTGCTGAAGCGGGCCGAGCAGGCGCTGGGCGCGGGCATGGGCGGCATCGTCTGTTCGGCCGCCGAGGCGTCCGCTGTGCGGAAAATCGTCGGGCCAGACCTTGCGGTGGTGACGCCGGGCATCCGGCCGAAGGGCGCGGACCGGGGCGACCAGAAGCGCGTGATGACACCGGCCGACGCGCTCGCGGCGGGCGCGAGCCATCTGGTGGTGGCGCGGCCGATCGTCGAGGCGGCCGACCCCGCAGCGGCCGCGCGGGCCATACTGGACGAGATGAACGCGGCCTGAGAGACTGTCTGGAAATTGCGTGAGGGCGGCCTGCAAATGGCGGTTTTCTGCGCTCCGGTGCTCACGTACCTGATGTACGCTCCGCTCCGGTGCTCGCAAACCACCATTTTCGTCATGCCCTGACGCTTTTCCAGACAGCCTCTGAATGTTGCAAGCCGGGGAGGACGGGAATGCCCAAAGGATACTGGATCGCCCATGTCGAGGTGCGCGATCCCGAGCGCTACAAGGACTATGTCGCGACCGCCAAGCCGGCCTTCGAGCGCTACGGCGCGAAGTTCCTGGCGCGCGGCGGCCCGTACCACGCGATGGAAGGCAAGGGCCGGCCGCGCAACGTGGTGATCGAGTTCCCGTCCTTTCAGGCGGCCAGGGACTGCTACGATTCGGCCGAATACCAGGCGGCCAAGGCGATCCGCCAGACGGTCGCCGACGCCGAGATGGTCATCGTCGAGGGCTATGAAGGCTGACGCTCAGGCCAGCGCCTGAGTGCCGCGCCGCACCATGTCGAGCGCCAACAGCGTGATCAGGATGCGGAACCAGAAGGTGAACGCCTCCTGCGGCATGCGGTCGAGCAGCTTGGAGCCGTAGACCGTGCCGAGATAGCCCGAGGCGATCATCGCCGCGACGAGCGGCAGCCACGCAGCGAAGGCGAAGCCGGCGATGCCGAACACCACGACCTTGAGCAGGTGCTGCACGGTCATGGTGGCGGCATGGGTGGCGACCAGCGCCTTGCGGTCGCCGGCCATGAACTGCGCCAGCACGGCGCTGAACAGCGGGCCGGTGGCGCCGAGCAGCATGGACAGCACCGACAGGATCACGCTGGCGGCGGCGAGGCCCGCGCGGCCGACGCGCTCCATGCCGGGAATCTTCGTCCAGGTGATGGCGAGGATGAAGCCGCCGAGCACCAGCTTCATCACCGCGTCCGGCAACTGGACCACCACGAACACGCCGATCGCCGCCCCGACGAGGCTGCCCAGCGCGAAAGGCATGAAGATGTCGCGGCGCACATGGGCGCGCTGATGCCAGGCGCGGCCGGCATTGGAGCCGAGCTGAACCGCGCCGTGTACCGGGATCAGCGCCGCCACCGGCACGAACAGGCCCATCAGCGCCAGCATGGCCACGCCGCCGCCGAGGCCGAAGGAGGCGGTCAGCGCCGAGGTGAAGAAGGAGGCGGCGACGAGCAGC
>CAZVTK010000279.1:0-3584 GCA_964629765.1 uncultured Mesorhizobium sp.
CTTGGGCCAAATGCCCTCCGGCAGAGTGACCCGGATTTCACCGGAATTGCTCTAGTGGCCTCGCAGGCGCTTCGCGCCCGACAAAAGACCCCGGGCAAGAGATGAGGGGAAACGCTTTCATGGCCGGTATCGCCGCGCTGGCGCTCGCCTATGTGATGAGCCAGTTCTATCGCTCCTTCCTCGCGGTGCTGACGCCGGCGCTCTCCGCCGACATCGGCATCACCAAGGCCGGGCTGTCGTCCGCCTCGGGCGCGTGGTTCATCGCTTTCGCGCTGTCGCAGTTCGCGATCGGCGTTGCCCTCGACCGCATCGGGCCGCGGCGCACGGCATCGCTGCTGCTGGGCGTGGGCGGCGCGGGCGGCGCGGTGCTGTTCGCGGCGGCGCGCGAGCCGTGGATGGTGATCGCCGCCATGACGCTGATCGGCATCGGCTGCGCGCCGGTGCTGATGGCGTCCGTCTTCATCTTCGCCCGCTCCTATTCTCCCGCGCGGCTGGCGATCCTGACCTCGTGGTTCATCGCCGTCGGCTCCGCCGGCAACGTCATCGGCGCCTCGCCGCTCGCCGGCGCGGCCGAGGCGTTCGGCTGGCGCGGGGTTCTGGTGGGGCTCGCCGCGATCACGCTGGCGATTGCCGCCGGCATCTATGCCTTCGTGCGCGACCCGGAGCGCGCCGAGGGCAGCGGCGGCGGCTTCGCCGGCTATCTCGAACTGTTCCGCATCCCGCAACTGTGGATCATCATGCCGCTGGTGGCGCTCAACTACGCGCCGGCCGCCGGCATTCGCGGCCTGTGGTCCGGCCCGCTGCTCGCCGAGGTCTACGGGCTCGATGCGCTGGCCATCGGCCGCATCACGCTCTTCATGGCGCTGGCCATGGTGGCGGGCTCCTTCCTCTACGGCCCGCTCGACACCGTGTTCCGCACGCGCAAATGGGTGGCGGTCGGCGGCAACATCCTCTCCGTCGGGGCGCTGATGGTCCTCGTCGCAGATCCGGCCCCCGGCCTGACGACGCTCACCTTGCTGTTCGTCGCCATCGGCATCTTCGGCGGCAGCTACGGCCTGCTGATGGCGCATGGCCGCGCCTTCCTGCCGGCGCACCTGACCGGGCGCGGGGTGACGCTGCTGAACTTCTTCTCCATCGGCGGCGTCGGGCTGGCGCAATTCGCCACGGGGGCGGTGTTCTCGGCCAGCAGCGTTCCCGACAACCCGGTCGCCGGCTACCATGCGCTATGGATCTTCTACGCCGTCACGCTGGCGGCGTCGGTCCTCGTCTACGTCTTCGCTCGCGACGCGCGGCCGGAGCGTGCGGCAACCGCGGTCACGGCGCCGACGCGCTGAGCCATTCGACGATGCGCTTCACCGCCGGGGCCGTGCCGCCGGGCGACAGCGCGTCGCCGGCGATGACGTGCTGGCCGGGATCCTCGGCGGTGGTGACCACGAAGATCTCCGTCGGCCCGCCCCAGCGCGCCGCGACGGCGCGCGTCATCTCCGGCTTCACCGTGCGGTCGCGCTCGGAGATGAAGAAGATAGCGGGCAGCTTGATGTCCTCGACGCGCGTCGCCACCGCCTCCTCGGTGATGACGGCCATGGTAAGCGTCGCCACCGTCGGATAGCGCTCGGTCCAGAAGCGGGCGACCATCTCGTTGGGCGGCTCGAAGCCGCGCTCGCCGCCGGTGAGAAGGTCCGAGATCTGCCGGCCCCACGGGCCGCTCAGCATGCCGGAGCCGAACGCCTTCGGCCCGAAATTCGGCGACAGGAACACCAGTGCCTTCACCTTGTCGCGCAAGTCCGGCCGGCTCATGCCGATCGTGGTGACGCCGCCGCCGGTGGAGGTCGCGATCACCACCACTTCGTCGCCGATCATGCGGCCGATCGCCAGCGCTTCGGCGAAATCGTTCATCCACGCCTGCGGGCTCGCCGTCGCCATCTGCTCGGACGAGGCGCCGTGGCCCTTGAGCCGCGTATAGAACAGGTTCGCGTCGAAGGCGCCAGCGACCAGGTCGGGCAGGGGCCTTACCTCGCCCTTCGAGGCCGAGAATCCGTGCACATAGACGAAGGCGAGCGGCGTCTTCGCCTTCGTCGCCGGGTCGGCCCAGACGATCTCCTTCTTCAGTTCGTCGATGATGCCGGGAACGGCGGCCTCGCGCGCGGCGAGATAGGCTTCCGCATCGTCGCCGATGGAGGCGGGATCGAAGGTGACCGTCGTGTCGCGCGGGGCGCGGGGGCCGAGATACCAGCCGAAACCAAGGACCAGCAGCACCGCCGCCGTACCGACCAGCACCTTGCGCATCGAAGCCCACCCTCTCGCCGCGCACGACAGTGCTGCATTGTCGCGGTGGCGACAATACGGGAAATCACTGCCGCCGGGCGCCGGCAGACGTGCCTTCGGCCGCCATTACCGGCGAGCGCGATCCGGCTTGGCTGCCGCAGCCACCGCCTCCTCGTGATACCAGCCCGACTCGGCAATGACGGGCGCGTGACGGGCCGCCTCGATGTCGTCCAAGTGGCGCATCTGCGCGGCAAATCTATTTGCCGCGATCCTCGGCCTGTTCGGAAAATTGTAGATGACGGCCGTGTTCCCGCCGCTTTCCTGCGCGTACATTTTTATTCTTCCTTCTATCTTGGGGCTGATCCGCGACGGTGCCGTTATAATGTATATAGGCTATGCCACCAATTTACGCAACACATCGCAAATATTGACCTAATATGCCTATATAATAGGCAAAATAATACTTTGACCGACCTTTGCACGATTATCGGCCACCCGGTTTTCGGTGCCCACCTGACGCGCATGGCCGAAAATTTGCACAAAAAGCGGGCAGGGCAGCCCTTTCTCCGACAGGAACACGCCGGGTCGCGGCCCGGTTCCTCGTTGCAAGGGGCGATCCGCCGCCTTTCGCAGCCGCGACGGCCGTTTCGGGCAAATGGCACGCTCATTGCTTGGTGACGGGCAAGGGAGCCTGGCCGCCCACGACCGGGCGTGAAGCTCGCGCTCCCGGAAACGACATCGCACTGGTTCGGAGAGGCCAAAAATGACGAAATACAGGCTCGAATATATTTGGCTGGATGGCTACACGCCGGTTCCGAACCTGCGCGGCAAGACGCAGATCAAGGAGTTTGCGCAGTTCCCGACGCTCGAGCAGCTTCCGCTGTGGGGTTTTGACGGCTCGTCGACCATGCAGGCCGAGGGCCATTCGTCGGACTGCGTGCTGAAGCCCGTCGCGATCTTTCCCGATCCGGTGCGCACCAACGGCGTGCTGGTCATGTGCGAGGTCATGATGCCCGACGGCGTCACGCCGCACGCCTCCAACACGCGCGCGACCATCCTCGACGACGCGGACGCCTGGTTCGGCTTCGAGCAGGAGTACTTCTTCTACAAGGATGGTCGCCCGCTCGGCTTCCCCGAGAGCGGCTATCCCGCACCGCAGGGTCCGTACTACACCGGCGTCGGCTTCAGGAATGTCGGCGACGTCGCCCGGCAGATCGTCGAGGAGCATCTCGACCAGTGCCTCGCCGCCGGCATCAACCTCGAGGGCATCAACGCCGAGGTGGCCAAGGGCCAGTGGGAATTCCAGATTTTCGGCAAGG
>CAZVTK010000280.1:0-3567 GCA_964629765.1 uncultured Mesorhizobium sp.
GGGCACGCGACTGTAGGTCGCCTTCATCTTGTTGTGGTCGGCCTCGATGTAGTCCGGCACGTCGCGCTCGGGCAGGCCGACCGATTCCAGCACGATGACGAGCTGCTTCGACTTCTCGCGCACCTCGATCACGTCGCCCGGCTTGCAGCTATAGGAACCGATGTTCACGCGCTTGCCGTTGACGTTGACATGGCCGTGGTTGACGAACTGGCGGGCGGCGAAGATCGTCGGCACGAACTTGGCGCGGTAGACCACCGCGTCGAGGCGCGACTCCAGCAGGCCGATCAGATTGTCCGGCGTGTCGCCCTTGCGGCGGTTGGCTTCCTCGTAGGTGGCGCGGAACTGCTTCTCGGAGATGTCGCCGTAATAGCCCTTCAGCTTCTGCTTGGCGCGAAGCTGAAGACCGAAGTCGGACATTTTGCCCTTGCGGCGCTGGCCGTGCTGGCCGGGGCCGTATTCACGCTTGTTCACCGGGGACTTCGGGCGGCCCCAGATGTTCTCGCCCATGCGGCGATCGATCTTGTACTTCGCGGATTCGCGCTTGCTCATCGCATTTTCCTTCAAACGGTTGCACCCGGAACCTCACGTTCCGGGCGAAGGAAACGCGCCCTCCTCTGGCTCCATTTTCGGGAGCCTGACAGGGTTTCCCACGCACGCTTTGCGGAAAAACCCACGGGACACGTCAAAACATATCGCCGGGCGTTACGGCCCGGCGATGGCGGCGAGATAGGCGCATATCGCGACGATGTCAATCGGGCCCGTCAGCCGGAAAGGCCCAGATGCCCGCGCACGAGCGGATGCAGCAGATGCGCATGGGCGGCCGGCTCGCGGCGTATGTCGGTCCCGCGCGCGGGCACCGTGAGGCGCAGGCGGTCGACCTCGACGTGCGGGACGCCCAGCACCGCGGCGAAGCCGGGACCATAGTCCTCGCTGGTGAACACCGCGTCGACCGTGACGCCCTCTCGCGCGAGATAGGTCTTCACGTAGCGCCGGTGCGTCTCGTCGTCGGCCGCGTCGGGCGGCGGATCGTGAGGTTCGCGCACGTCGAGCGCGGGGTAGATCGCACGCAGCCACCCTGCCCGCACCGCCTGCGGCATGCCGGGATAATCGGGCCGCGCGTAAACGAGAGCCGTAACCCTTTCGCAGCGGTCCATGGCCGTCTCGATCAGGAGCTGATGCCCGGCATGCAGCGGCGCGAACTTGCCGACCACCAGCCCACGCCCGAACATGCCCGTTCCCCTTTTCCGCGACGAGTACCATATCGCAAATCTGTCGATCGCGACGAGCACCCCGACGCAAAAGCCGGAACGGTCCGGCCTTCAGTGCTTCGTCTTCGACTTGTGCTCGGGCTTGCCCTTGCGCGTGGTCGAAGCCATTTCGTCGAGCTGCTTCTCGCTCATGGATTCGTACATCTCTTTGGATGCACCCTTGAGCGAGGATTTTTTCGCCTCGCCGCGCTTGGCGGAAAGCGCCGCGCCTGCGGCCTTCTGCTGGGCGGCTGATTTTGCCGGCATGATCTTTCTCCTGTCGTCGCCCCCGCGCATTCAATACGCCAGCGATGCCAGTGTTCCCTCGGGGTGTTCCCTCAGAGCGCCACGAGCCCGAAGCCGCGCACCAGCCGGCGCGAGGCGTCGTCGGTCCGCCCGGAGGTGAAGACGGCGACGTCCTGCCCCTCATCCGTCGCGGTGGCCTGCGGCAGGAGGGACAGCGCGCGGCGCGCGATGGCCTCCGCCGGGTCGATCCAGTCGACCGGCCACGGCGCGGTCTTGCGCATGCGGTTGACCAGAAACGGATAGTGCGTGCAGGCCAGCACCACGATGTCGGTGCGCCGCCCGTTCTTCTCGATGAAGCACGGCGCGATTTCGGCGCGCACCTGCTCCTCGTCGACGAAGCCGTCGCGCATATAGGTCTCGGCGAGCGTGGCGAGGCGGCCGCTGCCGACCAGCCGCACATGGCATTTCTGCGCCCAGCTCGTGATCAGGTCGCGCGTATATTGCCGCGCCACGGTGCCGGGCGTGCCGAGCACGGAGACAAGCCCCGAGGCGGTGCGCTCCGCCGCGGGCTTGATGGCCGGCACGGTGCCGACGAATTGCGTGTCGGGATAGGCTGCCCGCAGGTCGGAGAGCACGATGGTCGAGGCCGTGTTGCAGGCGACGACGACGAGCGCCGGCCGGTATTCCGCGAGCAGATCGCCAAACAGCGCCACGATGCGCGCCGCCAGCGCCCGTTCCTCCCAGTCGCCGTAGGGAAAGGCGGCGTCGTCGGCCACGTAGACGAAGCGCCGGCCGGGCATCAGCACGCGTGCCTCGCGCAGCACGGTGAGGCCGCCTATGCCGGAATCGAAGACGAGGACGGGGCCGTTCATGCGCCCTCCTCCCCGTCATCGTTCGCGCCGCGGCCCGAGCCGCCGTCGCGGTCGGCCTGCGCCTTGCGCCCGGGATAGCCGGCGCCGCGCGGCTCCTTCGGCGAGAAATAGTCGAGCGAGGCGACGACGCCGCGCAGCACCTTGATCTCGGCCTCGGTGAATTGCGGGCGCGTCAGCACGGACGCCAGATTGTCGAGCATCTTGGGCTTCTTCGCGGCGGGGCGGAAATAGCCGCGCGCGTCGAGCGCCGCTTCGAGATGGGCAAGCAGCCCGGTGACGTGGTGCCGCTCGGCCGGCACGAAGTCGGGACCGGTAAACACCGTGTCCTCCTCCCGCTCCTGCCCGGCCTTCCTCCACTCATAGGACATCAGCAGCACCGCCTGGGCGATGTTGAGCGAGGCGAAGGCCGGGTCGACCGGGAAGGTGCAGATGGCATCCGCCAGCGCCACCTCCTCGTTGTAAAGGCCGAAGCGCTCGCGGCCGAACAGGATGCCGGTGCGCCGCGCGGCCCTTTCGGCGACGCGCAGGTCGCGGGCAGCGTCTACCGGCCCCAACACCCTCTTGAAATTGTCGCGCTGGCGCGCCGTCGTGGCAAAGACGAGCTGGAGGTCGGCGACGGCATCGGCCGCCGTGTCGAACAGCCTTGCGCCATCGATCACATGGTCGGCGCGGCTGGCGGTGGCGCGCGCGCCGGGGCTCGGCCAGCCGTCGCGCGGGTTGACGAGCCTCAGCTCGGCGAGGCCGAAATTCGCCATCGCCCGCGCCACCATGCCGATATTCTCGCCGAGCTGCGGCTCGACGAGGATGATGGCGGGACCGCCCTTCTTTTGATCCAATAATGTGTCAGGAGCGGCCATGGCGGCGCACGCGTCTCGTTGCTGGACGGCGGCCTGACTGCCATATTCGGCCGCCCATGAGAAGGCCGCCGCGATGACCGTTTCTCCCGCCGAAGACCTCGCCGACCGGATCCGCGCCGAGATCGGCGGCCTGCCCGGCGTCGGCGAAATCCGCATGATGGGCGGGCTGTGCTTCACCCTGCACGGCAACATGCTGGTGGCCACCATGAAGAACGGCGACCTGCTCGCCCGCGTCGGCGCGGAGGGCTTCGCCGAGGCTCTGCTGCGGCCCGGCGCCGGGCATGTGCAGATGGCCGACCGGCAGATGAAGGGTTTCGTCAATGTCGATGCCGCCGTGCTCGACGA
>CAZVTK010000281.1:0-3563 GCA_964629765.1 uncultured Mesorhizobium sp.
GGTTGTAGATGATGTTGTAGTAGCGGATCTCGATGCCCGCCTGCTCGGCGGCGGCGCGCGCCTGCGCGTTGGCGCGGACGTTGAAGCCGATGATGGCCGCGCCCGAGGTCGAGGCCAGCGACACGTCGCTCTCGGTGATGGCGCCGGCGCCCGCATGGACGATGCGCGCCCGCACCTCGTCGGTGCCGAGCTTCTCGAGCGCGGCCGCGATGGCCTCGATCGAGCCCTGCACGTCGCCCTTGATGACCAGCGGGAATTCCTTCACGCCGGCCGTCTGGAGCTGGCTCATCATCTGCTCGAGCGAGCCGCGCTGGCCGGCATGGCGCGCCACGGCCTTCTCGCGCGCCACGCGCTGGCGATATTCGGTCACCTCGCGGGCGCGGGCCTCGTTCTCGACCACGGCGAAGCGGTCGCCGGCATGCGGCGTGCCCTGAAGGCCGAGGATCTCGACCGGCATGGAGGGCGGCGCGGCCTTGACCTGCCCGCCCCTGTCGTCGACCAGCGCGCGCACGCGGCCCCACTCGTTGCCGGCGACGACGATGTCGCCCGGCTTGAGCGTGCCGGTCTGCACCAGAGCGGTGGCGACCGGGCCGCGGCCGCGATCCAGCTTGGCCTCGATGACCACGCCTTCGGCCGTGCGGTCCGGATTGGCCTTGAGCTCCAGCACCTCGGCCTGGAGCAGGATCGCTTCCAGCAGCTTGTCGAGATTGGTGCCCTTGGTGGCCGACACCTCGACGTCGAGCACCTCGCCGCCCATCGATTCGACGAACACCTCGTGCTGGAGCAGCTGGGTGCGCACCTTCTGCGGATCGGCAGTCGCCTTGTCGATCTTGTTGATCGCCACGATGATCGGCACGCTGGCCGCCTTGGCGTGGCTGATGGACTCGATGGTCTGCGGCATCACGCTGTCGTCGGCCGCCACCACCAGCACGGCGATGTCGGTCGCCTGCGCGCCGCGCGCGCGCATCGCGGTGAAGGCGGCGTGGCCGGGCGTATCGATGAAGGTGATCTTCTGACCGTTCCTCTCGACCTGATAGGCGCCGATATGCTGGGTAATGCCGCCCGCCTCGCCGGACACGACGTTGGCGTTGCGGATGGCGTCGAGCAGCGACGTCTTGCCGTGGTCGACATGGCCCATGATGGTGACCACGGGCGGACGGGCTTTAAGCGTCTCGGCGCTGTCGGCGATGTCGAACAGACCTTCCTCGATATCGGATTCGGCGACGCGCTTGACCGTGTGGCCGAACTCGGCTGCGACCAGCTCGGCCGTGTCGGCGTCGATCAGGTCGCCCGGCTTCATGATCTGGCCCTGCTTCATGAAGAACTTGACCAGATCGACGGCGCGCTCGGCCATGCGCTGGGCAAGATCCTGGATGGTGATCGTCTCGGGCAGCACGACCTCGCGCGAGATCTTCTCGCGCTGCTCCTGATACATGCCGCGCTTGAACTTCTCCTGGCGGCGGCGCATCGAGGCGAGCGAGCGCGAGCGGGCGCCCTCGTCGTCGGAACCGGCGGTGGTCAGCGTCAGCTTGCCGCGGCGGCGATCGTCCTCGCCCTTGGTCTTGACCGCCTTGGGGGCGGCAGCCTCGGGCTTGGCCACCACGCCGGGGCGGCGCACGACCGGCGCGCCGGGGCGGCGCACGGGCTTCTCGTCCTCTTCCTCGGCGACCTGCGCATCGGCGGCGGGCGCGCGGCGGCGCGCCTCTTCCTCGGCGCGGCGGCGAGCTTCGGCCTCGGCCTTCAGGCGCGCCTCTTCCTCGGCCTGGCGGCGCGCGGAATCCTGGCGCTCGCGCAGGCGGCGGGCCTCGTCCTCGGCGCGACGCTTGGCGTCGTCGGCCGCGCGGCGGCGCTCCTCGACCTCGCGGACCTTGGAATCGTCGAGCGCGCGGCGGCGCGCCTCCATCTCCTCGCGCGAAAGCTGGTTCAGCACCATGCCGCCACGGTCGCCCTGCGGCGGGTGGGACGGGCGGGCCTGAACCGGGGCGGGACGCGCCGGCTGCGGCTGCGGCTCGCGCGCGACGGGCGTCACCACCTGCGGCTCGGGCGCGCGCGGCTTGAACACGGCGGCCACCTCCGGCCGGTCGCCGGGCCGCGTGAACTTGCGCTTCGTCTCGACGACGACGTTCTTGGTGCGCCCGTGCGAGAAGCTCTGGCGAACCGTCCCCTGCTCCATGCCGGGACGCTTCAGCGTCAGGGTCTTCTTGACGTTGACGCTCAACGTCTTGTCGTCGTCCTTCGTGTCACTCATTCCATATCCTCTGCGGCGTTCTCGTCCGTGCGCGGGTCTGCGGCCGTCTGTGTGATGTCCGGAGCGTTGCCCCGATAACGGTCGAGCGCGACCACGCGCTTCATCGCCGCCTTGCCCGCCTCTCCGGCGAGCAGGGCAGCATGTATCACATTTGTCGCGCCCAATGCCAAACCCAATTCGGCCTCGCGAAAGAGTTTGTAGGCGGGAATGTCCGGTCCACCGAGATGGATCGTCGCCCGGCGCGCCTGGGCGATCTTGCGCATGCCGTCCTCGGCCGCCTCGTGGGCGTGCAGCACGCAGGCGGCCTCGCCCTTGCGCACGGCCGCGTCGACCTTGGCCGCGCCGAGCACGACCTGCCCCGCCTTGCGGGCCAGTCCGATCGAGCCGAGGGCCGACTGGGCGAAGAGGGCGTCGACCATGGCGCCGAGATCGGCGGGCAGCACGACATCGCGCTTCAGGGCGCGGGCGAACAGCTTGCGGCGCGCCGCCTCGTCCACATATGGGCGCTCGGCGGTGACCCAGCAACCCCGGCCGGGAAGCTTGCGCTTCAGGTCCGGGACGAGCGCGCCGTCAGGCCCCGCGACGAAGCGCAGCAGGGCGTCCGCGTCGCCGGCGCGGCGCGTCACGATGCAGGTGCGATCGCTCATCGCTTCCAACCCGCCTCTCCGCGCCGCCCGGTTTCACCGCCTCAAGCCCCGACGGATTCGTCGGCGACCTCTTCCTCGTCGGAAGCAAGGTCGTCCTCGGAGATCCATCCGGCCTTCAGGCGGGCGGTGAGCACCATCTGCTCGGCCTCGGCGCGCGAGACGCCGAACTGCGACAGCACGCCCTCATAGAGCTTGGTCTCGCCGTCCTTGCGCTCCTTCCAGCCGGTGAGGTCGTCGACCGCGTAGCCGGCGAAGTCCTCGACCGTCTTCACGCCGTCCTCGCCCAGCTTCACCATCATGGCCGTGGTGATGCCCGGCAACTCGCGCAGCTCGTCGGCGACGCCGAGCTTGCGGCGGGCCTCGTCGTGCTCGGCCTCGATGCGCTCCAGATATTCGCGCGCGCGCATCTGGATCTCTTCCGCCGTGCCCTCGTCGAAACCGTCGATCGAGGCGATCTCGCCGGCGTCGACATAGGCGACCTCCTCGACCGAGGTGAAGCCTTCGGAGGCGAGCACCTGGCCGACCATCTCGTCGACGTTGAGCGCGTCCATGAACAGCTTCGAGCGCTCGACGAACTCCTTCTGGCGGCGCTGCGACTCCTCCTCCTCGGTGAGGATGTCGATGTCCCAGCCGGTGAGCTGCGAGGCGAGGCGCACGTTCTGGCCGCG
>CAZVTK010000282.1:0-3538 GCA_964629765.1 uncultured Mesorhizobium sp.
GGACGCCCGACGGGCAGGTGGTCATGCAGGACAGGCACGACAGGCAGCGGTCGATATGGGTGACCGTCTCGGTGTCGGCCGGGCGGTCGTTTTCCAGCATGTCCTTGATCAGGTAGATTCTTCCGCGCGGCGAATCCAGCTCGTTGCCCAGCGTGACATAGGTCGGGCAAGTGGCGGTGCAGAAGCCGCAGTGCACGCAGGCACGCAGGATCTTCTCCGCCTCCGCCACATGCGGATCGGCAAGCCGGGCGAGGCTGAAGGAGGTTTGCATCTGAACTAGCCGCCTCGATGCGGTATTCGATCGGAGATCACGACGACCTGACCGCGTTCGATCTGCGCAATCGCGGCAGCGATCTGTCGAACAAACGGCGTAAGTTCCCTGAAGCGCTGCCGCGGCAACACGACCAGGGCGATCCCGCGCGCCGAGAGGTTCTGCTGATACCGGAAATTCTTGTCGCAGGTAACAAGGCACTCCATCCCTGACGACGCCAGACGCTCCAGCAATTGCCCGTTCTTCAAGCCCTTCCATTCGCGAGGAAAGCGAAGCACCTCGCAACCGGCCTCGGCCAAGGCTCGCGACAACCGAGCCGGCACACCTTCATCGAATATCGCGATCAAGCAGCTTTCCCGAAGATGCGCTCCAGATCCTCGGCGGCGAGGCTTATCGCCGCTTCCGCCTGCGCGCGCTCAACCGTTGGAAAATCGAGGAGAAAGTCGGCAAGCGTATCGCCTCCGCGCAAATACTCGAAGAGGGCGGAAACCGGCACGCGCGTGCCCTTGAACACGACGGCGCCCGAGACGATCTCGGGGTCCGAGCTCAGAACATCCCTGGCATCCATTGCCGTCGCTCCGTTCAGCAGCATCATATCCTACCCCATCCTGCCGGGGTTTAGTATCCCGCGCGGGTCGAACTCGGCCTTGAGCCGCGCGGAGAGAGCGGCGAGCGCCGCCGGCTGCGGCTCGAACACCGGCACGGCGGCGCGGGTCGAAGGCGCGGCGCGCACCAGCGTCGCGTGCCCGCCGCCGGCCTGCTTCACCAGCGCGCGCACGATGTCGGCTTCGGCGTCGCCGCCTTCCATGCGGACCCAGACCAGCCCGCCCTGCCAGTCGTAGAACAGCATGGCCGGCGCCTGCTGCCGCAGCGCCAGCGCGAAGCGAGGCCCCGCCATCGGCGCGAGCGAGACGCGCCAGACCGGCTTGTCGGTGCGGTCTGCAAAGGGTTTTACGTCGCGCAGTTCGCGCCACAGCGCCAGCGACCGCCCGCCCTCAAGCGCGTGGACCGGCGCCGTGCCGCGGAACAGGTGCTCCAGCATCCGCAGCCTTGCCGCGACCGACGGGCCGAAGCCCTCGACACGCAGCACGGTAGCGGCGTCGCCCCCGAGCGCGCCGCCGAGAACGCTGCCGGCGATGCCTTCCGGCAGATGCGCCGCCGACGAGACCTCGGCGCTGGAGCCCGTCGCGGCCGCCATGGCGAGCGCCGCCTGCTCGTCGTCGAGCCCGCGCAGCAGGAAGCTCGTCTCGGTCTCGGCCGCCGGCAGCACCTTGAAGGTGACGTCGGTCACCGCCGCCAGCGTGCCCCACGATCCGGCCAGCCCTTTGGACAGGTCGTAGCCGGTGACGTTCTTCACCACCCGGCCGCCGGCCTTGAAGGCCTCGCCGCGTCCCGACACCGCCGAGACACCGAGAATGTGGTCGCGCGCCGCGCCCGCCTTCAGCCGCCTCGGCCCGGAAAGGTTCGACGCCAGCACGCCGCCGATCGTGGCTCTGCCGGGCTCGCCGCCGAGCAGCGGCCCGTAGTCCATCGGCTCGAAGGCGAGCTGCTGCCCGCGCGCGGCGAGCAGCGCCTCGATCTCTGCGAGCGGCGTGCCGGCGCGGGCCGAAACGACCAGTTCCTCCGGCTCGTACAGCGTCACGCCCGCCAGCCGCGACAGGTCGAGCGTGTGCTCGGCCTGCACCGGCCGGCCGATGCCGCGCCTCGAGCCGTGGCCGACGATCTCGAGCGGCGCTTCTTCAGCCGCCGCCCAGCAGACGGCCTCCAGAGCCTCGGCGGCGGAAGTGGGGGCGAAGACGGTCATCGCTACGACTTCAGCAGTTCGGCCGGCATGCCGATATCCAGCAGCCGGGCGACGGCCCTGCGGTCGAGCGACACGAATTTCTCAGCCCCCATCGCCGCCCCCGCCGCCGCGATGACACCGTCGGCAAAATCGCCGCCGGCGTCGTGAACCTGCAATCCGACGAGAACGGCCGACGCATCCGTCCTCAGATTCGGCATCTGGAGAAGGGTGCGCAGAGACCGTGTGACTTCCTCGCGCGAGAAGCGGTACACAGTCTTCAAGACCCATACGAATTCCAATACGCACGGAAGTGGGAGGGCTGCCTCGTCAGCGCTTGAGACCACCTGCACCGCGGCGCGCGCCTGCGTTTCGTCGTCCCTCGTCGCCATCCTGACGAGCAGGTTCGTATCCACCGTAATCTTCATCTAGCCCGGCCCATCCCCGCTCTATCGCCTCGTTCATTTCCTCGATCGTCGCAACCTTGTCGGTCTTGCCGGCCAGCATCCCGAAGAATTCCTCCCAGCTGCCTTTCGGGGCCGCCGCCCTGATGATGAGTTTCCCGCTGGGCAGGACCTCCACTTCCACCTTCTGCCCCGGTTTCACGCCGAGATGCCTGAGCAGTTCCTTCTTGAGCGTCACCTGGCCCTTGGCGGTCACCGTCAGCGTCGTCATCGTCGTTCTCCCGTTCGTCTCCAAAAAGTAAGGCAACTTTGCCTTACTTTCAATCGGAAGCGGGGCAATCAGAACCTCGGAATGTCCGGGAACGCCAGTTGCCCGCGGTGGACATGCATCGCCCCCAGCTCGGCGCAGCGGCGAAGCTGCGGAAACACCTTGCCGGGGTTGAGCAGATGCTGGGGGTCGAAGGCGCATTTGACCCGCATCTGCTGGTCGAGGTCGGCCTCGCTGAACATTTCCGGCATCAGGTCGCGCTTTTCGACGCCCACCCCGTGCTCGCCGGTCAGCACGCCGCCGACCTCGACGCACAGCCGCAATATGTCGGAGCCGAAGGCTTCCGCCTTCTCCAGCTCGCCCGGATTGTTGGCGTCGTAGAGGATCAGCGGATGCAGATTGCCGTCGCCGGCGTGGAAGACGTTGGCGACGCGCAGGGCGTATTTCTCCGAAAGCGCGCGCATGCCGGCCAGCACCTTCGGCAGCTCCTTGCGCGGGATCGTGCCGTCCATACAGTAATAGTCCGGCGAGATGCGCCCGACGGCCGGGAACGCCGCCTTGCGCCCGGCCCAGAAGGCCAGCCGCTCCTCCTCGTTGGTCGAGACGCGGCATACGGTCGAACCGTTCTTCCGCGCGATCTGCTCCACCGCGCCGATCAGATGGTCGACCTCCACCTGCGGCCCGTCGAGCTCGACGATCAGCAGCGCCTCGACGTCGAGCGGGTAGCCGGCATGGACGAAGTCCTCGGCCGCCGCGATCGCCGGCCGGTCCATCATCTCCATGCCGCCGGGGATGATGCCGGCGCCGATGATGTC
>CAZVTK010000283.1:0-3508 GCA_964629765.1 uncultured Mesorhizobium sp.
GCAGCAGGACTATCCCGCCGCTACCGTGGTCGACTTTCTCACCGCCGTTCTCAGAAGATTAGGGTGCGCCTCTGCCAGCGCATCGAGCTGCACGAGCACGGCGTCGGTAGCGCGATGGATGTCGATCGGATTGGCTTCGAGGCTCATCTTGGAGCGATCGGCCGCCAAGGTCTCCACTTCGTCGAGAAGGACGATGGTCGGCCCGTTGGCCGCTGCCTCGGCGATCGACTGCGAGAACAGCTCGGACACGGCTTTCTGGGTCTTGCCCATGGCGGAGCTCGTCAGGGAATGGGGATCGATCTCCAGGAGTCTGAAGTCGTTGCTCTTGAACGATTGGGCCGTCCTATTGGCCAATCCGCGCGCGAGCGAAGTCTTGCCAGTGCCTGGTGGGCCAACCAGGAGGATGACGCCGTGCAGGGGGATCACCGCCCTATCGACCACGGGCCGGAGGGTGAAGTTCAGCATCGCCTGGGCGACGAGGCGGTCCTTCACGGTCTTTTCGATGATTATGGAGTCCCACAGGGTCGAGAGGTTCGGATCGGGGAGGCTCCTCGCGCGCTGGATACCCTTTGATGTCTCGAGAGCTCGCATTGCCTGGCTCCATCTGGATCCCGACGCCGGCCCCTGTGACGGCGCTGTGGAATCAGGTTCGGTTGGCAGCCATCAGATTCCTAGGATCGCTTTCTGTCAACTACATGCACGTAAGATCAAAGAATGTGCTTATCATACACATAATTGTGCGCCTCATTGACACTTGTGGCGAATGCGGTTCTTTTCGTTGGCATGAACGAGATGGACTTGTACGCGCAAATGGGGCGCAAGGTGGCTGCGGCTCGGAAGAAGGTTGGCCTCACCCAGGCCGAGCTGGCTTCACGGGTCTCATTGACCCGAGCTTCCGTGGCGAACATCGAGACGGGCCGCCAGCGCGTGATGCTGCACGATGTCTTCGCGCTCGTCGAGGCGTTGGGCGGCAAGTCGATACTGGACTTCGTGCCGGAACGTGTTCCGCGGGAAGTCGTCCAGGATGTGGCCTTCGCCGGCGACGGGGCGAGCAAAGAGGATGAGCGTATCATGCTGCAGATGATTCAATTTGCGACCGCGACTCCACGGCCCCGGCGGACCAAATGAGTCTCGACGGCGCGCGGGAAGCGGCGCGAGGGGTCCTGAAGGAGCACGGCGTCGCGTCGGCGCCGGTCCCCGTGGAGCGCATAGCACGCCAGTTGGGGGTGCGGGTCCAGTACGCGCCGCTCGACAGCGACTTATCTGGGATGGCCCATATCCGTGCGGGGGTTGTGATCGTCGGAGTGAATTCGCTCCATGCGCCGAACCGGCAGCGGTTTACCCTGGCCCACGAACTGGGGCACGTCGTGCTGCACCGAGCAATTCTTGAGGACAACGTGCATGTGGATCGAGTGCTGCTGCGCGATCGGGACTCGTCCGCAGGGCTGTACCGAGAGGAGATAGAGGCCAACGCGTTCGCCAGCGAATTGCTGATGCCTGCTGAATTCCTCGAGGCCATGCTGGGTGGGCGTCAGGTGATCCTGGACGACGACGAGGAGATCTCCACCCTTGCCAAGAAATTCCGCGTGAGCGAATCGGCCATGCGGTTTCGCTTCTTCAGGTGAACTCGATTTGGCTCTGGTCCTCTATGATCTCGAGACGACTGGGCTGAGCAGGCACTTCGACCAGATCGTGCAGTTCGGTGCGGTCTGCATCGGCGACGACCTCGAGATCGAAGAGCACTACGAGACGAACTGCCGGCTGCAGCCTCACATCGTTCCGGCGCCATCCGCGCTACGCGTGACCGGCTCGTCCTACGCTGACCTCATCTCGGCCTCGCGCCAAACCCATTTCTCAATGATCGTGGATATCCACGAGCGCTTCACAAGATGGAGCCCGGCCGCGTTCCTCGGCTACAACTCGATCAAGTTCGATGAGGAGTTCTTGCGCCACGCGTTCTATCAGTGCCTGCTCGAGCCCTATCTCACGAGCATCGGTAACGCTCGTGGCGATGTGCTGAAACTGGCGCGTGCGGTTTCCAAGCTCCGTCCCGACGTATTGCCGGCTGCCCATGGACCGGCTGGCGAGGTATCGATGAAGCTTCACGATGTCGCGACCGCTTGCGGCTTCAGGTCGGCGGGTGCCCACGAGGCAATGGCGGACGTCGAAGCGATGCTGTGGGTCGTGAAAGTCATTGCCGAAGGCGCCCCGGAGATCTGGTCGAGGTTCCTGCAGTTCTCCACCAAGGCGACCGCGCAGGATTTTCTCCGGGAGGAGGAAGCGTTCGTGTCGTTCGAGGCCGATCGGGCCGGGCAAGGCTTCCGGCTGTTGACGGCATTCGGCCAACATCCCACGCAGCCGGCACGCCGATACTGCCTGGACCTCACTGCACCAATCGAAGCGATACGTCGCTCGAGCGACGATGAACTGGTGGCTATGTTCAAGGAGCGCGACGGCGCTCTTCGCCGGATCAAGGCGAACGCCTCGCCTTTGCTCTTCCCGCTCTACGATGCACTGGAAGCGACATTCCCCGGGGTCGACGAGGATGAACTCGGGAGGCTGGCTCGAAGCATCCGGACCGACGACGACCTTGTCGCACGCCTAGGTGCTGCAGCGTTTGCCGCCGAACCCGTCTACCCCGATTCCGGCCACGTCGAGCAGCAGCTGTACAATCGGTTCATTCCCGATCCAGACAAAGTCCTGATGCAACAGTTCCACGCGGTTCCATGGGAGCAGCGAACAGAGATCATCGGTCGATTCTCCGACGACAGGTTGAAGCGCCTCGGCCAGCGCGCGATCTATTTCGAGGCGCCGCATCTTCTGGCAGACACGGTTCGCGCAAAGCTCGATGACTCAGTTGGCACCCGCTGGAGTGGCGATGCACATGTGCCGTGGATGACTGCATCGAAGGCTTTGACCGAAATGGAGACGATGGCCGCCGATCAGAGAGGCGCCGACTTGAACGAATATGCCAGAATTCTGCAGACCCGCATGCCAATCGCGGGTGGTGCATAGCCAGGCGATGCACTCGCTTCTTGGGCCGCGGCACGCGAGAGGCTACATTGTACCTTTCCCTAACACCTCGGCGCCGCTCTTGATGACGACGAACGGCGACGCGACGATCGCCAGTAGTATCAGTCCCACGTGCGCTATGGTGGTTACCGCCCTCAGTGTCGGACGCCACGGCGACGCAGGACGATGGCTCCCCAAGCTGTCCTTGATGGACTGCACCGGCAATCGAAAGAAGCGATCCCAGATCCCGCCGGTCTGCAGGCTCTCAATCATCGAGGTCGGATCGAAATAGGCCCCGTGGTCGAAGTCGGCGTCGGAGGTCTCCACGCCGTCACGCTCGGTGAAGGCGACGTGGAGGGGATGACTTCCCGCCGGCGGAAACCGCATGATCCGGGCGATGAGGTGGGCCGCGATACCTCCTCCCCGCTCGACCTCGGCCTCGCCTGTCAACGGCGGCGCAAAAGTCGGCCATTGGGCGGCGCAAAAGTAGGCCACT
>CAZVTK010000284.1:0-3484 GCA_964629765.1 uncultured Mesorhizobium sp.
CAGCTCGTCGATGCCGGCGGGAGCGGGCTTGGACGGACGAGGAGGGTCGACGGCCAGGGCGGTCGATCCTCCGAACAGGCTGAATACGAGGAGCAGCAACACAGAGACCGAGAAAGCGCGACGCACAGTAGTTCTCCCTCAAACACTTGGCGCGCACGACACGCCCGCGGAGCCTCGGAATCCTGGGGGCGCAACGTGAATAGGTGCGCATGCTAGTACGGCCGCTGTCACGCGGTCCAGCATCTGCAGCGAGTCCCGCATGGCAACCTTTTCGTCGCCGATGCCGTCCAGCCCACTGATGCACGAGACGACGCGCGCCGTTCGTCGAGCGGCCCCCCTCATCGCCCTGGTCCTTCTCCTCGGCGCCTGCGCCGGCCCAGCAGCCATGACCGATGCGGGGGCCTCCGGCGCCGCCGAGCCGAGCGCCTCTGCCGCGGCGGATGCCAGCCAGCGCCCCGTCCCCTCCGACCGCCCGATCCACACCGCACCCGCCCCGGACGAGCCCATCACCGGCGAGGTGCCCGACGAGATCCTCGACGCGATCCGCGCCGCGGCTGCCGAACGGACCGGCGTCGCCGCCGATGCGATCGAGGTCGTCAGCGCCGAGCAGGTCACCTGGTCGGCCGGGTCCCTCGGCTGCCCGGAGCCGGGCCAGATGTACACCCAGGCGCTCGTGGACGGATACAAGGTCGTGCTCGATGCCGGCGGCGAGCAGCTCGACTACCGCATCGGGTCGGGTGGCTCGTTCCGGCTGTGCGAGGGGGGTCCGCCCCGCGGCGGCTGACGGGTTCGCCCTGTGCGTCGCGCGCTGCGGCTTGCGCCCAGGGCACAGTGAAACGCCCCCGCCGGCGGACCGGCGGGGGCGCATCGGTTCCTAGCGGCGGGCCTTGATGAGGTCGGCCTCCGCCTTGCCTGCGGCATCGTCGATCCCCACGACCATGAGGCCGAGCGGATCCTGCTGATCGAAGGCTTCCCGAACCTTCAGAACCTCAACAAGCTCCAGATTGGCGAAGCAGTCCCTGAACGTCTTGCGGCCGATCTGAACGCCGAGAAGACCGGGCATGCCGCGATCAAGGAAGGCATCACGCTCTGCGAGACGAAGCAGGACTATGTTTCGCGCGATCTACTCGTCGAATTGCTCGACGACACTGAAGAGCACATCGATTTCCTCGAGACGCAGTTGCAGAACATCGACCAGATGGGCCTGCAGAATTATCTGCAAAGCCAATACGACCTGGATAGCGAGCCGAGCGCCTAACGCTCTGGCGCGCGCGGCGCGTCAAAGCGCGCGATTTCAGTGAAGCTTTCGCCCGATTTCAGAAGGGCCAAATGGGCCGGGCTGAGCAGCATCCACTCGCCGACGTCCTCGAACGTGTTGAACTGACGGACATCGGCCCACGGGCTCTTGTCGGCGTTGCGCTTGGCCAGCCAGTGACTGAGGAAGCGTTGTCCGGTTTCGCTCTCGCACACCCAGGCGGAGCGGCGCATGAACATGAGATTCAGTGGTTCAAACAGCTTGCGGTGGGCCCTGAACACGCCGTCGAGATCGGCGAGCGACAAGCCGGAGACGTCCACGTCGGCGTGAACGACGCTGACGCAATCGAAGCCAAGCCAGATCGGATTTGCCGCGTTGAATGTGGCGTGAGCGTTGAGGTCGGCCGCGCGTATCGCGCCGAAATACTCGACCCGGCTGAGTTCGAGTGTGGCGTTATGGCGGAGAACGAGCGGCACAGTCTGTTCTCCTAGCGCGCGGGCCGAAGGGCGCTGTCGTCGAAGCGGGCGAGTTCGTCGAAGCCCGCGCCAGTCTGCAGGGCCAGCGTTTCGGCTTCGCTCAGCACCAGCCAATCGCCCGCTTCCTCAAAGCTCGCGACCTGGCGGAGTGTCGTCGACATCGCTTCGCGCGCGTCTCGCTTGCCGCTCCAATGGTCGACGTGCGCCTGCGCCGCTGTGCTGAAGCAGATCCAGGCCGAGCGGCGAATGATTTGGAAATTCAGCGGCGCATAGAGCGTTTGGTAGCGGCCGAAAATGCGGTCCAGATCGTCGAACGCGATGTTCTCGAATGTTGCGCCAGGAAAGACGACGCTCAAGCAATCGCATTTCAGAAAGGAGCGATTGGCCGCAAGATACTCGGCCACAGCCTGAAGCTCGGCGAGCGTGATCGAGCCGTGGTATTCGGCTATGTTCAGCTCAAGCAGCTCATTGTGGCGCAGCACGATCGGCACGGCGCGTTCCTCCAACGTAAGCCTGTGCTCATGTCCGCTTGAAGATTGGTTAAGGGCGCTGCAACGGCGGCGGTCGCATAGCGGGAGGAGATCGTCGCAAGCGTCGTTGACCCACGGTGGAGGCGACCGATTGGTTTCCAGGCATGAGAAGTCTCGTTGTCGCCGTCCTTGCGTTGAGCGCGTGTGTGAGTGCGCCCCAAGCTGAATTGACTGCCGCCGACGCGGTTGTTGACGCGGAACGAGCGTTCGCCGCCCGCGCCGGCGCGATCGGTTGGATTCCGGCGTTTCGTGAGTTCGTCGCGCCCGACGGACAATTGGCGCAACCGGACGGCTACGCCGATGCCCCCGCCCAACTTGCGGGGACGCCGGACGATGGCAACCGCGATTTGTTTTGGTGGCCGGCATGGGCTGGCATCTCGCGCGCCGGCGACTTTGGCTTCACCACCGGGCCCGTGAGCTTTGATGCGCAGCGCACGCCGCGTGGCCATTACTTTACGGTTTGGCGGCGTCAGCCGGATGGTTCGTGGAAATGGATCTATGACGGTGGCGTCGGGCCCATTGCGGACGCAGGCCTGATCACGCCCGGCGCCGATGTGCCGATGTTGCCGACGGCGCGTCAGGGCGCGGCGAACGCGGAAGCTGCTGTGGCGGCGGTGCGGACCTTGGAAGGTGGTGGCGATCTTGCCTCTCTACTCTCGGCCGATGCGCAGGTTTTCAGGACGCGGGAGCGCCGGGCGGTCGGGGCGGAGGCGGCTGCGGCGTTCAGCGATCAGGGGCCAGTCACATACGAGCCGTTGCGGATCGAGGCGTCAGCGGGGGGCGATCTGGTGATGGTGCTCGGGAGCGCAACTTGGACCGCTGCCGGGCAGGCGAGCCGCGGCCAGTACGCACGGATTTGGCAGTACCAGGCCGAGGGCTGGCGGATCGTCTATCACCAGCTCAGCACCCCGCGCCCGCCGCCGCCCTCTGGTTGACTTCCCGCCCCTGATCCATCAAAAGCCCCGCTTTCCCGCGCCCCGGCTCGTTCCGGGGGCGGGACATACTGGGTGACGGGCGAACCGCCAGGGTAGTCGCAATCTCGTTTGTGAGGTTGCCGGGCCCCGTCAGAAGAAGAAGGCGCTAACCGCGCATGACGAAGCGTATCCAAGCTAAATACAAGTCGGACCGCCGTTTCGGCCAGAACCTCTGGGGCCGTCCGAAATCACCAGTCAACAAGCGCCAGTACGGCCCCGGCCAGCACGGCCAGCGCCGCAAGGGCAAGA
>CAZVTK010000285.1:0-3433 GCA_964629765.1 uncultured Mesorhizobium sp.
GGGGGAGATGGCCGGCAGGCCAGAGGGGGGTGCGACAGGCGCTCAATCGACTACCCTCTCGCCACGCCGAACGCGTTCGGCCTGAGCGTCCTTGCGTCCCCCTCGGCAGCGACGGCGAGGCACAGGCCGAGCACCCTTCGCGTGTCGCGCGGGTCGATGATGCCGTCGTCCCACAGCCGCGCGGTGGAGAACAGCGCCGTGGACTGCGCCTCGACGCCGCCGCGGATCATGGCGGACTGTTTCGCCAGCGCCGCCTCGTCTATCTTCGCGCCTTCCCGCGCCGCCTTGCCGCGCGCGACGATCTCCATCACCTTCGCCGCCTGCTCGCCGCCCATGACGGCGGTGCGCGCCGACGGCCACGCGAAGATGAAGCGCGGCGAAAAACCGCGCCCGCACATGCCGTAATTGCCCGCGCCGAACGAGCCGCCGATGAGGATGGTGAATTTCGGCACGCGCGCGTTGGCGACGGCCTGGATCATCTTCGAACCGTGCTTGACGGCACCGGCGCGCTCGGCATCCGTGCCGACCATGTAGCCGGTGGTGTTTTGCAGGAAGACCAGCGGCGTGCCGGACTGGTCGTTGAGCTGGATGAACTGCGCCGCCTTGAGCGAGCCGGTGGGCATGATCGGCCCGTTATTGGCGACGATACCGACGCGAAAACCCTCGATGGCGGCGTGGCCGCACACCGTGTCGGGCGAGTAGGCCGCCTTGAATTCGAGGAAACCGGAACCGTCCACCACGCGGGCGATGACCTCGCGCATGTCGAAGCCCGCCTTCTCGTCGGCCGGCACGATGCCCATCAGCTCCTCGGCGTCGAACAGCGGCGGCGGCACGGTTTTACGCGGGCCGACCCCATCCCCAGCGGAATCCCAGGTGAGGTTGCGCAAGATGTCGCGGGCGATGGCCAGCGCCTGCCGGTCGTCCTCGGCGGTGTATTCGCCGAGCCCGGTGAGGGTGCCGTGCATGTCGGCGCCGCCCAGCGCCTCCTCGTCGGCATCCTCGCCGATGGCCGCCTTCACGAGAGGCGGCCCGGCAAGGAAGATTTTCGTCCGGCCGCGCACCAGCACGACATAGTCCGACAGGCCGGGCAGGTAGGCCCCGCCCGCCGTGGACGAGCCGTGCACGACCGCGATCTGCGGGATGCCGGCGGCCGAAAGCCGCGCCTGGTTGGCGAAGGAACGGCCGCCCTCCACGAACATCTCGGCCTGGTAGTTGAGGTTCGCCCCGCCGCTTTCGACCAGATGCACGAAGGGCAGCCGGTTCTCCAGCGCGATCTCCTGAAGCCGCAGCGCCTTCTTCAGCCCCATGGGCGGGATGGTGCCGCCCTTGATGCCGCTGTCGGAGGCGGACACGACGACGCGCCGGCCGGCGACGACGCCGATGCCGGCGATGGAGCCGCCGCCCATGATGTTTTTTCCGCCGTCGTCGTCATGCATGCGCCAGCCCGCCAGCGAGGCGAGCTCGAGAAAGGGCTGGCCGCGGTCGAGCAGGCGCTCGACCCGCTCGCGGGGCAGGATCTGGCCGCGTTTGTCGAACGTCTCGCGGCGGGAGGCGGAATTGTCGCGCACGGCCTGCTCCAGCCGGCGGATTTCGGCGAGCTTGCCCGCCATCGCGTCCGCATTGGCGCGAAAGGCGCCCGACGCCGGCGACAGCGCCGTGCCGAGGGCAGCCATCAGCGGCGGCCCCTTGGATAGGGTGACATCACACAGGGCAGCGCCGCACAGGGCGATAGTTCCGGCACGACCGCTCCTCCCGTTCGCGCGGCGCCGGCTCCGGCGCCTCGGCCACGCCGCTTCGCGGTCTTGACCAGACTTCCGGAAACGCTAATTCGCATTGACGTAAACGTCAATCGGCTGCTATTTCCGCATCCGATATTCGCAAGCCCTCCTGCACGCGCCGCCGTGCGGGCCACCAGTTCCGGAGAAGCCGCATGACACTTCAGGAGATCGCCGACACCATTCGTTCCAAGGCCGAGGGCAGCGATTTCAGCCGCTCGGTCAAGTTCGACATGGGCGGCGACGGCGTGATCGTGATCGACGGCAGTTCCGTGTCGACCACCGATGCGGAGGCCGACTGCACCATCAAGCTGACCAAGGACAATCTGGAGGCGATGATGGCCGGCGAGTTGAACCCGACCATGGCCTACATGTCCGGCAAGCTGAAGATCGAGGGCGACCTGACGGTGGCCATGCAGCTCAGCCAGGTCATCTGAGTCTCGCATTCACTGCTGCACGGGGCGCGATCCGATCGCGCCCTGCTTCTTGGCCGATGCCGGGCGCGTCCTCACGCGGCGCGGGCGACCTTGCCGCGGCTCACGGGACGACCCGCTGGGCGAATGACGCCCGCGGCATCGTCCAGCGCGCCGGGCGCCAGCTCCAGCGCCAGCAGCCGGTGCTTCTCGAACGGGCCGGGCATCGCCAAAGCGCCAGTCCTGTCCGCCGAGAAGCCGAAGCGCGCATAATATTCCGCGTCGCCCACCAGCACGATCGCGCCATGGCCGGCCTGCCGCGCCGCGGCGATGGCCGCGCGCATCAGCGCCCCGCCGATGCCGGCGGAGCGCAGGGAAGGGTCGACGGCGAGCGGGCCGAGCAGGAGCGCGCCTGCGCCGCCCCGCCCGGCAGGTCCGCCGGCGCCCGCCGTCTTGTCCGCGAAAGCGATGTCCCACAGGCGCACGGTGCCCACCACCGCGCCCGCCGCGTCGCGCGCGACGAAGGCGAGCGCGGCTTGCCGGCCCCGGCGGATCTTCTCCGACGACTTCCTGCGCCAGTTGGGCTTCATGGCGCGGTCGAGCAGGCGGTCGCGTGGAGCGACGTCGCCGGCGGTCTCGGTCGAGATGGCGCACGCGTCGACGCTGCCGATCTCCCCCCTTGAGGGGGAGATGCCCGGCAGGGCAGAGGGGGGCAGCGTGGAGCGCGGCCCTGCGTCGTTGGCGGCGGGGCCGAAATGAGACGACAGCGGGACAGCACCCCCCTCTGGGCTGCCGCCCAGCTCCCCCTCAAGGGGGGAGATCGGCAGCTTCGGTGCCTCGACAGCGATTTCAGCGGCAGAAACGTTCATCGAATCCGAACCTTCACAAGCAGAACTGGTTCCACGAGCGAGCCCGTCGCCGGGAAAGCCTCCCCGGCGGCGGAAAGTTCCGAGAGGCGCAAGCCTCTCAGATCACATAGGATCGGAGCGGCTCGAAGCCGTTGAAGGCGACGGCCGAGTAGGTCGTCGTATAGGCGCCGGTGCCCTCGATCAGCACCTCGTCGCCGATGGTCAGCGATAGCGGCAGCGGGTACGGCGTCTTCTCGTAGAGCACGTCGGCCGAATCGCAGGTCGGGCCGGCGAGCACGCAAGGCGCCTTCTCGTCGCCGTCGCGCGCGGTCACGATCGGGTAGCGGATCGCCTCGTCCATCGTCTCGGCGAGGCCGCCGAACTTGCCGATGTCGAG
>CAZVTK010000286.1:0-3402 GCA_964629765.1 uncultured Mesorhizobium sp.
AATACTCGACCGCGTTGTCGGGGAAGAAGCTCTTGAACTCACCATAGAGCTGGGCGGCGAGAGTCTTGTTCGGGGCGAGGACCAGCGCCGGGCGCTGCGTCTCCTCGATCACCTTGGCCATGGTGAAGGTCTTGCCCGAGCCGGTGACGCCGAGCAGCACCTGCGTGCGGTCCTGCCGGTTGGCGCCTTCCACGAGGTCGGCGATGGCGGTGGGCTGGTCGCCGGAGGGTTTGAACGCCGTCTCCATGCGGATGGCGATGCCGCCCTCGGACTTTTCCGGCCGCGCCGGCCGGTGCGGCACCCAGGGGTCGCGCTGGATGTTGGGGTCGCCGCCCTCGATCAGCCTGGACAGCGCCGCGACGGTGGCGGTGACGCCCGACGAGGACAGCGTCTCGGCGTCCTCCAGCGCGATGTCGAGGCCGGCGACGGGGTTGAGGCCGGCGGCCGCGCGTTCGCGCGGGCTCGCCGCGCCGCCCATCGAGGTGCCGCGCGCCGATTTTGTGGGCGCGGACGAGCGCTCGGGGATGCGTTTTGGCTTGTCACCCCCACCCGCTCCGCTCCGTTTCGCGACCTCCCCCATCGAGGGGGAGGTAGAAGCGTCGCGTCCTTCCTTTTCCGCCTCCCTGGCGATCTGCTCGGCCCAGCCGGAAACCGGGCCGCTCAAGGGCGCGCCTTCGAATTTCGCCTGCGGCGCCTCGCCGAACCCGTCGTTCGCGCGGTCCAGCGGCTCGGAGGCGCCGAGGAAGTCGGTGAGCGGGCTGCGGCGCTCGCGGGCGCCGAATGCCTTGTCGCCGCCGGTCGAGGCGGGCTTCTTCGCGGATGATCTGGCCATGGGGGGAATATGGGCGGAGTCCTCCCGCTTTGGAAGGCTGGCCTTGCGTCCGCCGGCGCGGAGCGGCTGCCTCCTGACATCAGGTTGTCAGGAGATGGCAGGACGGGCAGGCCAATGGCAAGGCCGAAAGGCGGATGCCGCCGCGGGATCGGGTTCCGCGCACGTGCCTATCGACACCGCGCCGCGCTTCTGCTTACCTCGCGACATCTCATTCGGAGTGCCCCCCGCAGATGCGCCGCCTCGCTCTCGTCGCCAGCCTCGCGCTGGCTGTCGCCGTGCCCCTGCGGCCGGCCGTGTCCTCGGTCGATTCGATCTCGCCGAAATTCGACGCCGCCTGCGACAACTACTATCAGGCGGGCCTCGACCCGGATGTCGATCCGGCCGATGCGGGCCTGCACTGCGCATGCCTGATCGAGCAGTTCGAGCCACTGGGCAAGGCGGCGATGGATTTCCTGGCGCGCACCTATGAGGACGACCTGACGACGTTCATCCACGAATATCCAAAGGGAAACGAATGGATGGAGGCGAGCTTTGCCGCCGACGCGCTCTGCAAAGCAGGCGATTCGGAAGGCGGCAGCGAGCCGGAGATCGACGGGTCCATCCCCTACCCCATACTCGCCGGCTCGTGGGGCGGCATCGTCCGCGCCGGGCCGGGCAAGCAGCATGCGCGGCTGGCGACGCTGGCCGAAGGAGAGAGTATCACGCTCATCGAGCCGACGCATGTCGAGCAGGACGGCTTCCTGTGGTTCAGGATCGAATATCGCGGCAACCGCGAGGGCTATCACTGGGGCGGCATCATCTGCGCGGTCGGCGAGCCGATACCGGGCACCTACGAGACCTGCCCCTAGAGCCTGTTATGGACCCTGGATGGAGGCTGCGTTGAGGGTTGAAGGAGCGCATGACAGGAGAAAGGCGCAGGCCGGTATCGGGCATACCGGCAAGCCTTTCGACGCATCAGGCGGCCTTCGCCGCTCAACCCTTCGGGCTGCGCCGCTTTTGGCCCACCGGTTCGTCGCCGGTCTTGCAGGTATTCCCGATACCGGTCTGCGACCGGCTCCTGCCGGGCGGGCCAAAATCGGCAGCAGCGCAGTCCCATCCATGGTTCATAACAGGCTCTAGAGGCGGCCCGCGAGCCGCGGCGAGGGCGAAACGCGGGCATGGCGGGAGGCGCCAATGGAAACGATCTGGCTTCTCGTCGGCGGCGCGCTGTTCCTCGCCGGCCTCGTCCTCGCCTGGTGGCGCTGGTGGGCCCGCCTGCCGCAGCTCTCGCCCGCCGCGCGTTTCACGCTCATCGCAACCACGGTCGGCGGGCTGATCGGCGCCGTCTTCTGGTGGCAGGACGTGGAAGTGTCCTTCGCGTGGAACCTGCCGCCGCTCGCCTCGCGCATGCTCGGCGCGGCCGCGACCGCGTTCGGGATCACCGGCATCCTCGCGCTGGAGCGCCCCTCGCCGGCGCGCGCATGGCTGCACGCGGTGATGACCGCGATCTATCTCGCGCCGCTGGCCGTGGCCATCGTGCTCCTGCATCTCGACCGCTTCGATTTTTCCGCGCCGATCAGCTGGAGCTTCTTCGCGACCGTCGTCGTCCTGAGCGTCGCTGCGCTCGCCGCCTGCCGCGACGGCCGGGGCGGCCCCGCCGCCGCGCGGCCGAAAGGCGCCGAGGCCGGCTGGCTGAACGCGGCGGGCGCCGTCCTCGCCGTCTGGGGCGTCGCGCTGTTCGTGGCCCCCGCCGCGCCGTGGCCGCTGGCCTTCCCCTGGCCGTCCGACCCGCTGACCTCGCGTCTGATCGCGGCGATGCTGATGGCGGTGGCGGCGGTCTTCCTGCTCGCCGCCCGCGACGCGCGCCTGACGGCGCAGGCGCACCTGCTGGGCGCGGCCTACGGCATCGGCGTGGCGGTTGCCGTGCTGGTGAACGTGGCGCGCGGCCTGCCGTTTCCGGCGCTCTATCTGGCCGCCTTCGCCGCTGTCGGCGTCGTCTCGGCCGGCTTCCTGCTGGTCCGCCGCCGCGCCTGAGCGGTGCTCAGTCGAACAGGCTGGACACCGATTCCTCGGTCGCCGTGCGCGAGATCGCCTCGCCGATGAGGTCGGCGATGGTGACGACGCGGATGTTGCGCGCGCTCTCGACGCTGGAGGTCGGCTGGATGGAATCGGTGATGACCAGCTCCTTCAGCTTGGAGCCGGTGATGCGCGCCACCGCGCCGCCCGACAGCACGCCGTGGGTGATGTAGGCGGTGACGCTGGTCGCGCCCTTCTCCAGCAGCGCCTCGGCGGCGTTGCACAGCGTGCCGCCCGAATCGACGATGTCGTCGATCAGCAGGCAGTCCTTGCCGCTGACGTCGCCGATGACGTTCATCACCTCCGATTCGCCCGGCCGCTCGCGGCGCTTGTCGACGATGGCGAGCTGCGCGTCGATGCGCTTGGCCACCGCGCGCGCGCGCACCACGCCGCCGACGTCGGGCGACACGACCATCACGTTGGAAAGCTGGTAGTGGGCCTTGATGTCGCGCGCCAGCACCGGCGCGGAGAACAAATTGTCGGTGGGGATGTCGAAGAAGCCCTGGATCTGCCCG
>CAZVTK010000287.1:0-3355 GCA_964629765.1 uncultured Mesorhizobium sp.
AGCCCCTCGGCGATGGCCGTCTTGCCGACGCCGGGATCGCCCACATAGAGCGGGTTGTTCTTGGAGCGACGGCACAGGACCTGGATCGTGCGGTTGATCTCGCTCTCGCGGCCGATCAGCGGGTCGATCTTGCCGGCCCGCGCCTTCTTGTTGAGGTTGACGCAATAGGCCGACAGCGCGTCCTGCTGCTTCTTCTTGCCGCCGTCCTCGCTCTGCTGCTCGCCGCTCTGCGACGGGCTCTCGTCCTCGGCGCCGCGCGGCGCGCGGTTCTCGGACGAGCCGGGGCGCTTGGCGATGCCGTGGCTGATGTAGTTGACCGCGTCGTAGCGCGTCATCTGCTGCTCTTGCAGGAAGTAGGCGGCGTGGCTCTCGCGCTCGGCGAAGATGGCCACCAGCACGTTGGCGCCCGACACCTCCTCGCGGGCCGAGGACTGGACGTGGATCACCGCGCGCTGGATCACGCGCTGGAAGCCGGCGGTCGGCTTGGAATCCTCGTCATAGCCGGTGACGAGATTGTCCAGCTCGGCGTCGATGTAGTTGACCAGCGTCTTGCGCAGGTCGTCGAGATCGACGTTGCACGCCTTCATGACGGCGGCCGCGTCGCTGTCGTCCAGCAGCGCCAGAAGCAGGTGCTCCAGCGTCGCATATTCGTGATGACGTTCGTTCGCGAAAGTCAGCGCCTGGTGGAGCGCCCTTTCCAGCCCTTGGGAGAAAGCCGGCATTCGTGAGTAACCTCGCTACTTCTTCTCCATCACGCATTGCAGCGGATGCTGATTCTGACGGGCGAAATCCATGACCTGGGACACTTTCGTCTCGGCCACCTCGAATGTGTAGATGCCGCACTCGCCCACGCCGTGATTGTGGACATGCAGCATGATGCGCGTGGCGGCGTCGCGGTCCTTCTGGAAGAACCGCTCCAGAACGTGAACGACGAACTCCATCGGCGTGTAGTCGTCGTTGAGCAGGAGGACACGATAGAGGCTGGGCTTCTTGGTCTTCGCCCGGGTGCGGGTGATGACGGCGGTGCCGCGGCCGCCGCCGCCCTGCCCGCCTTCGTCGTCACGCTCGCTCATTCTCGCCATGCCCTTGTCCCGTCCCCTTGTCCGTCAAGGAATTAGGACCGGCACCATTGCCGTTCTCGCCTTCCATGTCCCGCTGGCCCGCACCCCGGTGAGGACCGAGATGTAGGGACGCGACGCAGGATTGTAAGCCCTTATCCTGCGCTGACAATATGGTGCGAAGCTGGACGCCGGGGAAGGTGGCGCGATAGGCAGGCCGATATCGATTCGTGATCGGCGCGCCGCCCGAGCGGCCGCGCAAAAGACAAAACCCGCCCGCGCGGGAGGCGCGGACGGGCTCGAAAGAAGATTGCGGCTTTGGGCGGACCCGGCCGGGAATCACTTCGCCTTGGCGACGACCTGCTCGAACGGCTTGTAGGCGTCCTTGGCGATCTGGGTGAACAGCTCGCCCATCTTGGTGGACTGGGCGACGAAGCCCTCGTAGCTCTGCTTCAGATAGTCGGTCTGGATCTCGATCGCCTTCTCGGCGGACCGGGCGGCGAACAGCTTCTCGAAAGCGCTCGCGCCGCTCTCCATCGACTTCTTGGAATACTCGCCGGCCTCCAGCGCGATCGCCTGCGCCGTCTTCTGGACGCTGGCGAGGCTCTTCAGGCCGTTGTCCATCATCTCTTTGCCAAGGCGGGTGGTGTCTTCGTAGGTGGTGAACATGAGCGTTTCCTTCGGCTGCCGCGCGGCGTCGTTGGCACCGCTGCGATTGTGCAATGCGGCGTATTTATTGTGCGCTGCACAAAACGTCAAGCCCCGTAACGCGGCGTCAGCGCCCCGCGCGGCAAAAACCTGCACAAATTGCGGCGAAAGCACGCGAATTCGTGAACGCCCCGGTTACCATAAACGGAATGGTAACCCCCCGACCCTAGGCTGCCCGTTCAATGGCCGGACGAGCCGGCGCGTGTGTTTGCGTAGACAGGTGTTGCAGTGCGTCATCTCCTGACCCGGGTCTTCCGGCAAAACCCGCTCCGTCCCGGAGCCATGCTCGCCGGCCTGCTGACGGCCGCCCTCGTCCTCGGCGCTTCGTCGGGCGCCTCGGCCAATTCCAGATACGCCGCCATCGTCGTCGATGCCAACACCGGCAAGACGCTGTATTCGAGCGCCGCCGACGCGCCGCGCTTTCCGGCGTCGCTGACCAAGATGATGACGCTCTACATGCTGTTCGACGCGCTGGCGGCGGGCAAGGTCACGAAGTCCACCCGCATTCCGGTCTCGGCCAAGGCCGCGGCGGAACCGCCCTCCAAGCTCGGCCTCAAGGCGGGCGCCTCGATCAGCGTCGAGGACGCTATCCTCGCGCTCGTCACGCGCTCGGCCAACGACGTCGCCACGGCGGTGGGCGAGCATCTGGGCGGCTCGGAGCAGCGCTTCGCCCAGATGATGACCAACCGCGCCCGCTCCATCGGCATGAAGAACACGACGTTCCGCAACGCCCACGGCCTGCCCAACCCGCAGCAGCGCACCACCGCGCGCGACATGGCGACCCTCGGCATGGCGCTGCGCGAGCATCACCCGCGCTACTACGACTATTTCGCCACCCGCTCCTTCACCTATGCCGGCAAGCGGATCGGCACGCACAACCGCGTCATGACCCGGATGAAGAGCGTCGACGGCATCAAGACCGGCTATATCCGCGCCTCGGGGTTCAACCTCGTCTCCTCCGCGCAGGAGGGCAGCCGCTCGCTCGTGGCCGTGGTGCTCGGCGGCCAGACGGCCCGCTCGCGCGACGACCACATGGTCGCGCTGCTGAGCGAATACATGCCCAAGGCGTCGTCGCGCGACCGCGGCCCGCAGGTGGCGCGCGGCAAGGTCGAGCCCATGGCGCCAGTGGCAGCAAACGCGGCAGCAAACGTCGCCGCCGCCGTCGCGCTGCCGCAGACCCGCATTCCCGTGCCGGACGGCCGCCCGACCGATTCCATCGCCGTGGCGGCCGCGCCAGTCCCGACCCTGGCCCCGGCTCCCGCCATGGCCCCCGTCGCCTCGCCCTTCCCCATGCCCGCGCCGCGCCGGCAGGCTCGCGAGGCGCCGGTGCCCCCGGCGGAGATCGGCGAGGGCGACATCGACATGGCCACCACCTCGTCGGTCGGCGGCTGGGTCGTGCAGGTCGCCTCGACCGGCTCGGAAACGGAAGCGCGCAATGTGCTCGCCTCGGTTTCCGACAAGGCCGGCCGCGCGCTGGCGGGCACCATGCCCTTCACCCAGAAATTCACCAAGGACGGCACGCTCTACTACCGCGCCCGCTTCGCCGGCTTCTCGTCCAAGGACGCGGCCTGGGGCGCCTGCTCGGAGCT
>CAZVTK010000288.1:0-3298 GCA_964629765.1 uncultured Mesorhizobium sp.
CCACGGCAGGCCGATCAGGTCGGCGGTGGCGAACTTGCCGCCGGCGCGCTGGTCGCTGTCGTCGACCAGCACGTCGAAGCCGGCCGCCTCCAGCGCCTGCTCGGCGGCGTCGACGGCGGCGTCGGTGGCCGCATCGCCCGGCTTCATATTGATGAGCGCCACATCGAAGGGGGCGACGCTCCTCGGCCAGATGATGCCGGCCTCGTCATGGCTCGCCTCGATGATCGCCGCGATGAGGCGCGACGGCCCGATGCCATAGGAGCCCATGGAGACGAAATGCTCCTTGCCGTCGGGGCCGGTGACGGAGGCGCCCATGGGCTTCGAGTATTTCTCGCCGAAATGGAAGATGTGGCCGACCTCGATGCCGCGCGCCGCGAGGCGCTCGCCCTCGGGGATCTGCGCCCACGCGCTTTCGTCGTGCATCTCCTCGGTCGCCGCGTAGGGCGCCGTCCAGTCCCTCACGATCCCGGCGATCACCCCGTCGTCGGCGTAGTCCACGTCGGCGCCGGGAACCTTCAGCCCGACGAAGTCGCGGTGGCAGAACACCGCGCTCTCGCCGGTGTCGGCGAGGATGATGAATTCATGGGAAAGGTCGCCGCCGATGGGGCCGGTGTCGGCGCGCATCGGGATCGACTTCAGCCCCACGCGCTCGAAGGTGCGCAGGTAGGAGACGAACATGCGGTTGTAGGCCGCGCGCGCGCCCTCATAGTCGAGGTCGAAGGAATAGGCGTCCTTCATGAGGAATTCGCGCGAGCGCATGACGCCGAAGCGCGGGCGCACCTCGTCGCGGAACTTCCACTGGATATGGTAGAGGTTGAGCGGCAGGTCGCGATAGGACTTCACGTAGGAGCGGAAGATTTCCGTCACCATCTCCTCGTTGGTCGGCCCGTAGAGCATGTCGCGCTCGTGCCGGTCCTTGATGCGCAGCATCTCCTTGCCGTAATCGTCGTAGCGCCCGCTCTCGCGCCACAGCTCGGCCGACTGGATGGTGGGCATCAGGATTTCGAGCGCGCCCGCCCTGTCCTGCTCCTCGCGGATGATCGCGCAGACCTTGTCGAGCACGCGCTTGCCCAGCGGCAGCCAGGAGAACGAGCCCGCCGCCTGCTGGCGGATCATGCCGGCGCGCAGCATCAGCCGGTGCGAGACGATGTCCGCCTCGCGGGGGTTCTCCTTGAGGATGGGAAGGAAAAAGCGCGACAGCCGCATGATGAATCCGTGGAAGGCCGCAGCCGGAATCGGCCTTCGGCGCTGAAGAAGTGTCGGCGCTTCTTAGCCATTTCATGGCGCATTGAAAACCCGACCGCTGTTGCGGCGGGCAGGCCGCGACGCCCTGCCACGAAACCGGGCAGGACTGGCTCTGGTTTGTGCATTGCAGCACAGGAAGTAGCCTTCAACGCAACATTTCCCGTGACATTGATTTCGAGATTGGTCTAGTGTGCTCGCCATAACCGAGCGGGCGGAAATCAAATCCGTCCCCTTACGCGGTCAAAGTCTTGGGAGGATGCGATCTGGGCGCGGTTTTCCGCTGCCGCCGATAGTTCGGAGCAAAGATCGGACGCGTTCAATTGCAAGGCTTCGGCCTTGCATTTTTTTTGTGCACCACGATACCGGCCCGCGACCGGGTCAACTGCCCCGACAGCTTGCCTACCCGCGGATTTTCTCGCCGAGATCGACGCGCCGGAATATTGCCGCCTTTCTGGTGACCGTTGATCTTCGGGCGTAACGATGCGGTTCGCCTTCGGCCCCGACGGGTGAAACCGGATCGTGCGGATCGGCCGGTCGTAAGGGCCGATGCAGGCAAGGATCGTCGGCTGGGGCGGCGGGCCGCCTGGCATCTGGAAGAAACGGGTTTGGGAGACCATTCATGCATATGCTCAGGATCATCGTCGCGGCCGGCGCCGGCCTGATGGCGGCCGGTGTGGGCGCCCACGCCCAGGCCGACGCGCCGCTCTCGTCCATGCTCAATCCGCGCGACGTGGTTCCGGCCGAGCGCGCCGCGATGATGGAGGCGAGCGGCGGCGAAACGGAACGCGTGGTCGGCGGCAACCGCGCCGAAACGGGCAAATGGCCGTTTCAGGTCGGGCTCCTGTCGACGGAGCGGCTGACGGGAGACAGCGAATCCCAGTTCTACGCGCAATTCTGCGGCGGCAGCCTGATCGCGCCGCAATGGGTGCTGACGGCGGCGCATTGCGTGACCGACGAGCGCGGGCAGGCGCACGAGGCGAGCTCGAACACGGTGCTGACCGGCGCGACGAATTTGATGGAAGGCGAACGCCATGAGGTCGAGCAGGTGATCGTGCACGAGGGCTGGGACCCGGCGACGATCAACAACGACATCGCGCTGATCAAGCTCAGGACCCCGGTCGACAAGCCGGTGGTGAAGCTCGACGACGGCAGCGCGGCGGTCAGTCTCCGCACGGGCACGGTGATCGGCTGGGGCCTGATGATGAACGGCTCCTCGCCGGCCGACCTTCTGGAAGGCAGCGTCGACATCGTGTCGAACCGGATGTGCAACGAGGGCGTCAAGCACTATGCGACGCAGGATTTCGCCAAGGCGCTGTCGCAATACGGCTTCCACAAGATGAAGGACGGCACGCTGGAGGCCGCGCTGGAGGTGATCGCCGCCGGGCTCGAGGACAGGCTGACCGACACGATGATGTGCGCCGGCACCAAGAGCGGCCAGATCGGCGCCTGCCATGGCGACAGCGGCGGTCCGCTGGTGATCAACACGGCGAGCGGCCCGCTCCAGGTCGGGGTCGTGTCCTTCGGCGCCGGGCCGGCGGGCTCGAAAATGTATTGCGGCTTCGAGGATGCCTATGGCGTCTATGCCCGCGTGGGCGTGTTCCGCAACTGGATCCGCGAGAAGTCGGGCGTCTGACGCGCTGCAGGTGCGCCTGCGCCAGTCAGCCTTCCCAGTTCAGCGGGCCCAGTTCAGCGGGAAGGCCCGATGCGCGGAAGATCGTCGAACGTGAAGCCGTAATAGCGCGTCAGCAGCAGGTAGATCCCGAGCACGATCGCGGTGACCACCGTCGTGCGCAGCACCGCGCGCAGCATATGCGGCCCCTTGGGCGCGCTGGCATGCGTGCCGAGCGTGACCTCGCCCTCCTCGTCCTGCGTGCGCAGGCTGAACGGCAGCACCGCGAACAGGACCAGCCACCACAGCACGAAAAAGACGGCGGCAAGCGAAAAATAGCTCATGGCGCCGCTTTCAACGGGGCGGGCAAGCTGACGGACAAGCGCCCCTTCGCGCCCCCCTCTGTCCTGCCGGACATCTCCCCCTCAAGGGGGGAGATCGGAT
>CAZVTK010000289.1:0-3281 GCA_964629765.1 uncultured Mesorhizobium sp.
CGCCTCGCCGGAGGTGGGCGCCCAGGCGGTCACCTTCTCGAGCAGCGGATCGTAATAGCGGGTGATCACCGCGCCCGAATAGGCGGTGCCGCCGTCGAGCCGGATGCCGAAGCCCGTGGCGCCGCGATAGGCGGTGATGCGGCCGTAATCCGGGATGAAGTTCTGCTCGGGATCTTCCGTCGTGATGCGGCACTGAAGCGCGTTGCCGTTTAGCCGGATCGCCGCCTGCGCCGGCACTCCGGATTCGGGCGTGCCGATGGCAAAACCGTCGAGGATGTGGATCTGCGCCTTGACGATGTCGATGCCGGTGACCTCCTCGGTCACCGTATGCTCGACCTGGATGCGCGGGTTCACCTCGATGAAGTAGAATTTGCCGGTATCGGCGTCCTGAAGGAACTCGACCGTGCCGGCGCCGATATAGCGCGTATCCTTGGCGATTTTCAGCGCGTAGCCGCACAGTTCGTCGCGCAGTTCCTGCGACAGATAGGGGGCGGGCGCGCGCTCCACGACCTTCTGGTTGCGGCGCTGGATCGAGCAGTCGCGCTCGAACAGATGCACGGCGTTGCCATGCGTGTCGCCGAGAATCTGGACCTCGACATGGCGGGCGCGCTCGACCAGCTTCTCCAGATAGACCTCGTCCTTGCCGAAGGCGGCGCGCGCCTCGCGCTTGCCTTCCATCACCTCCTTCACGAGGTCGGCCTCCGAGCGGATGGCGCGCATGCCGCGTCCGCCGCCGCCCCATGAGGCTTTCAGCATGACCGGATAGCCGATCCCGGCGGCGAGCCGCTTCACCTCGTCCATGTCGTCCGGCAGCGGGTCGGTCGCGGGCACGACCGGCACGCCGATGCGGATGGCGAGGTTGCGCGCCGCGACCTTGTTGCCGAGGTCGCGCATGGTCTGCGGCCTGGGCCCGATGAAGGCGATACCGGCGGCGGCGCAGGCTTCGGCGAATTCCGGGCTCTCCGACAGCAGTCCGTAGCCGGGATGGATGGCGTCGGCGCCGGACGCCTTCGCCACGCGGATCACCTCGTCGATCGACAGATAGCTCTCGATGGGTCCGAGGTCGCGCTCCAGATGCGGGCCGCGCCCGACCTGGTAGCTCTCGTCCGCCTTGAAGCGGTGCAGCGCGTACTTGTCCTCCTCCGCCCAGATCGCAACCGTGCGAATGCCCAGCTCGTTCGCCGCGCGAAACACCCGGATCGCGATCTCCGAGCGATTGGCGACGAGGATCTTGGTGATCTTCATGGAGGGTCCGGTGGCTGGCGGGATGGCGCTGAAATCAGCCTAGCCGGAAAATGCTGCACTGCAAACAAAGAAATGGATCAAGGATAACGGACTGAAACAATTCGGTTTTGTCGAGCTCGTTCGGCGAAACCGGATGATTTGCGCAGGCCGCCAAAACTCCGCCAAAACAAAACCCGGCCCCCCCCAAAAAAAGAACCCGGCATGTCGCCATGCCGGGCCCCGATGCCGTGCCGCATGCGCGGCGCGCGAACGACTAGTTCAGGTAGTCGTACTTGCCGTCCTTCCACTCGTAGAAGACGTAGCCCGGCAGGGTCACGTCGCCCACGTCGTTGAACTCCAGTTCGCCGAGGACGGTGGAGAACTTGCCGTCGTTGAGCGCCTTCACCACCGGTTCGAAGTCGGTCGATCCGGCCGCCTTCACCGCATCCGCCCAGATCTGGATGGCCGCGTAGGTGTAGAGCGCGTAGCCCTCGGTCGACTTCCCGGCGGCGAGCAGCTTGTCGACGACCGGCTTGGCGATCTCGTTCTTGCGCGGATCCGGCGAGAAGGTCATCAGCGTGCCTTCGCCGGCCGAGCCGGTCACCGCCCAGTACTCGTCGGTAACGAGCGCGTCGCCGGAAACGAGAATGGTGCTCATGCCCTGCTCGACCATCTGGCGCTTCATCAGGCCTGCCTCGGTGTGATAGCCGCCGACATAGAGCACGTCGATGCCTTCGCCCTTGAGCTTGGTGACGAGGGCCGAATAGTCCTTCTCACCGGCGGTGTAGGCTTCGTACATGGCCGCCTTGCCGCCCAGCGCTTCCAGCGACGCCTTGGTGGCGTCCGCAAGACCCTGGCCGTAAGCCGTCTTGTCGTGGACGAAGGCGATCTTCTTGTCCTTGAAGTTGTCGAACAGGAACTGCGCGGCAACCTCGCCCTGCTGGTCGTCGCGGCCGCAGACGCGGAAGATGCCGGCGCCCGGCCGCTCGTCGGTGAATTTCGGGTTGGTCGAGGCCGGGGAAATCTGGACGATGCCTTCCTCGTTGTAGACCTGCGAGGCCGGGATCGACGAGCCCGAGCAGAAATGGCCGGCCATGAAGACCACGCCCTCGCCCGCCGACTGGTTGGCGACGGCGACCGCCTGCTTCGGATCGCAGGCGTCGTCGCCGACGAACAGCTCGAGCTTCTGGCCCAGCACGCCGCCGGCCGCGTTGATGTCTTCCACGGCCTGCTCGGCGCCGCCCTTCATCTGCTGCCCGAAGGTCGCGTACTGCCCGGTCATCGGACCCGCCACGCCGATCTTGATCTGCGCCCAGGCCGGGCCTGCCGTCAGCAGGCCGAGCGCGGCGCCGGCCAGGAGAAACTTCTTCATGGATTGCTCCCTTGCAAACACCCAGTGTTCCCATAAGCGGCGCCGGTCAGGTGTCGTGACCCCGGCCTCCGCGATGCGGAATCTCGATCCCGCTTGGCTTGCATGAAAGCCCAATTCCCCACGGAAATAAAGGCGTTCAGGCGAGTTTTGGTGAAGCCGGTCAGCCTTTTCGTCCCCAGGCGAAAGCATTGCGGCGTTCGTATTCGAACCCGTATTGCCGCGCCATCTGGCCGGCCCTCGTGATGCGCTTGCCGGCAAAGGCGATGGCCAGCAGCACGATCAGGTCGACGACATAGTACCAGCCCGACAGGAGCGTGCCGGAGAACAGCGCGAAATGGATGAAGCGCGTCGCCGCCGCCAGCAGCAGCATGTAGACGACCAGCGACAGGCTGTCGCCCCAGATGCGGGCGCTGGCGCGGCCGGTGAGGAAGGCGGCGCCACCGGCCAGGATCACCGTGACGAACAGGAATTCCCAGACGGTGACTTCCCAGATCGGGCCGTTGGCGTGCTCGATATTCATCAGTGCCTCCCGCCTTCCAGATAGGCCGCGCGCACTTCCTCGCGCTTCAGGAGCTCCTGGCCCGTGCCGCTCATGGTGATACGCCCGTTGACCATCACAGAGCCGCGATGGGCGAGCTTCAGCGCGTGGAAGGCGTTCTGCTCGACCAGAAAGACGGTCAGCCCC
>CAZVTK010000290.1:0-3214 GCA_964629765.1 uncultured Mesorhizobium sp.
CCGACTATTTCACCCATTTCTCGTGCCTGCTCGACGTCGGCACGCCCGAGAACGCTGCCCGAGCGCTCGATCTCTACAATCGCCTGTCCGAGGAAGGCGCATCGGAGGAACCGCCCTCCGAAGGCTTCCTCCTCTCGATCCAGCCGGAGCATGGCGGTAGCCAACTCTGGATGCGCGACGACGTGACCGGCGATCCCGAACGCCTCATCCAGTTCGTGAACCGCTGCGCCGCCGAGTTCGGCCTCAAAGGCAGATGGGGATTCCAATATGCCAACACCTGCTCGAAGCCCCGGCTCGATGGATTCGGCGGCGGCGCGCATGTCCTCGACCTCGCTACCGGCGAGACCGTGGACTGGATCTACACCGATGGCTGGCTCGATCAGACCATCTCCGGCGAGGGAGGACCGCTATGAGCATCCCCTCCCATGCCCGGAGCAATTTCCAGACCCTGTTGCGCGCGGCGGGCGACGGCAATCTCGCCCTCATGGAATGCCTCGACGCGGTGACGGGCAGCCCGCGCTACGTCATCTGCGCCGTCGGGCAGGACGATGGCGATTACGTGTTCACGCCCTTCGGCCATCTCGCCGACGGCAATCCCTATGACGCCTATCTACCGCCCGATCCCGGCGATCCCGAAGGCTTCGTGCGCCCCGAGCCGGGAGAGGCGCCATGACCGACGTCGACGCAATCTTCGCGGCGGATCGCCAGCATCCGCCGCGCGAACGGTCGCTGCCCTGGCCGGAAACCAGGGACGGCGTCACCGTCGTCGTCGAGCCCAAGCCGCACTGGGCCAACGACATGCGGGCCTTCCGATCCGAGACTCGCGAATATTGCGCCTATGCCGATTGGGCCGAGAACGGCGCCCGCGCCAGGTTCTTCGGCCATATCGATACCTGCGGCCATGACCTCATCCGAAAGGCCCGCGCGCTCGTCGCCGGCGAGATCGCGGACGGACACTGGAGCTGAGCCCCGGAAAAGCGCCCCACCTCACGGTCGGGCGCTTTTTCCATGCCGGCGTCCCGAGAGTGAGAGGGCGGCCGGAACGGGTTTGAGCCGGTGCGGTCGAGAGAGAGCGCCGCGCGGCTCGTCCGTTCCCGCTCTCCCGAGGCTCACATCATGACCCTGATTTCCGCATCCGCGGCGGCTTCCGCCGCCGCGCCGCTTCCGCTCGGCTCCAATCCCGAACCCGCCAGCGCCATCTTCACGGCCGCCGGTCTGCTGCTGCCCCATCTCGAACGCGGCGAGCGCGTCGATGCCGCCGCCCTGCGTGCGGCGATGGAGACCGCCTTCGGCACATCGGACGCCACCGGCGCCTGGGACTGGAAGACCGCCTATGACGCCTGCGAGGCGGCGACCGTCCTGTTCCTCCGCAAATACGGACGTGCGCTTTTCCGCAAAGCCGGGTCTCCGGCAGCCCGCCTTTCCGCGCTGTCGAAAATCGCCAACCTTCTGCTAACGCATACGCGGCGGTCGACGGAGGGCCAGACCTTCCAGCAATTCTCGACGCCGATCCCGCTCGGCCTGGTCGCCGCCCACGCCGCAGCCATCACCCCGGTCGACCGGGTGCTGGAGCCGTCGGCGGGCACAGGCCTGCTGGCTATCCTCGCCGAGACCGCTGGTGGCGCGCTCGTCCTCAACGAGCTGGCCGACACCCGCGCCAGCCTGCTGTCGCTTCTCTTCCCGGCCATTCCCGTCACCCGCTTCGACGCGGCCCAGATCGACGATCATCTCGATCCCGCCGTCACACCCAGCGTCGTGCTGATGAACCCGCCGTTCTCCGCAATGGCCAATGTCGAAGGCCGCATAGCCGACACCACATATCGCCATGTCGCCTCGGCGCTGGCGCGTCTGGCGCCCGGCGGACGACTGGTGACGATCACCGGCGCCAGCTTCGCGCCCGACAATCTGGCCTGGCGGGACGCCTTCATTCGTCTGCAGGCGCGCGGGCGCATCGTCTTCTCCGCCGCCATCGACGGCGCGGTCTATGCCAAACATGGCACGACATTTCCGACGCGGCTGACCGTCATCGACAAGCGGCCCGCCGACGATCCGGCCGTGTTCCCGGCCGCACCCGGCGTTACCTCGGACGCCGCCACGCTGCTGGGCTGGCTCGACGATCATCTGCCGACACGGCTCGCCGTCGATCCCTCCCTCACGGTCCCGACTGTCGCGGCTTCCGCCCCTCGCAGCGTGCGCGGCTACATCAACCGCACCGCCAAGGCCGTCCCTGCGGCCGTGCCGATAGCCGAGCCGGAGGGCCTGCCACTCTCCTACGAGACCCAGGACGGCCTAGCGGGCGAAGGCGGCCGTTTGTCCGACGGCATCTATGAAGAATACGGATTGCAGGCGATCCGTATTGCCGGTTCTCAGGCGCACCCCACCAGGCTGGTGCAATCGGCGGCGATGGCTTCGGTCGCCCCGCCCAGACCGAGCTATCGGCCGCACCTCCCGGTCAATATCCACAAGCTGCTGTCCGACGCGCAGCTCGAGACCGTTATTTATGCCGGCGAGGCTCACTCCGATCATCTTGCCGGATCATGGACGGTGGACGCCACCTTCGATGTCGTCACCGCCGCGCGCGAGGATGCGACGAACGCCGCGCGCTTCCGGCGCGGCTTCATGATCGGTGACGGCACCGGCGTCGGCAAAGGGCGTCAGTCCGCCGCGATCATTCTCGACAACTGGCTCCAGGGCCGCCGCAAGGCGGTGTGGATCAGCAAATCCGACAAGCTGATCGAGGACGCGCAGCGCGACTGGTCGGCGCTCGGCATGGAGCGCCTGCTGGTCACGCCGCTGTCGCGTTTCCCGCAAGGACGGCCGATCACGCTGCCGGAAGGCGTCCTGTTTACGACCTATGCCACGCTACGCTCCGACGACCGCGGCGAGAAGGTTTCGCGCGTCCGACAGATCGTCGAATGGTTGGGCTCCGATTTCGATGGAGTCCTCATTTTCGACGAGGCGCACGCGATGCAGAACGCCGGTGGCGGCAAGGGAGAACGCGGCGACGTCGCCGCCTCGCAACAGGGCCGCGCCGGCCTGCGCCTTCAGCACGCGGTGCCGAACGCCCGCGTTGTCTATGTCTCCGCGACCGGCGCCACGACGGTCCACAATCTCGCCTACGCCCAGCGGCTCGGCCTGTGGGGCGGCGAGGATTTTCCGTTCAGCACCCGCGCCGAGTTCGTCGAGGCAATCGAGGCCGGCGGCGTCGCGGCGA
>CAZVTK010000291.1:0-3182 GCA_964629765.1 uncultured Mesorhizobium sp.
CATGCGGCAGGAACTCGTGCAGCGGCGGGTCGAGCAGGCGGATGGTGACCGGCAGCCCGGCCATGATCTCGAACAGCTCGGCGAAATCGGAACGCTGCATGGGCAGCAGCTTGGCGAGCGCGGCGCGGCGGCCGGCCTCGTTGTCGGCGAGGATCATCTCGCGCATGGCGACGATGCGCTCGTCGTCGAAGAACATGTGCTCGGTGCGGCACAGGCCGATGCCTTCCGCCCCGAAGGAGCGGGCCATGCGCGCATCGGCAGGCGTCTCGGCGTTGGCGCGCACGGTCATGCGGCGCAGCGCGTCGGCCCAGCCCATGATGGCGGCGAAATCGCCCGACAGCGCCGGCTGGAGCATGGCGACGCGGCCCAGCAGCACCTGGCCGGTGGTGCCGTCGACGGTGATGACGTCGCCGCGCCGCAGCGTGTGGCCGGCCGCGCTCATGGTGCCGGCGGCGGGATCGACCCTGAGCCCGCCCGCGCCCGAAACGCAGGGCTTGCCCATGCCGCGCGCCACCACGGCCGCGTGGCTGGTCATGCCGCCGCGGCTGGTGACGATGGCTTCCGCCGCATGCATGCCGTGGATGTCCTCGGGGCTCGTCTCGACGCGCACGAGGATGACCTTGCGGCCGTTGGCGCGGGCGTCCTCCGCGTCCTCCGAGGTGAACACGATCTCGCCGCAGGCCGCACCCGGCGAGGCCGGCAGGCCGGCCGCGAAGACGCGGCGCTCGGCCTTCGGGTCGATGGTGGGGTGGAGCAACTGGTCCAGCGAGGCGGGGTCGATGCGGGTCACCGCCTCCTCGCGCGTGACCAGCCCCTCGCCGGCCATCTCGGCCGCGATGCGCAGCGCCGCCCGCGCCGTGCGCTTGCCGGAGCGGGTCTGCAACATCCACAACTTGCCGCGCTCGATGGTGAATTCGAGATCCTGCATGTCGCGATAGTGGCGCTCCAGCCGGCCGGCGATGGTCGACAGCTCGCCGAACGCGGCCGGCATCAGCCTTTCCAGCGACGGGCGGTCGGAGCCGCCGGCGACCCTTGCGGCCTCGCTGATCGCCTGCGGCGTGCGGATGCCGGCGACCACGTCCTCGCCCTGCGCATTGACCAGGAACTCGCCGTAGAGCTCCCGCTCACCGGTCGACGGGTTGCGGGTAAAGGCGACGCCGGTGGCCGAATCGTCGCCCAGATTGCCGAACACCATGGCCTGCACGTTGACCGCCGTGCCCCAGCCGTCGGGAATGCCGTGCAGGCGCCGGTAGGTCGCGGCGCGCGGGTTGTTCCAGCTCGCCAGCACCGCCTCGATCGCGCCCCAGAGCTGCTCGCGCGGATCCTGCGGGAACGGGCGGCCGAGCTCGTCCTCGATACGCGCCTTGTAGCGGGCGATGATGTCGCGCCACTGCGCGGCGGTGACCTCGGTGTCGAGCTCGACGCCCAGTTCGGCCTTGGCATCTTCCAAGATATCCTCGAAAACCTCGTGGCCGAGGTCGAGCACCACGTCGCCATACATCTGGATGAAGCGGCGATAGCTGTCGAAGGCGAAGCGCTCGTCGCCCGAGGCGGCCGCCAGCGCCAGCACGGTCGCGTCGTTGAGGCCGAGGTTCAGCACCGTGTCCATCATGCCCGGCATGGAGGCGCGGGCGCCCGAGCGCACGGAGACGAGCATCAGCCGCCCGGGGTCGCCGAACCGGCCGCCGGCGATCTCGCCGGTCGCGGCGAGAGCCTGCTCCACCTCGTCAGCCAACCCCTCGGGCAAGGTCGAGCCGCCGGCGAAATAGGCGCGGCACAGGTCGGTGGTGATCGTGAAGCCCGGCGGCACGGGCAGGCCGAGGCTGCACATCTCGGCAAGGTTGGCGCCCTTGCCGCCCAGCCGTTCGAGGTCGCCCGCGCCGCCCTCGGCGGTGCCGCCTCCGAAGCGGTAGACCCACTTGGCCATGGTGTTCATGGGCTGCCATCTCCATTCCGCAGGCGCGAGGGCCATGCGCGCCTGCGCGATAGGCCGGCGCGGCCGGAAACGCAAGCCGCGCGAGCGTGCCGGAGCGGCTGCGCATGCGGGACTTGACTCTGCCTTCAAAGTGAACATACCATGAACGACAAGGAGAGCACCATGCGAGAAGACGGCAAGCTCGACTATCTCGAAATGCAGGCGTCAGGCGGGGCGCTCGACAGCGTGAAGGCGTTCTACAGCGCCGCCTTCGGCTGGAGCTTCACAGATTACGGCCCTGCCTATTCCGCCTTCTCGGAAGGGCTGGACGGCGGGTTCCAGACCGAGGAGGCGGCAAAGCCGCTTCCGGTCCTGTTCTCCACCGACCTCGAGCGCAGCCTGCGGCAGGTCGAGGAGGCCGGAGGGCGCATCGTCAGGCCGATCTTCGCCTTTCCCGGCGGCCGGCGCTTCCATTTCACCGATCCCGCCGGCAACGAGCTGGCGGTCTGGGCAGAGTAGGAACGGGAGGAGCAGGCATCATGAGCGGTTCGGCAAAGCATTCCGGAAGCTGCCATTGCGGCGGAATAGCCTTCGAGGTCGAGGGCGACCTGACCAGCGCGCTGGAGTGCAATTGCTCGCACTGCCAGCGCAAGGGCTATCTGCTGGTGTTCCTGCCGCGCGAGAATTTTGTCCTCAAGACGCCGGCCGGGGCGATGTCCACCTACCGGTTCAACCGGCACGTCATCGACCATCATTTCTGCCCGACCTGCGGCTGCGCGCCGTTCGCATCGGGCACCGACCCGCAGGGCAAGGCGGTGGCGGCGATCAACATACGCTGCATCGAGGGCATCGACCTTTCCAAGGTCGAACGAACGCCGGTGGACGGCCGCAGCTTCTGAACGGCGCCGATTCCGGGGGAGCGAATGGTCGGCGCGACGGGATCGTCGGGGGGACGAAGCGGCTCAGCTCGCCTCGCGCAGGCGCTCGGCCTCCTGCAAGTCGACGGAGACGAGCTGGCTGACGCCCTGCTCGGCCATGGTGACGCCGAACAGCCGGTTCATGCGCGCCATGGTGATCGGATTGTGGGTGATGACGACGAAGCGCGTCTCGGTCGAGGCGGCCATCTCGTCCATCAGGTTGCAGAAGCGCTCGACATTGTGGTCGTCGAGCGGGGCGTCGACCTCGTCCAGCACGCAGATCGGCGCCGGATTGGTGAGGAAGACGGCGAAGATCAGCGCCATCGCCGTCAGCGCCTGCTCGCCGCCGG
>CAZVTK010000292.1:0-3151 GCA_964629765.1 uncultured Mesorhizobium sp.
GACCAACGCCTTCGCCGTCGGCCGCATCGCGCAGGCATGGATGCTGACCGGCGTGGGCGGCGTCGGCCAGACGACCACCGCGCGCATCCTCGCCCGCGCCCTCAACTACCGTACGGGCACGGTCGACCGCCCTTCCGTCGAGCTGGCCGAGCCGGGCGAGCATTGCAAGGCCATCATGGAAGGCCGCCATGTCGACGTGATCGAGATGGACGCCGCCTCCCATACCGGCGTCGACAACATGCGCGACCTGCTGGAGCAGGTGCGCTACGCGCCCGTCGCGGCGCGCTACAAGGTCTACATCATCGACGAGGTGCACATGCTCTCGGGCGGCGCCTTCAACGCCATGCTGAAGACGCTGGAGGAGCCGCCGCCGCATGTGAAGTTCATCTTCGCCACCACCGAGATCCGCAAGGTGCCGATCACCGTGCTGTCGCGCTGCCAGCGTTTCGACCTGCGCCGCGTCGAGGCTGGGGCGCTGGTCGAGCATCTGTCGGGCATCGCGGCGCGCGAGGGCGTCGAGGTCGAGCCCGAGGCCGTCGCCATGATCGCCCGCGCGGCCGAGGGCTCGGTGCGCGATTCGCTGTCGATCCTCGACCAGGCGATCGCCCATGGCTCGGGAACGGTGCTGGCCGCGCAGGTGCGCGAGATGCTGGGCCTCGCCGACCGGGCGCGCGTCATCGACCTGTTCCGCCATGTGATGGCCGGCGACGTGGCGGCCGCGCTGGCCGAGTTCCGCTCGCAATATGACGGCGGCGCCGAGCCCGCGACGGTGCTGACCGACCTTGCCGAATTCACCCATCTCGTCACGCGGCTGAAATACGTGCCGTCCGCCGCGGGCGACGCTTCCCTGTCGGAGGCCGAGCGGGCGCGGGGCGCGGAGTTCTCCACCGCGCTGTCGGTGCGCGTGCTGTCGCGCGCCTGGCAGATGCTGCTGAAGGGCATCGGCGAGGTGTCGGCCGCGGCGCGCCCCGCCAGCGCGGCCGAGATGGTGCTGATCCGCATCGCCCATGCCGCGACGCTGCCGACGCTGGACGAGGCGCTGAAATCCCTCTCCGAGGGCGCATCGCCCGCGCCGGGAATGGGCAACGGCGGGGCAGGGCGGCCGCAGCCGCCGGGCGCGGCGATGCAGGCGGCGCCGCAGCCGCGCTACGCAGTCACACCCTCGGGCGGCCAGACGATGCGTCTCGTCGAAACGCGCCCCGAGGCGGAGCCGACGCGCGTCGCCGAGCCCGTGCCGCCGGAAACTTCCGCCGTGCCCGTCGATACGCTTGCCGACATAGCCGCTCTGGCCGACCGGCACCGCGACATCGCCTTCAAGGTGCTGCTCAAGCGCCATGTGCGGCCGGTGCGCATGCGGCCCGGCCAGATCGAGGTCGCGCTCACCGCCGATGCGCCGCGCACCCTGCTCAACGATCTGTCGAGCCGGCTCAAGGACTGGACCGGCCGCAACTGGGTGGCGATCCCCTCGAAGGAGGAAGGCGGCCCGACGCTGGCCGAGGAGGAGCAGCGTCGCCGCGACAACGCCGTCGCCGACGCGCGCGCCGACCCGGCCGTGGCGGCGATCCTGGCGAAGTTTCCCGGCGCGCGCATCACCGACGTGCGCCTCCAGCAGCCGGCCGGCGTCGACGACGCCGACGCCGCCGCCATGCCGGCCGATGCCGGGGCCGATCCGGGCATCGACCTGCCCGACGACGACGACAACTGACGGAGACACGCGGATGAAGGACCTTCTCGGCCTGATGGGCAAGGCGAAGGAGATGCAGGCCAGGTTCCAGGCCATGCAGGAGGAGATCGCCAACATGGCCGTCGAGGGCCAGTCGGCCGGCGGGCTGGTCAAGGTCACGCTCACCGGCAGGTTCGAGATGACGTCGCTGAAGATCGACCCGTCGCTCTACAAGGAGGACGACGTCGAGATTCTCGAGGACCTGCTGCTGGCCGCCCACAACGACGCCCGCGCCAAGGTCGAGCAGGCCATGCAGTCGCGCACGGCCGAGCTCACTGCCGGCCTGCCGATCCCGCCCGGCATGAAGCTGCCTTTCTGACCTTCGGGCCAACTCGTCGCATGCCTGCAACATGGCGCGGTTAGGGAACCCGCACGGGACTCGCGCATTGGCGAGGACCGTGCAAGGATGGCGCCATGGCTGCGACTGCGACCCCCACCGCCGAAGTCGAAAGAGGCTGGCTCGCCACCCTCTTCGGGCAGCCCGCGATGCCGGCGCGCGCCCTTCGCCGCCGCTCCGCTCCGGGTGCGGGCCTTGCCGCCGACGCGGCTGCGGCGCTGCTTGCGCTCGACCGGCTGGAGGAGCGCGCCCGCGCTGCGACCTCGGGCTTCGAGATGGGCGAATACGAGCCGCTGGCGCGCCGCAACTGAGCCGCGCCCTGTTCGGCCCAGCCTGTTCAGCCGCGCCAATCGCGGCTATCTCCTTGCCATGTCTTCCAAGCGAATCGCCGGGCCGGAGATCGAGCGGCTGATCCAGTTGCTGGCGCGCGTGCCGGGGCTCGGGCCGCGCTCGGCCCGCCGCGCGGCTCTGCATCTCATCAAGAAGAAGGAGCAGCTCCTCGCGCCGCTGGCGGGCGCCATGGCCGATGCGCTTGACAAGGTCTGCGTCTGCTCGACCTGCGGCAATGTCGATACGGTCGACCCCTGCATGGTCTGCTCCGACCCGCGCCGCGATTCCGGCACCATCATCGTGGTCGAGGACGTGTCCGATTTGTGGGCGCTGGAGCGGTCCACCGCCATGAACGCGCGCTATCATGTGCTGGGCGGCACGCTGTCGCCGCTCGACGGCGTCGGGCCGGACGATCTGACGATCGCGAAGCTGGTCGACCGCGTCGCGGCCGGCGGCGTCGCGGAGGTCATCCTCGCGGTCAACGCCACGGTCGAGGGCCAGACCACGGCGCACTACGTCACCGACCGCCTCGCCGGGCTCGGCGTGCGCGTCACGCGGCTGGCCCACGGCGTGCCGGGGGGCGGCGAGCTCGACGATCTCGACGAGGGCAGCCTCGCCGCCGCGCTCAAGTCGCGGACCGCTTTTTGACGTATTCGAACCGCATGGCATTGCAGGATGCGCCGGAGAGGAACGATGCCGCTGTCCGACACCCCCCTCTGTCCTGCCGGACATCTCCCCCTCAAGGGGGGAGATCGGCTGCC
>CAZVTK010000293.1:0-3147 GCA_964629765.1 uncultured Mesorhizobium sp.
GAGAATCTCCTCGCCGAGGGTGAAGGAGGCGACCTCGCGCTGGGAGAAATCGAGGAACGCGCCCTGGCCGGTGCGGCGCGCCTCGGTGACGGCGGCGATCACGATGCCGGTGGCGAACAGCGACACGATCTGGTCGGGATAGTTCACGTCCATGCCGGAGATGCGCGGCTCCTCACCCTCGTAGCCGGTAAGCGCGGCGATGCCCGAGGTGGCGTCGAGCGTGCTGCCGAACGAGACGTTCATGCGCTCGGGCCCCGTATCGCCCTGGCTGGAGATGGCGGCGAACACCAGGCGCGGGTTGATGGCGCTCAGATCCCTGTAGCCGAGGCCCGCACGATCGAGCACGCCGCGGCGGAAATTCTCGACCACGACGTCGCAATGCGCCGCGAGTTCGCGGATGACGCGCTGGCCCTCGGGATCCTTGAGGTTCAGCGCCAGCCCGCGCTTGTTGCGGTTGGTGAAGCGGAATTGCGGCGAGTGGTTCTATCAGCCCTCGTCGCTGTCGATTTTGCCGACGACGCGGAAGGGATCGAGATAGGCGCCGGACTCGATCTTGATCACGTCGGCGCCGAGATCGGCGAGCATGGCCGAGGTGTTCGCGCCCGCAGTCAGCAGCCCGAAGTCGAGCACGCGGATGCCGGCAAGGGGGCGTTGGCTCATGGCGCGAGTTCCGGCGCCGGTCGCGGCGCGAAGGACCGGCCGTTCCATTGTACGGGGAGCTGCGGGAGCCGTAGCCGGCCCTGGGTTGGATGCATCATGTCGGCGAGGAAACCACGCGCCAAATATTGCTCCGTCTGCAGCAGCTCGGCCGGCGAGAAGATCGGCCCGAAGGGCACACCTTTGTCCTGCGCGACCTTCTGGATCTCTTCGCGCGTCTTGTCGGCAAACCATGGCGCCAGCGCCGCATATAGTTCGGCGATGTTCTTGCGCCGACCTGCGCGGGTGTTGAATTTAGGATCATCGAGTCGCGGATCGCCGACCAGGGCGCGGGTCGCCGGCCACTGGGTCACGGTGTAGACGACGGCGACATGGCCGTCGCGGCAGGGCAGCACCTGGAACTCCGAGTTCTTTCCCTCGCGCCCTGGCGACGTGCCCGAGGCGGCGGCGCCGGATGCCGCCTTCCAGTTCACCCACTGCATCACTTCGGCCAGCGATACGCGCACCGACGGTGCCCGGCGTCCGGCATCGCGCGCGGCGAGAGCCGACATGAGGCCGGTGAAGGCGGTGAGCCCGGCCGGATACGAAGCCTGGTGACCGCCGAGCTTCAGCGGCTTGCGCGCCGGCTCGCCCACCATGTGCATCAGTCCGCCCAGGGCCTGGATCGCCAGCTCGCTGACGGGCCGCTGCGCCGCTTCCATCTCGACCGGGAAGGCCGCGATCTCGATGGGCGTCGCCTTGCCCGCATGCAGCATCTTCGCGACGGAGGCCGGTTCCTCGAACAGTACGGCGTCGGCGCCGTCGACCAGACCGGCGAGCGTGGCACGGCCGGATTCGCTCGAAAGATCGAGCGTCATCGAGCGCTTCGACGTGTTGAGAAACTGGAACAGCGCGCTTCCGCCCTGCGGCAGCAAAGGCGGTGCACGGCGCACAGGATCGCCTCCGGGCGGCTCGATCTTGAGGACGTCTGCGCCGAGATCGGCCGCGATCTTCGCCGCGAGCGACGTCGCAAGACGCAGGCAGAGCGGCACTTTCACGTCGTTCACTTCGACGATCCTGAAGCGCGCGAGTGGCAGGGAAGGAGCCTCGGGCATTGAGCGATGATCTGCGCAAGCCGGTGCTGCGGTCAATGTCGCGCGCATGCTACCGTCGCAGGTGACGGAGGACTTCAATGGCACAGACCGGCAATCACAAGGGACTTACGTTCGGCATCTTCCTGGCGCCGTTCCATCGCGTCGGTGAGAACCCGACGCTGTCGATGGCGCGCGACATGGAGCTGATCGAGTGGATCGACGAGCTGGGCTACGACGAGGCCTGGATCGGCGAGCATCATTCCGCCGGCTGGGAGACCATTGCATCGCCGGAAGTGTTCATCGGCGCCGCCATCGAGCGCACGCGCTACATCCGCCTGGGCTCGGGCGTGACCAGCCTGCCCTATCATCACCCGCTGATGGTCGCGAACCGCTTCGTGCAGCTCGACCATATGTCGCGCGGTCGTACGATGCTGGGCTGCGGTCCGGGCGCCCTGCCGTCGGACGCCTACATGATGGGCATCGATCCCTCGACCCAGCGGCCGCGCATGGAGGAGGCGCTGGAGGCAATCATGCGCCTGCTCGAATGCAAGGAGCCGGTCACGATGAAGACCGACTGGTTCGAGCTGAAGGAGGCGCGGCTGCACCTCGCGCCCTACAGCTACCCGCATTTCCCGATCGCCTGCGCCAGCACCATCACGCCGTCGGGCATGATCGCGGCCGGCAAGCACGGGCTCGGCGTCCTGTCGATCGGCGCCGGCATTCCGGGCGGGCCGGAGATGCTCGGCAAGCAGTGGGGCATCTATGAGGAGACCGCCGCCAAGCACGGCAAGACCGCTGACCGTTCCAAGTGGCGCGTCGTGGTGAACGCGCACGTGACGGAGGACGACGAGCAGGCATTGCGCGAAGTCCATGCCGGTGAGCGCTGCGAGACGGTGACCTATTTCGAGGACACGCTGGGCCGCCCGCCGGGCCGTGCCGACGACCCGCTGCGCGACGGCGTGAAGATGGGCACGACCCTGGTCGGCAGCCCCGACACGGTGGCCAAGGGCATCGAGCGGCTGCTCGGCTTCTCCAATGGCGGTTTCGGCGGCGTCCTGTTCCGCGCCCATGAATGGGCGACGCGCGAGCAGACCCTGCGCTCCTACGAGCTGTTCGCGCGCTACGTGATGCCGCGCTTCCAGGGTTCGCTGGACACGATCATCAACTCGAACCAGTGGGCCAGGGACAATCGCAAGGGCATCTTCGGCCCCAACGTGGCGGCCGTGAAGAAGGCTTTCACCGACGCCGGCCGCGAGGCTCCCGAGGAGTTCCGCGCCCGCACGCCCGGCGCGCGCGACGTCGCGGGCGATTGATCACCGCTGGAGGCGCGCCCCCGGCTCAGAACGTCTTCTTGGTGCCCGGCTCGGCGTCGATCACCGCGATCGAGGTCTGACCCATCGCCGCCGTGTAATCGGCC
>CAZVTK010000294.1:0-3136 GCA_964629765.1 uncultured Mesorhizobium sp.
GTGGAGCAGCTCATCCGCATCCTCGGCAATCACGGCGTCGACTATTCGGTCAACGGCCGCCGCGCCGGCGAGACCGAGACCTATTCGCGCACCATCAACTTCACGGCGAAGCGCATCGTCGACACCACCGCGCCCTACAATCTCGTCTCCAAGATGCGCGCCTCCTTCTGGGTCATCGGCCCGCTGGTCGCGCGCATGGGCGAGGCGCGCGTGTCGCTGCCGGGCGGCTGCGCCATCGGCACGCGGCCGGTCGACCTCTTCATCGACGGCTTGCAGGCGCTCGGCACGACAATAGAGATCGACAACGGCTATGTCGTCGCGAAGGCGCCGAAGGGGCTGGTCGGCGCCCGCTACGCCTTCCCCAAGGTTTCCGTCGGCGCGACCCATGTGCTGATGATGGCCGCGTCGCTGGCCAAGGGCACGACCGTGCTGGAGAACGCCGCCCGCGAGCCCGAGATCGTCAATCTCGCCGAATGCCTCAACGCCATGGGCGCGAAGGTTTCGGGCGCCGGCACCTCCACCATCACAATCGAGGGCGTGGCCAGGCTGCACGGCGCGCGCGTGGCGGTGATTCCCGACCGGATCGAGACCGGCACCTACGCGATGGCCGTCGCCATGACCGGCGGCGACGTGCTGCTGGAAGGCGCGCGCGCCGACCTCTTGGAGAACGCGCTCGACATTCTGGTGCAGACGGGCGCCGAGATCACGCCGGTCAATTCGGGCATCCGCGTGCGCCGCAACGGCGCCGGCATCGCCGCCGTGGACATCACCACCGCGCCGTTTCCCGGCTTCCCGACCGACCTTCAGGCGCAGTTCATGGGCCTGATGACCAAGGCGCGGGGCAAGTCGCGCATCGTCGAGACCATCTTCGAGAACCGCTTCATGCACGTCCAGGAGCTGGCGCGGCTCGGCGCGAAGATCTCGCTCGCCGGCCAGACCGCCATCGTGGAGGGCGTTCCGGTGCTCAAGGGCGCGCCGGTCATGGCGACCGATCTGCGCGCCTCGGTGTCGCTGGTGATCGCCGGCCTTGCGGCCGAAGGCGAGACGACGGTGCACCGCGTCTACCATCTCGACCGCGGCTTCGAGCGGCTGGAGCAGAAGCTCACCGCCTGCGGCGCGAGCGTGGAGCGGCTGTCGGAATAGCCGGGCGGAACCGCCGCGCGGTTGCGCCGTTGCGGCGGAACGCCTAACAGGAAACCGGACCCCGCACGGAGCCGGCCCGCATCATGACGCCCCTGAAGCTAGTCGCCCTCGACGAGGAAGACCTGCAAATCGTGTCCGCCCACGTGCAGGACGCGCTGCTGAAGGTCGGCGACGTGTCGTGGCTGAAAGCGCAGAAGCGCGTCGTCATCGCCATGAACCGCTTCGCCTGGGAGCAGCCCTCCGGCCTGTTCAGGAAGAATGCCGAGCGCCGCCGCGCCGTGCTGCATTTCGAAGGCGTCACCGCCCTGCGCGCCATCGGCGTCGATCCCGCGCGCGCCGACGACATCCTATCGCTTCTGGCCGTGCGCTTCGCGCCGGGCGAGTCGCCGGCCGGCACCGTCGAGCTCGATTTTTCCGGCGGCGCGATCATGCGGCTCGAGGTCGACTTCATCGAGGCCTGGCTTGCCGACCTCGGCTCCGCCTGGGCCGCGGGCTCGCGCCCGCGCCACAGCGTCTGAGGCTCCAGGCATGGTTCTGCGTCTCGACCTTTCCGAATCCGGCTTCGAGGAACGTTTTTCGGCGTTCCTGTCGACCAAGCGCGAGGTGTCGGAGGATGTCGACGCCGCCGTGCGGGACATCATCGCTCGCGTGCGCGCCGAGGGCGACGCGGCGCTGGTCCATTATTCGCGGCAGTTCGACCGCCTCGATCTTGCCGCGACCGGCATCGCCTTCTCGGCCGCCGAGATCGCCGCCGCGCAAGGCGCGTGCGATCCCGCCACGCTGGCGGCATTGCGCCACGCGCATGAGCGAATCACCGCGCATCACGAGCGCCAGAAGCCCGTCGACGACCGCTATGTCGATCCGATCGGCGTCGAGCTCGGCTCGCGCTGGACCGCCATCGAGGCGGTCGGCCTCTATGTGCCGGGCGGCACGGCGAGCTATCCCAGCTCCGTGCTGATGAATGCGGTGCCGGCGCGCGTGGCCGGCGTCGGGCGCATCGTGATGGTGGTGCCGACGCCCGGCGGCGTGGTGAACCCGCTGGTGCTCGCCGCCGCGAACATGGCCGGCGTGACGGAAATCTACCGCGTCGGCGGCGCGCAGGCGATCGCGGCGCTCGCATACGGCACTGAGACGATCCGCCCGGTGGCGAAGATCGTCGGGCCCGGCAACGCTTGGGTGGCCGCCGCCAAGCGGCGCGTGTTCGGCACGGTCGGCATCGACATGGTCGCCGGCCCGTCCGAGGTGCTGATCCTCGCCGACGCCGACAACGATCCGGACTGGATCGCCGCCGACCTGCTGGCGCAGGCCGAGCACGACACGGCCGCGCAGTCGATCCTCGTCACGACGAGCGTGGCGCTGGCCGACGAGGTGGCGCGCGCCGTCGACCGCCAGCTCGCCTCCCTGCCGCGCGCCGAGACGGCCGCCGCGAGCTGGCGCGACTTCGGAGCGATCATCCTCGTACCGGCGCTCGCCGACGCCATCCCGCTCGCCAACCGCATCGCGGCCGAGCATCTGGAGCTGCTCACCGACGCGGCCGAGGACCTGCTGCCGCAGATCCGCAATGCGGGGGCGATCTTCATCGGCCGCCACACGCCCGAGGTCATCGGTGACTATGTCGGCGGCTCCAACCACGTCCTGCCGACCGCGCGCTCGGCGCGCTTCTCCTCGGGCCTTTCGGTGCTCGACTTCGTCAAGCGCACCTCGCTGCTCAAGCTGGGGCCGGAGCAGCTGCGCGAGCTGGCGCCCTCGGCCATCGCGCTGGCGCGGGCGGAAGGGCTGGACGCCCATGGCCGCTCCGTCGCCATTCGCCTAAATCTCTGAGGCGAGGGCATGTCGCTCGGCACCCCCCTCTGGCCTGCCGGCCATCTCCCCCTCAAGGGGGGAGATTGGCTGTCGTTTCTGCTTTCGCCAATCCTTGAAGGCTGGCGAAACCATATCTGCAATCCAATCTCCCCCCTTGAGGGGGAGATGGCCGGCAGGCCAGAGGGGGGTG
>CAZVTK010000295.1:0-3097 GCA_964629765.1 uncultured Mesorhizobium sp.
GGTGACTTCCTCGCCGCGATGGGCCGGCAGGCAATGCATGAACAAAGCGTCCTTCGCCGCCAGCGCCATCAGCTCGTCATTGACCTGATAGGGCTGGAACACGTTGTGGCCGCGGGCGCGGTGCTCCTGCCCCATCGACACCCATGTGTCGGTGACGACGCAGTCGGCGCCCTTCACGGCCTCGCCGGGCGAGCGCATGACGGTGACGCGGCCGCCATTGGCGTTCGACCACTCGATGAACCTGGCGTCCGGCTCGCTGCCCTCCGGCACCGCCACGTTGAGGCGGAAGGAGAAGCGCGCCGACGCCTCGGCCAGCGAATGCAGCACGTTGTTGCCGTCGCCCGTCCAGGCGAACAGCGCGTCCTTCACCGGGCCGCGATGCTCCTCGAAGGTGAGCAGGTCGGCCATGATCTGGCAGGGATGGGTGTCGTCGGTCAGGCCGTTGATCACCGGCACCGTGGCGTGCGCGGCAAGCTCGCGCAGGCGCACATGCGCCGTGGTGCGGATCATGATGGCGTCGACATAGCGCGACAGCACCTTCGCCGTGTCGGCGATGGTCTCGGAGCGGCCGAGCTGCATCTCCGTGCCGGTCAGCATGATGGTCTCGCCGCCGAGCTGGCGCATGCCGACGTCGAACGACACGCGCGTGCGCGTCGACGGCTTCTCGAAGATCATGGCGAGCACCTTGCCGTCGAGCGGGCGCTCGCGCTCGCCGGCCTTCAGCCGCTGCTTGCGGGCCAGCGCGTCGTCCAGCATGCCGCGCAGCGTCGCGGACGAAAGCTGCGACAGGTCGGTGAAATGCCTGGGTGTCGCGGGATTCAGGGCCACGGGATTCAGGGCCATGGAGGGTCAGGCCGCGCCGGCGGTTGCGGAGAGCGCATCGGCGGCCTTGCGGATGGCCTCCAGCGCGATGCGGATCTCCTCGTCGGCGACGTTGAGCGGCGGCAGCAAGCGCAGCACGTTGTCGCCCGCCGGCACCGCCAGCAGGTTCTGCGCGCGCAGGCCGGCATTCACCGTGCCGTTCGGGACCTTGCACTTCAGGCCGAGCAGCAGGCCCTCGCCGCGCACGCCCTCGAACACCGCCGGAAACTCGTCGACCACGCCGGCCAGCCCCTGCTTGAACAGCAGCGACTTGCGCTGCACCTCTTCGAGGAAACCCGGCTCCAGCACTACATCGAGCACCGCGTTGCCCACCGCCATGGCGAGCGGATTGCCGCCGAAGGTGGTGCCGTGCACGCCGGCCGTCATGCCCTTCGCCGCGTCGTCGGTGGCAAGGCAGGCGCCCATCGGGAAGCCGCCGCCGATGCCCTTGGCGATGGCCATGACATCCGGTGTGACACCCGACCATTCATAGGCGAACAGCCTGCCGGTGCGGCCGATGCCGCACTGGACCTCGTCGACCATCAGCAGCAGGCCGTTGCGGTCGCACAGCGCCCGCAGCGCCCGCATGAACTCGGTCGGCACGGGGCGCACGCCGCCCTCGCCCTGCACCGGCTCGATGAGGATCGCCGCCGTCTCGGGCCCGATCGCCGCCTCGACCGCCTTCATGTCGCCGAACGGCACCTGGTCGAAGCCGTCGACCTTGGGGCCGAAGCCCTCCAGATATTTGGCCTGCCCGCCGGCCGCGATCGTCGCCAAGGTACGGCCGTGGAAGGCGCCCTCGAAGGTGACGATGCGGAAACGCTCGGGCCGGCCGTTCACATAGTGCCAGCGCCGCGCGGTCTTGATCGCGCATTCCAGCGCCTCGGCGCCGGAGTTGGTGAAGAACACCTTGTCGGCGAAGCTCGCCTCGCACAGCCGCCGCGACAGCGTCTCCTGCCCCGGCACGTTGTAGAGGTTGGAGACGTGCCACAGTCTCTCTGCCTGCTCCTTGAGCGCGGCCACGAGGTGCGGATGGCCGTGACCGAGCGAATTGACGGCGATGCCGCCCGCGAAGTCGAGATATCGCGCGCCGCCGGTCTCGATCAGCCACGACCCTTCGCCCCTGTCGAACGACAGCGGGGCGCGCGCAAACGTCTCGAACAGCGCCGTACCGCTCATATCAGCCTCTCGGTCCCTCCCGGCCAGCCGGCGGATTGCCGGGCCGACAAATCAAAAAAGCCGCCCGAAAGGGCGGCGAAGTCCATCCATATCAGGATTTCTGGCCGCAAAGTCAACGAAAAGCTGGTCCAGAGTCGGGAAGAATTGCCCCGGCGACAGACGACAACGATCCGGGGCTCCCCTTCCGGCCAAGTTGGGGAAAACCGAAAAAACCGATTCCCGGATTCGGACGGACTCTTGTCACCGAGTCAAGCGATGGGGTAGTTTCCCAACCAACATAACAAGATTTCGTGCGGCGAACTCTTTTCCCAGCGTAGCGGCGTGCAACCCCGGCTTCGGCCGGCGGTGGGCGGATTCGGATTCCCGCACGGAGTCCACGAGGAGCGATTCCCGATGAACTGGACCGAAGAACGCGTCGAACTGCTGCGAAAGCTCTGGGCCGAGGGCCTCAGCGCCAGCCAGATCGCCGCCCAGCTCGGCGCGGTGAGCCGCAATGCCGTCATCGGCAAGGTCCATCGCCTGAAGCTCGCCGGCCGCGGCCGCAGCACGACGCAGCCGGCGCGCGCCAAGAAGGCGCCGGCGCCCAAGGCGCAGCAGGCGCCCCGCCCGCCGCGGCCCGTTGCCGCCACGCATGGCGCAAACGCGTTGCAGGCGCAGTTCGACGCCGAGCCGGCGCGCATGGCCTATCGCCCGGCCAACGACGTCGTCGTGCCAATCTCGCGCAAGCTGATGCTGACGCAGCTCACCGAGCGCACCTGCAAATGGCCGAACGGCGATCCGCTGACGGACGAATTCAACTTCTGCGGCAACGAGGCCGGCGACAACGGTCCCTACTGCACCTACCACGCGAAGCTGGCCTACCAGCCGGCTTCTGAGCGCCGGCGCATCCGCTGAAGGCTGCCGGCCGGTCGCAAACGCACTGCTTTTCATCGCCCGGATGCGGATCGCATCCGGGCGATTTCCTTTTGGCGCAGGTCGTTCAGCTCGACGCGCGCATCTGCGGCTCTAGGCTGTGGTGACGATTTAACTATTTGAGCCATAGCATGATGCTTGCGAG
>CAZVTK010000296.1:0-3089 GCA_964629765.1 uncultured Mesorhizobium sp.
GGCCAGAGGGGGGTGGACACGATCGCCATCACGCCACCCCCGCAATCGCCTTGGCGAAGTCTCCGGCGTCGAACGGCTCCAGATCGTCCACCTGCTCGCCGACGCCGATGAAATAGACCGGCAGTCTATGCTTCGCCGCGATGGCGACGAGGATGCCGCCCCGCGCCGTGCCGTCGAGCTTGGTCATGACGAGCCCGTTCACCCCCGTCACGTTGCGGAAGATCTCGACCTGGTTCAGCGCGTTCTGGCCGGTCGTGGCATCGACGGTCTGGAGCACGGTGTGCGGCGCCTCGGGGTCGTGCTTGCCGAGCACGCGCACGATCTTCTCCAGCTCGGCCATCAGCTCGGCCTTGTTCTGCAGCCGCCCGGCCGTGTCGATGATCAGCACGTCGGAGCCGGCGTCCTTCGCCTGCCGGAACGCCTCGAAGGCGAGTCCGGCCGCGTCGGCACCGAGCTTGGACGACACCACGGGCGAACCCGTCCGCTCGCCCCAGATCTTGAGCTGCTCGATGGCGGCGGCGCGGAACGTGTCGCCGGCCGCCAGCGTCACCTTCAGCCCGCCGCGCGTCAGCTTCGCCGCCAGCTTGCCGATGGTGGTCGTCTTGCCGGTGCCGTTGACCCCGACCACGAGGATGACGTGCGGCTTGTGGGAAAGGTCGAGCTCCAGCGGCAGCGCCACCGGCGCCAGCACCTTCTCCACCTCGGCGGCCATGACCTGCCGCACCTCGGCGTCGGAGACGTCGCGGCCGAAGCGCCCGGCCGACAACGCCCCGGTCACGCGGATCGCCGTCTCCATGCCGAGGTCGGCGCGGATCAGCACCTCCTCCAGCTCCTCCAGCGTGTCGTCGTCCAGCTTGCGCTTCGTGAAGACGCCGGCAATGCCCGAGCCCAGTTCGCGCGACGAACGCGACAGCCCCTCGCGCAGGCGCTGCATCCAGCTCTTGCGCGGCGCCTCGGGCGCCGGCTCGGCCGGCCTTTCCTCGGCCTTGCGCTCGACTGCCTTCGCGACGGTGACGCGACTTTTACCCTCCCCCACAGGGGGGGAGGTAAGCGGCGGCACCGTCTGCGCCGGTATCTCCAGCGGCGACGTGGCGGGCGGAACCTCCACCGGCGCCGGCTCCACGTCCGGCGGCGCCTCCTGCGGCACTTCCACCGGCTCCTGCGGCGGCAGTTCCAGCGGCGGATCGTGCGGCACGTCGGGATGCGGATCGGTAGCCGGGCCCGGCGTCGCGGGCGGTGCCGGCTCGGGCTGCGGCGGGATTTCGAGCGGCGGGCGGGCGGGGTCCACCGGCTCCTGCGGCGGCGTCGCCGGGTCCGGCGCGGGAACCGGCAGCGGCTCGGGTGCCGGAACCGGCGCCGGCTCGGCCGGCTTCGGCTCATCCGGCTTCGCGCCGAACGAAAACACCTTCTTGAGGAAGTTGAACGCCATGCGTCAGGCCGCCCTTGCCGTGGCGACCGCCGTCGCATGAAGCTTGTCGCCGTCGTGCCCGCTGACGACGGCCTCGACGATCTCGCCAGCCCTGCCGGCATCGATCGCGGCCAGTGTGAACCCCTCGGTGCGCCCCAGCCCCTCGCGCTCGACCAGCAGGCGCTGCGTCGTGCCGGCCAGCGCCAAAAGATGCGCCCGGTATGCCGCGTCGCCCGCCGCGCGCAGCCGCGCCGCCCGCTCCTTGACGACCCGTCGGTCCACCTGCGGCATGCGCGCGGCAGGCGTGCCCTTGCGCGGCGAATAGGGGAAGACGTGCAGATGCGTCAGCCCCGCCTCCGCGACGATGGCAAGCGAGTTCCCGAACATGGCGTCCGTCTCGGTCGGGAAGCCGGCGATGATGTCCGCCCCGAACACCACGTCCGGCCTGAGCCGCCGCACCTCGGCGCAAAAACCGATCGTGTGGTCGCGCAGATGCCGCCGCTTCATGCGCTTCAGGATCATGTCGTCGCCCGATTGCAGCGACAGATGCAGGTGCGGCATCAGCCGGACCTCGGTGGCGAGCGCTTCCATCAGGTCCGGGTCGGCCTCGATGGAATCGATGGAGGAAAGCCTCAGCCGCTTCAGCTCCGGCACCTGCCTGAGGATCGCGCGCACCAGCCTGCCGAGGCGTGGGCTCCCCGGCAGGTCGGGCCCGTAGCTGGTGAGGTCCACGCCCGACAGCACCACCTCGGCATAGCCGTTGCCGGCGAGCCGCTTCACCTGCTCCACCACCGCGCCCATCGGCACCGAGCGCGAATTGCCGCGCCCGTAGGGGATGATGCAGAAGGTGCAACGGTGGTCGCAGCCGTTCTGCACCTGCACGAAGGCGCGCGCCCGGCCCTCGATGGCATCGACCATGTGCGAGGCCGTCTCGCGCACCGACATGATGTCGTTGACCCGCGCCTTCTCGAACTGGTTCACGCCGAAATCGGGCAGCGCGCGGTAATTGTGAGCCTTCAGCTTCTCCTCGTTGCCGAGCACGAGGTCGACCTCGTCCATGGCGGCGAAGGCGTCGGGGTCGGTCTGCGCCGCGCAGCCGGTGACGACGATGCGCGCGGCCGGGTTCTCGCGCCGCGCCTTGCGGATCGCCTGCCTGGCCTGCCGCACCGCCTCGGCCGTGACCGCGCAGGTGTTGAACACGACGGCGCCGCCGGGCAGCTCGCCCAGCCCGGACGCGCCCGCCTCGCGGCGGATCACCTCGCTCTCATAGGTATTCAGCCGGCAGCCGAAGGTGACGATCTCGACGCCCACTATGCCACCGCCTCGCGGTCGCGCTCCCAGGCGCCGGTGGCCGGATCCATGGTCCCGGAGAATTCCCACTCGGCCGGGCCGGTCATGATCACATGGTCGTCGTCGCGCCAGTCGATCGCGAGCTCGACGCCGCTGGGCGCGACGATGGTCACCTTGCGCTCCGTCCGCCGCGTGCGCGCCGCCGAGACGCCCGTCGCGCAGGCCGCCGAGCCGCAGGCGAGCGTCAGCCCCGCCCCGCGCTCCCATGTGCGGATGGCGATCCGCTGCGGCGACACCACCTGCGCGATGGTGATGTTGGCCCGCTCCGGGAAGATCGGATGGTTCTCCAGCATCGGCCCGAACTTGTCGAGCTCGTAGCTCCACACGTCGC
>CAZVTK010000297.1:0-3079 GCA_964629765.1 uncultured Mesorhizobium sp.
TGCCGGCCATCTCCACCTCAAGGGGGGAGATCGGCCTTCATTCTCTTTTTCGCCAATCCTTGAAGCTTGGCGAAAATTGAGACGCCTCCAATCTCCCCCCTTGAGGGGGGGCCGAAGGACGGGCCGAGACAAGTGGCTCGGGCCAGGCAGGCCGGCAGGACAGAGGGGGGTGTAGACATGCGCCACACCTTCTCCTGCATAGACGGCCATACCTGCGGCAACCCGGTGCGCCTCGTCGCCGGCGGCGCGCCGCGCCTCGAAGGCGCGACCATGATCGAGAAGCGCGCCCATTTCGAGCGCGAGTTCGACTGGATCCGCACCGGCCTGATGTTCGAGCCGCGCGGCCACGACATGATGTCGGGCTCGTTCCTCTATCCGCCGACCAGCGAGGACGGCGACGTCTCCATCCTCTTCATCGAAACGTCGGGGTGCCTTGCCATGTGCGGCCACGGCACCATCGGCACCATCACCTTCGCGGTGGAAAACGGCCTCGTGACGGGCAAGGAGCCGGGCAGGATAAAACTCGACGTGCCGGCCGGCCGGGTCGTAGCCGAATACCGCATGGAGGGCGGCTATGTGGAGGAGGTGCGCATCACCAACGTGCCCTCCTTTTTGCATTCGCAGGGGCTGGAGATCGACTGCCCGCGCCTCGGGCCGATCCGCGTCGACGTCGCTTATGGCGGCAATTTCTACGCCATCGTCGAGCCGCAGCAGAACTATCGCGATATGGCCGACTTCACCGCCGGCGAGCTGGTGGGCATGAGCCCCGAGCTGCGCCGCAGGCTCAACGAGCGCTACGAATTCGTCCATCCCGAGCAGCCGGCGATTCGCGGTCTGTCGCACATATTGTGGACCGGCGCCCCGACGGTGGAAGGCGCGCACGCCCGCAACGCGGTGTTCTACGGCGACAAGGCGATCGACCGCAGCCCTTGCGGCACCGGCACGTCGGCGCGCATGGCGCAGCTCGCGGCCAAAGGCCGGCTGAGGGTCGGCGACGAGTTCGTGCACGAATCGATCATCGGCTCGCTGTTCAGGGGCAAGGTCGAGCGCGCGGCGCGCGTCGGCGAGCGCGACGCCATCGTGCCCTCCATCGGCGGCTGGGCGAGACAGACCGGATACAACACCATCTTCATCGACGGGCGCGACCCGTTCGCGCATGGTTTCGTGGTGAAATGACGCTAGGACATCTGCACGGAAAACAACGCAGGGGAAGGTTTGCAGCGCAACATCCTGCGGGACAGCCGCGTCCCGCTCGCCTATAAGGGCGCGAGGGAATACATGACACGGCGTGGAGCGGCTGCTAGCTTCACGCACGATTTTCCGGCCCGGCGGGGCCAATAGCGACGCAGCCAGCTCCTTCAAGGCGGGCCTTTCAGCGACGTCGCATCCACCGCCGCGGGCCGGAGGGGAACATGGGTGATACGGGGCGCCCGCTTTGCGCGGCGACGCCCGAGGGGGAGTCGCGATCCACATGGAATATTTCGTCCAGCAGCTCATCAACGGGCTTACGCTCGGATCGATCTACGGCCTGATCGCCATCGGCTACACGATGGTCTACGGCATCATCGGCATGATCAACTTCGCCCATGGCGACATCTTCATGATCGGGTCGTTCACGGCGCTCGCCATGTTCCTGATCCTGACATCGGTGCTGGGCTTCGCCTTCCTGCCGGTGGTGCTGCTGATCGTGATCATCATCGCCATGCTGTTCACCGCGGCCTGGGGCTGGACGGTGGAGCGCCTCGCCTACCGGCCGCTGCGCGGCTCGTTCCGGCTGGCGCCGCTGATCACGGCGATCGGCATGTCGATCGTGCTCCAGAACTTCGTGCAGATCAGCCAGGGCGCGCGCGTCAAGCCGCTGCCGCCGCAGATCCAGGGCGGCGTCACCCTCATGCAGGGCAATACCGAGAGCGGCGCAATCGTGGTGCAGATGTCCTACATGCAGATGATCATCATCATCACCACCGTCGTGCTGATGACCGGCTTCACCCTGCTCATCAACCGCACCGCGCTGGGCCGCGCCCAGCGCGCCTGCGAGCAGGACCGCAAGATGGCCTCGCTGCTGGGCGTCAATGTCGACCGCACCATCTCGCTGACCTTCGTGATGGGCGCCGCGCTCGCCTCCGTCGCCGGCCTGATGTTCCTGCTGCTCTACGGCGTGATCGACTTCTACATCGGCTTCCTCGCCGGCGTTAAGGCGTTCACCGCCGCCGTGCTGGGCGGCATCGGCTCGCTGCCTGGCGCCATGCTCGGCGGCCTGCTGATCGGCCTGATCGAAGTGTTCTGGTCGGGCTATTTCACCGTCGAATACAAGGACGTCGCCGCCTTCTCGATCCTTGCCGTCGTTCTGATCTTCCTGCCCTCCGGGCTGCTCGGCAAGCCGGAAGTGGAGAAGGTCTGATGGCGACGGCGAGCGGAAACGACAATGCCGGCGCGGCCGCGGTGGACTTTCCCGCCGCGTTGAAGGACGCCGCGATGGCCGCCCTGCTGGCGGCCGTGCTCGGCTTCTTCTTCCTGGCGCTGCGCACCGAGATCGCCCCCGGCGGGCTCGCGCTCTACACACGCTGGACGCTGTGGATCTCGGCGGTCCTGATCGTCTTCGGCGTGCGGCTGGCGCTGAACGTCTTCTTCTGGAAGACGACGAGGCCGATCACCCGCGTCCTGTCGGGCAGCGGCGCCAGGCTGCCCGTCATTCCCGGCCTCGGCCGCGCCCTGTCGATCGTCCTGTTCCTCGTCGCGGCGACGCTGCCCTTCATCATCACCACCTTCTTCGCGCCGCAGCAGCGCCAGCTCATCGACCTCGCCATCCTGATCATGACCTACATCATGCTGGGATGGGGCCTGAACATAGTCGTCGGCCTCGCCGGGCTGCTCGACCTCGGCTACGTCGCCTTCTACGCGGTCGGCGCCTATTCCTTCGCGCTGCTGTCGACCCATTTCGACGGCATCGGCTTCTGGACGGCGCTGCCGATGGCCGGCATCCTCGCCGCCTTCTGGGGCCTCATCCTCGGCTTTCCGGTGCTTCGCCTGCGCGGCGACTACCTCGCCATCGTGACGCTCGCCTTCGGCGAGATCATCC
>CAZVTK010000298.1:0-3077 GCA_964629765.1 uncultured Mesorhizobium sp.
AAGGGGGGAGATTGGCAGCTTTTTCCGTTTCGCCACTCCGAGACGATTGGCGAAAGCGGAATTGAAAGCCAATCTCCCCCCTTGAGGGGGAGATGTCCGGCAGGACAGAGGGGGGTATGAGGCGGGCTGTGACCGACGCGAAGCCGACCACGCTCCGCTCGCTGCATGCCGCGGCCCGGCGCACGCTGGAGGCCGCCGGCATCGCCGATGCCGCGCTCGACGCGCGGATCCTCGTGGAGGCGGCGACCGGCACCACCCGCACGCTGGCCGTCATCGCGCCGGAGCGGCCGGTCGAAGCCGGGCAGGCGACGGCGCTCGCGCAGGCGGTGCGGCGGCGGCTGGCCGGCGAGCCCGTGCACCGCATCGTCGGCCGGCGCGAATTCTACGGGCTGGAGCTGGCGCTCTCGCCGGACACGCTGGAGCCGCGCCCGGACACGGAGACGCTGGTCGACTTGGCGCTGCCGCTCCTGAAGGACATCGCGGCACGGCGCGGGTCGGCGCGCGTGCTCGATCTCGGCACCGGCACGGGAGCGGTCGCGCTGGGGCTGCTCCGCGAGGTGCCGCAGGCCATGGCGACGGCGACCGACATCGCGCAAGGGGCGCTCGACACGGCGGCGGCGAACGCGGCCCGGCACGGGCTGGCAGGGCGGTTCACGCCGCTGCTGTCCGACTGGTTCGAGGCGGTGGAGGGGCGCTTCGACCTGATCGTCTCCAACCCGCCCTATATCGAGACAGGCGAGATCGCCGGCCTCGCCGCCGAGGTCCGGCTGTTCGATCCGATGGCCGCGCTCGACGGCGGAGCGGACGGGCTCGACGCCTATCGCGCCATTGCGGCGGGCGCGGCGGCGCACCTTGCCGGGGGCCGGGCCGGGGCCGGGGCCGGGGCCGGGGCGGTGGCGGTCGAGATCGGCCACTTGCAGCGCGACGCGGTGGTCACCATATTTACCGGCAGCGGCTTCGGCTTGCAGGCCGAGGCGAAGGATCTCGCCGGCCGCGACCGGGCGCTGATGTTCCGGCGGAACGACGCCTGAAAGCTTGGAAATGCCGCGTTGCGCGTGATGACGCAGGTGCGAAATTTCGGCTTGGCAAGGATCGGCAATGCGGATAGGGTCCGCCCGCCGGATAAGACGAAGCAGGCAGTGCCGTATCGATTCGGTTCCCGGAGAGCGAGCTGCCTCGTAGCGTGAAAACGCCGCTGCTTCGTGCGGGGAAGTCCCGGCGATCGGATAGGATCGGAAATTTAGGAGCGATGGCGTGCGCGCGTATCGCGGCGGCGCCGAGAGAGCAGCGCAAGGCCCGGGGCCAAGGCCCGGCCTGCCACCATTTTTCAACCGTCTCAGCAAAGTGAATCGGATGAGGCCACAACAGCAGAACCGGCGCATGCGCGGCCGCGGCAATAACAATAATAACAACAACAATAACAGCAGCGGCAGCAACCAGAGCCGCCGCGGCCCGAATCCCCTGACCCGCAGCTACGAAAGCAACGGCCCGGACGTGAAGATCCGCGGCACGGCCCAGCAGGTGGCCGAGAAATATGCCACGCTGGCGCGCGACGCGCAGAGCGCGGGCGACCGGGTGATGGCCGAGAACTATCTCCAGCACGCCGAGCACTACAACCGCATCATCGCTACCGCGCTGGCGCAGCAGGCGCTCCAGCAGCAGCAGTTCTCCCGCGACAACCAGGAAGAATTCGAGGACGGCGGCGACGACGAGGGTGGCGACGTGCAGCGCCCGATCGAGACGCCGCAGCCGCATCAGCCCCAGGCGCATCAGGCGTTCCAGCAGCAGCCTCCGCAGTTCCTGCAACCGCAGGGCTTCGGGCCGCAGCCGGTGATCGAGGGCATCCCCGCCGAGGTGGCGGCAGAGGTGGCCCACGCCGAGGGCGGCATGAACGGCGACGCCAACGGCGTACGCGAGCACAATGGCGGCAACGGGGCCGCCGATGCCCCGGCGGAAGCGGCGCCGCGCCGCGGCCGGCGGCGCCGGCCGGTGCGCGCCCGCGGCGAGCAGGACGGCGGCGAGGCGGGGGAAGCCGCATCGCAGCCCGAGGGCGAGCCGGTCTGACCGGCCGTCGGCATCGACGCGTCATCGACGGCGGGGCGAAAGCCCTGCCGTTTTGCTTTGGCGTTTTGCTTTGGCGTTTTTGCTTTCGCGTCACCTTGAGGACAGGGGAATCCTTTCCCATATCTGCCCCGAGAGGACCTGCCTGAGAGTTCGCGGCCCGGCATTCGCGCCGGATCAAGGAAAGAGGGGGTCCGTCACCACAGACTGATCCGGTGCCGCCAGACGGGCCGGTGAGGGAAGGAGACAGGAATGAACATCGAGAAATATTCCGAGCGGGTCCGCGGCTTCATCCAGGCGGCCCAGACGATGGCCCTTTCGCGCGGCCATCAGCAGTTCACCCCCGAACACATCCTCAAGGTGCTGGTCGACGACGAGGAGGGCCTCGCCGCCTCGCTGATCGAGCGCGCCGGCGGCCGGCCGCGCGACGTGCGCGCGGGCGTCGAGGCGGCGCTCGCCGCGATGCCGAAGGTCGAGGGCGGCAACGGCCAGCTCTACATGGCCCAGCCGCTGGCCAAGGTGTTCTCCACCGCCGAGGATCTGGCGAAGAAGGCCGGCGATTCCTTCGTGACGGTCGAGCGCCTGCTGACCGCGCTCGCCGTCGAGAAGTCGGCGAAGACGGCCGACATCCTTGCCAAGGCCGGCGTGAGCGCGCAGGCGCTGAACGCGGCGATCAACGACATCCGCAAGGGACGGACCGCCGATTCGGCGTCGGCCGAGCAGGGCTACGACGCGCTGAAGAAATATGCGCGCGACCTGACCAAGGATGCGCGCGAGGGCAAGCTCGACCCGGTGATCGGCCGCGACGACGAGATCCGCCGCACCATCCAGGTGCTGTCGCGCCGCACCAAGAACAATCCCGTGCTGATCGGCGAGCCGGGCGTCGGCAAGACCGCGATCGCCGAAGGGCTGGCGCTGCGGATCGTCAGCGGCGACGTGCCCGAATCGCTGCGTAACAAGAAGCTGATGGCGCTCGACATGGGGGCGCTGATCGCGGGCGCGAAGTACCGTGGCGA
>CAZVTK010000299.1:0-2981 GCA_964629765.1 uncultured Mesorhizobium sp.
CGCCCGGCGTGTTGAGCAGGATCGACGTGGTCGAGCCGCCATACATGCCGCCGTAGTAGATGCCGGCGAACATGATCAGCGAGCCGGCCGGGTCGAGTTTGTAGGTCACCGGCAGAAGCAGCGCGACGGTCAGCGCCGGGCCGATGCCGGGCAGCACGCCGACGGCGGTGCCGAGCGTCACGCCGATCAAGGCGTAGAACAGCTTCATGGGCTCGAGCGCGTCGAGCAGCCCCTGTCCGAGAAGCGCGAAAGTATCCATGGAGGCCCCTTTCGGCCCTCAGAAGAACAGGTTTTCGAGCGGGCCCGCCGGCAGCGAGAGCTGCAACAGCCGCGCGAACACGATCCAGACGCCGAAGGACAGCGCGATGCCGATGGGTATCGTCATCCACAGCGGTCCCTTGCCGAACGCCTTGGCGGTGGCGCCGAAGAGAAGGCCGGTCGCGATGGAGAAACCGGCGAGCTTGAGCAGCAGCAACTGCGCGGCAAGGCCGCCGGCGATCCAGAACAGCGGCGGGAAATGCTGTTCCTCGCGCTCGGGGAACTCGCGGCGGACCGCGGCGAACGCGGTCCATACGGCGAGGCCGAAGAGGCCGATGCCGATGACGATCGGGAAGGTCTTCGGCCCGACCCGCGCATAGGCGCCTCCGGCGGCGGGCAGGTTCAGCGCGTCCCAGAGAATGACGGCCGCGAGAATCGCCAGCCCCGCCGCGATGGCGAGCGCCGCCCTGTCGGGGCGGCGCGGTTCACCCGAGCCTTGCTCTCCGGTGCTCATGGCGACGCCGGCCTACTGGACGAGGCCGATGTCTTTGAGGATCGCCTCGGTCGCGGCGATATCCTTGGCGAGCTGCGCCTTGAAGTCCTCGCCGGCGAGATAGGTGTTGGCCCAGCCGTTCTTGGCGAGCGCGTCCTGCCACGACTTGGATTCGACCATCTTCCTGATGTCGGCGTTGATGGCGGCCTCCTGCTCGGCGGTGATGCCGGGCGCGGCGGAAACCGAGCGCCAGTTCTGGATCGACACGTCGACGCCGCCTTCCTTGAAGGTCGGGGCGTCGATGCCGGCGACGCGCTCGTCGCTGGAGATGCCGATCACGCGCAGCGTGCCGGCCTCGACCTGGGCGCGGAACTCGCCGTAGCCGGAGATGCCCAGCGTCACCTGGTTGCCGAGGATGGCGGCCAGCGCCTCGCCGCCGCCGGAGAAGGCGATGTAGTTGACCTTGGTCGGGTCGACGCCGACCGCCTTGGCGATCAGCCCGGCCGTGATGTGGTCGGTGCCGCCGGCCGAGCCGCCGCCCCACGACACGGAGCCGGGATCGGCCTTCAGCTTCTCCACCAGCCCGGCCATGTCCTTGATGGGGGACGCGGCCGACACGACGATGACCTCGTATTCGCCGGTGAGGCGGGCGATCGGCGTGACCTGCGCCAGCGTGACGGGCGACTTGTTGGTGAGGATGGCGCCGACCATGACGTAGCCGCCGACCATCAGCTCGTCGGCCTTGCCGGCCGCCGTGTTGACGAACTGCGCGATGCCGATCGTGCCGCCGGCGCCGGGCACGTTGTTCACCTGCACGCTGCCGGAAATCTTCTCGTCCTGCAAAGCCGCCTGCATGGTGCGCGCGGTCTGGTCCCAGCCGCCGCCCGGCGCCGCCGGCGCCATGATCTTGTAGTCGGCCGCGAAGGCCGAGCCAGCGAACAGCGCACCCAGCGCGATCGTGGCGAGAATCATCTTCTTCATCAGACTTCCTCCTCAGGCGCGGATGGCCCGCGCTCGTTCACCCGTATTCAGACCCCCGTATCCAGGCCCGGTCCCGGGCCATGCCTCGTTCGATACGGGCCAGTCGCCCAGCTAAGCTTGCCCGGGCGCGGTAAGTCAATATTCCCTCAGCGACGGCGAAACGTCAGATAGGCCGGCGTGCGGCCTTCGCGCAACGCCTTCGCCTCGTAGCGGGTTCCCGGCCAGCCGTCGAAAGGACGCCGCCAGTCGTCCGGCCCGCCCGCCTGCCAGTCGAAGGCGCGGTGGCGGCGCGCCGCCAAGAGGGTCCAGTTCACATAATGCTCGATGTCGGAGGCGAAGCGGAACCGGCCGCCGGGCGCCAGAACCCGCGCCAGCCGGTCCAGATTGGCCGGGCCGACGAAGCGGCGCTTCCAGTGGCGCCTCTTGGGCCACGGATCGGGATAGAGCAGGTCCACGCCGGCGAGGCTCGACGGCGGCAGCCAGTCGAGCAGAAGCGCGGCGTCGTGGGCGAAGACGCGGACATTGCCGCGCGGTGCGCGCCGCAGCGCCGCGAGCAGCTTGGCCATGCCGGGCTCGAAGGGCTCCACGCCGATGAAGCCGGTGCGCGGGCTCTCCGCCGCGCGGTGCAGCAGGTGCTCGCCGCCGCCGAAGCCGATCTCGAGCCGCACCGCGTCGACGTCGCCCGAAAACAGCGACGCGAGGGCGGCCGGCGCCGGCGCGGACAAGTCCAGCGCCAGCTCGGGCGCCAGCGTGTCGACGGCCTGCTGCTGGGCCTCGCGGATCGGCCGGCCGCGGCGGCGCCCGAAGAAGGAGCCCTCGCCGCGGTGGTGCCGCTCGTCCGTCATGCCCGTGCCGCGGCCCTGCGGCTCAGGCGCCCACGGCCTCGCGCAGCGCCTTGGTCAGGTCGGTCTTCTCCCACGAGAAGGACCCGTCGCGGCCCGGCTTGCGGCCGAAATGACCGTAGGACGAGGTTTTGGCGTAAATCGGCCTATTGAGGTCGAGGTGCCGGCGGATGCCCGACGGCGACAGGTCCATCACCTTGCGGATCGCCTGCTCCAGCCTGTCCTCCTCGACCTTCCCGGTGCCGTGCAGGTCGATATAGATCGACAGCGGCTGGGCGACGCCGATGGCGTAGGCGAGCTGGATGGTGCAGCGGTCGGCAAGACGCGCGGCCACGACGTTCTTGGCCAGATAGCGCGCCGCGTAAGCCGCCGAGCGGTCGACCTTGGTCGGGTCCTTGCCGGAAAAC
>CAZVTK010000300.1:0-2978 GCA_964629765.1 uncultured Mesorhizobium sp.
CTGGCGGGCGTGCAGATGAAGCTTTCGGTGATGAAGAACACCGGCAAGGGCGGCGGCCTGACCTTGCCGCTCGGGGATGGCGAAGGGCAGTATATCGCCAAGTTCCCGTCCACGGCCTTTCCGGGCGTGTCGGAGAATGAGTTCGCGAACCTTGCGCTTGCTGAAGCCATAGGCATGGACGTGCCCGAGCGGGAACTGGTCGGCCGCGACCAGTTCGAAGGCATTCCCGAAGAGTTCGAGACACTTGCCGAAGGGTTGGTCCTGCTGGTGCGACGTTTCGATCGTGGAGCCGATGGGCAGCGCATCCATATCGAAGATTTCGCGCAGGTCTTCGGCCTGTACCCGGCGCGCAAGTATGACGGTGCCGCCTCCCACGACATCGCATCCGTGCTGAACGTGGCGATCTCGCCCTTTGCCGCGTTGGAATTTGTCCGGCGGCTGACCTTCTCGGTGGTCATGGGCAATGGCGACATGCACCTCAAGAACTGGTCACTGATCTATCCGGGCGATGGCGATACGCCCGCCCTAGCGCCGATCTACGACATGCTTTCGACCGTTCCCTACATTCCGGCCGATGGGTTGGCGCTGTCACTCGGCGGCGAACGGGTATTCAAGGCTCTGACGCCGGCCCGCTGGAAGACGTTTGCCAACCGGGCACGGCTTCCCGAACCGGCCGTCCTCAAAGCCGTCGCCGAGACGGTGAAACGCATTGATGCGCGGTGGTGGACCCTGTCCGAGCGCGAGGCCGTGCCGCCTGTCGTGTTGGAGCGGATCGACGCCCATGTGAAAGCCATGCTTCCGATCCTGGCCGGCTGAGCCGATTTTGCCCGGGAAAATGCCGTGGGCGAACTGGTCTTTCCGCCAGACATGGGAAGGCCCCGGCCTTGCGACCGGGGCCTTGTGCCCGTGTCAGTCGCTGCGGCGACCGTTGGGGCGGGACCAGATGAGCGAGAAGGTCTCGCCGTCTTCCTCGTCGAAGAGGTTGGCGTAGATCGGGGCGTTGAAGCTCGGATCGTCCAGCTTGAGGCCCAGATAGTCGCGGCCCTCGCCCGAGCGCTTGGACCAGGCGGCGCCGATCTCGGCGCGGCCGACCAGGACCCGGTGGCTGGGGGCGTTGTCGCCGGTGGCGCGCAGGTCGGGGATGATGCGCACGCCTTTGGCCTGGACGCTGAGGGTGACGATGTCGCCGGTGAATTCGTTCGAGGCGGTCTTCTTGAAGGTGCCGATGGTTGCCATTGTAAGTCTCCGTTTTTTCGTTTCCGAGCCCGCACCATTGCGGCCTCGATGGCGATCGACCGGCCGGAGACGAACGCTGGCGCACCCCCAAAGGGGGCTGGACGGCACAGGAGAAACTTTCTTGCTCCGCGCGGAATGACGGCTCTGCCGTCAGGGGAAGAAAGTTGTGACGACGCTGTTGCGCTAAAGCGGTCGAAGCGCCCCGCGCTGCTCTTCGGCCAGATCAGGCCATTGAAGAGGCCGTTTGGAGCGGTCGAGACACGGGGGCTGAACGGAGACATGGCGACCTTGAGGCTCCATCGGGATGATCCGACCGGCAATCACCGGCATTTGTATTGCCCTGCGTTCTTAGCCGGGCTGCATCACTCTTCCCGGCCATGTCCACCCGCATCACCCCAACCGGGTTTCGAGCTTGACGGCGACTACGGCGCTGACGCTTTGCGCTCAGCCCGTGGCTGTATCAGGGGATCAAGCCGATCGGACGGACGATGTAGGCCGCGCGCCTGTCAGCATTCTGATGACGCCGGCAGATGCCCCACATGCACATTGGTCCATCATTAACAGACCACTGCCACACAGCTGTCCCGAAAGGCCGGTCCGCAGGTCGGTCACCGCCATATCTGCGACGCGCAGAGTAGCCGTCTCGCCCAACGATGGTGTAATGGTGCTTATTGGGACAATCCTGCCGATTGGCGTCGCAGTTGGGAACGTCCGATTATGCTGAAACCGGTCATTTGTGGATCCGTTTAAGCCCCTTGTCTCAGGTCCTGCCTCATGGACCTTTCGGACGGTCCGGACTTGGATATCAGAAGCGCATAGCGGCCCTTCGTTCAGCTCCTTCATACCTGACCGGATTGCTGCAGAGACCAATCTGCTTTCGCTCCGCCCCAAATTAGCTAGTCTTCCTGCTAGGGTGGAGAGGCGGCACGATGGTGTCGTGCTTGATTCGCGGGTGAGCAGGAGGGGGAATCGGTGGACGATGACGAGACAGCAGCACCAGATGAGGCGGTAGCGCTCGACATGATCGCCGCCCTTGCCGTGCAGGAAACGGATGTGGTGCAAACGCCAGAAGCGTTTCTGACCGGCGTCGCCGCTGCGCTCAAGGCCTCCGATGATGTCGATGCCGATTTGGCCGCGATCCTGACGGATCATCTGCTGACCGTCACGCCGCACGACAATGTCATCGTCAATGCTAAGGCGGCGATCCTGACGCTGGCCGCCGAGCGCGCGGCCCCGGGCAAGGAACAGGCCGATGGCTGATCCGACGCTGTTCCACTCACTGACGCTCGAAGGCTTTCGCGCCTATCTCCAGCCCAAGACCTTCGATTTCAGCAAGAAGCCGAGCCTCGCGATCTTCGCGCCCAACGGCCTCGGAAAGTCGAGTATCATCGATGCGCTCGAATTCCTCTTCTCCGAACATGGCACGCTAGATCGGCTCGGGCAACGTGCGCTCAATAACCAGGCCGGCCCGTCCGCGCTGGTGCATAATAGCGCGCAGGCGGCGGGGATCGCGCCAGTGGTCAAGTTCACGACCATCACCGGCAAGGTCACCACCGCGGGAAGCCGCACGGCGGTCGGCAATCCGCGTCCGATCCATGCAGCGGCCACCGCGATGAAGGCCGGGTTCGTTGTCGCGCCGATCATCCGCGGCTATACGCTGCGCACCTTCGTCGAGGAGCATAAGGCGGTGAGAACGGCGGTGAGAAAGTCGACCACGGTAGCGGCGGGATAGTCCTGCTGCG
>CAZVTK010000301.1:0-2885 GCA_964629765.1 uncultured Mesorhizobium sp.
GCCGACATCGAGAAGATGGTGAAGGACGCCGAGGCCAATGCCGAGGCCGACAAGAAGCGGCGCGAGAGCGCGGAGGCCCGCAACCAGGCCGAGGCGCTGATCCACTCCGCCGAGAAGTCGGTGAAGGAATATGGCGACAAGGTTTCGGCCGAGGACAAGACCGCCATCGAGAACGCCATCGCCGACCTGAAGACGGCGACCGCGGGTGACGATGTCGAGGAGATCAAGGCCAAGACCAACGCGCTCGCCGAAGCCTCGATGAAGCTCGGCCAGGCCATGTACGAGGCCAGTCAGGCAGAGGCCGCCGCCAATGACGCCCGCGCCGACGCCAAGGCGGCCGGCGAGGACGTGGTGGATGCCGATTTCGAGGAGATCGACGACGACGACAAGAAGAAGTCGGCGTAAGGTCGGCCCGAAAGCCAACAGCGAAAGGCCCGGAGCGATCCGGGCCTTTTTTTCGTCAGCGCGTCATTTCGGCTCGTAGCGCATCGCCACCGCGCCCGAGTCGAGTTCCCGCCGGCCCACGAGCTTCAGCTCGACATATCGCGACAGCCCCGCGAAGGGCGTCGGCCCGTGGCCCGCCAGCCCCGGATGCACGACGAACTCGTATTCGTCGATCAATCCCAGTTCCGCCAGCGCCAGCGGCAGCGTCACGCCGCCCACGAACAGCCCCTTGCCCGGTTCCCGCTTGAGCCGGCGAACGGCGTCGGCGAGATCGCCGCGCAGGAGCTCGGCGTTCCAGTCGACCCGCTCCAGCGTGCCGGACACGACGTACTTCCTCGCCGCGTCGATGGCCCGGGCGAAGGGGTCGTCCGAGGGAGATTCGGCCCCCGGCTGCGGCCGGAACGCCGCCTCCATCATCTCATAGGTCACGCGCCCGAAGAGGAGGGCGTCGGCCCGGTCGAGATTCTCGACCGCGTGCCGATGCAGCTCCTCGTCCGCGGGAATCGCGCGATGGTCGCAGCAGCCGTCCAGCGTGACGTTGATGGAGTAGCGCAAAGGTCGCATCGGGTCAGCCTGCCACGGCCGGACCCGTATGAGAAGTTCCGGCGGCGCGGCCGGCCGCCCCGTCCAGCATCTCGCGGACCAGCGCGGCGATCAGGTCGGGCTGGCGCTTCGGGACGAAATGATTGGACTTCTCCGCCATCACCTGCCGCCCGCGCGGCGACAGCGCGGCGAGCTCGCGCTGGTTTTCGAGGTGGATGTCCCACATGTCGGCCGGTATCTGCCAGCGCGGCGGGACGACGCCCGCGGTGATCACGGTCAGCGGGATGTCCGGGAACGGCCCCGCCGCCGCGATCTCGTCGGCGATGGCGTTGAGATGCACCACTTCGGTCATGCTGCCGGGACCGAAGGCGCGATCCCACCACGCGGCGATGCTGCGGGTTGCCCGCATGGCGAAATTGCCGGCGTCGCCGAAACGGCGCTCCTGCTCCGGATGGGTGGAATCGACCAGCACCACGCCGGCCACCTCCCTGGGAAAGAGCTGCGCGTGGAGGATCGCGTAGAGGCCACCGAGCGAGTGCGCGACGAGGAGATAGGGCGGCTCGAGCTTGAGGGCCGAGAGCAAGGCGCGCAGCTCGTCCACGGTGCGCGCGCCGAGCGCGGTCTCGCCGGGCCGGAAGCCGGCGGGAACGGTGCGGTCGTAGGACAAGGTGGCGGCCATCGGCGCAAGCAGCGGCCGCACGCGGTTCCAGTAGCCAAGCTTCGCCCCAGCGCCGTTCAGCAACACGATCACGGGGCGGCCCGACCCTTCGAGCCTGTGTTTCGGCCATGCCATGCCGCTGATCTCCCAAAAAGATGAATATCATACTCATATTTTTAGCCGTCAAGTTCGGCTTGCCGCACGGCCGAAGCTGCTTGTCTGGACGCCATGGCCTGCTATTGACCGCATACATCTTGCGCGGGGGCACGCGAGTCGCCATTTGGGGCGCAGGCTTCCGGCTCGCCCGGCGATGAGCGCCGACACGGCGGGCCTGTCGTTTCGGAGACGGTATTCTTGTCAAAGGCGGATTTCTACGAAACGCTGGGCGTCCAGAAGGGCGCCGACGAGAAAGAGCTGAAGGTCGCCTTCCGCAAGCTGGCCATGCAGTTCCATCCCGACCGCAACCCCGGCGACGCCACGGCCGAGATACGGTTCAAGGAGATCAACCTCGCCTACGAGGTGCTGAAGGATCCGCAGAAGCGCGCCGCCTACGACCGCTTCGGCCACGCCGCCTTCGAGCAGGGCATGGCCGGCGGCGGGGCGGCCGGCCCGTTCGGCAGCGGCGGCTTCGCCGACATCTTCGAGGACATCTTCGGCGACATCATGGGCGGCGGCCGGCGCCGCCAGCAGGGCGGGCGCGAGCGCGGGGCGGACCTGCGCTACAATATGGAGATCACGCTCGAGGAAGCGTTCTCCGGCCGCACGGCGCAGATCCGCGTGCCGAGCTCGATCATCTGCACCGACTGCACCGGCACCGGCGCCAGGCCGGGCACGCAGCCGGTGCAGTGCACCATGTGCCACGGCAGCGGGCGCGTGCGCGCCGCGCAGGGCTTCTTCTCCATCGAGCGCACCTGCCCGCAATGCCAGGGGCGCGGCCAGACGATCAAGGATCCCTGCCCCAAATGCGCCGGACAGGGCCGCGTCACCGAGGAGCGGGCGCTGTCGGTCAACATTCCCGCCGGCATCGAGGACGGCACGCGCATCAGGCTCGCGGGCGAAGGCGAGGCGGGCTATCGGGGCGGTCCGGCCGGCGACCTCTACATCTTCCTGTCGGTCAAGCCGCACGAGTTCTTCCAGCGCAACGGCGCCGACCTCTACTGCACCGCGCCCATCTCCATGACCACCGCAGCGCTCGGCGGCAATTTCGAGGTGGCGACGCTGGACGGCACGCAGACCCGCG
>CAZVTK010000302.1:0-2880 GCA_964629765.1 uncultured Mesorhizobium sp.
CATAGAACACCATCAGCTTTTCGCGCTCTTCGAAGCCCCAGAGCGGCGGCGTCAGCGCGCCGACATCCATCGCCTGCGTGGTGATGTTGAGCAGGTGGCTCATCAGCCGCCCGATCTCGCAATAGAGCACGCGGATCAACTGGCCGCGCTTGGGCACCTGAATGCCCAGCAGCTTCTCCACGGCGAGCGCGAAGGCATGCTCCTGGTTCATCGGCGCGCAATAGTCGAGCCGGTCGAGATAGGGTACGGCCTGGAGATAGGTCTTGTGCTCGATCAGCTTCTCGGTGCCGCGATGGAGCAGGCCGATATGCGGGTCGACGCGCTCAACCACCTCGCCGTCGAGCTCCAGCACGAGGCGCAGGACGCCATGCGCGGCCGGATGCTGCGGGCCGAAATTGATGTTGAAGTTGCGGACGGCATGCTCGGTCATTTGCAAATGCCCTCAGGCAGTCGGCAGTCGGCGGTCGGCAGTCGGATCATCGCAACGGACGCGGCGGCACGGCGCATCTGCGCGGTCGGGTCAAAGGCTCCCCCGCGAGGAAGAACCTTGGTCAGCCGATAGCATTCCGCGGCGAGTTCCATTGCCTCTTTCCAAACCCTCAAGTCGCGATACGAGCCTGTGATGTTCTGGCCCGCCATCGATTTTCCGACTGCCGACTGCCGATCTGCCGACTGCCTATGTTCACTGCTTCGCCTTCTCGTCGCCAGGCAGCACGTAGTCGGTGCCTTCCCACGGCGAGAGGAAATCGAAGTTGCGGAATTCCTGCTTCAGTTCGACCTTCTCGTAGACCACCCGCTTCAGCTCGTCGTCGTAGCGCACCTCGACATAGCCGGTGAGCGGAAAATCCTTGCGCAGCGGATGCCCCTCGAAGCCGTAGTCGGTGAGGATGCGGCGCAGGTCCGGATGGCCGGAGAACAGGATGCCGTAGAGGTCGTACGCCTCGCGTTCGTACCAGTCGGCGCCGGGGAACACGCCGGTGACGGACGGGACCGGCGTGTCCTCGTCGGTCATCACCCTGACCCGGATGCGCTGGTTCTGGCGCGGCGACAACAGATGGTAGCAGACGTCGAAGCGCCGGGCGCGCTCGGGATAGTCGACGCCGCACACGTCGATGATCGACACGAACTGGCACTGCACGTCGTTCTTCAGGAAGGTCAGCACGTCGACGATGTCGGATACGGCCACCGTCAGGCTCAGCTCGCCGAAGCGAACCTCGGACGAACCGGACCGGGCGCCGAGCTTCTCGGCGATGTAGCCGGCGAGGTCGTGAAGGGCTTCGCTCATTTGTGGCCCTCCAGTTCGCGGACGCGATTCTCTAAAGCCTCGATCCGCTCCTCGAATTCGCCGGTCAGCAGACGGCTCATGAGAGTATCGGAGGTCAGTGCCTGTCGATAGCTCCTCTGGGCTGACTCTACCCCGCCGAGACGCTTGTCGAGAGCCGCCAGGATTGCCCGTGTCTGCTCGTGCAAGGACTTGTTCTCCGCGCGCATTTCGCGGAGCAAGGGGATGATCATGTCGGCAGGTTCCGCCATGGCATCACCGCTCGATCGTGCCGGTGCGGCGGATCTTCTTCTGGAGAAGAAGGATGCCGTAAAGCAGCGCCTCGGCCGTGGGCGGGCAGCCCGGCACGTAGATGTCGACCGGCACCACGCGGTCGCAGCCGCGCACCACCGAATAGGAATAGTGGTAGTAGCCCCCGCCGTTGGCGCACGAGCCCATGGAGATGACGTAGCGCGGCTCCGGCATCTGGTCGTAGACCTTGCGCAGCGCGGGCGCCATCTTGTTCGTCAGCGTGCCGGCCACGATCATGATGTCGGACTGGCGCGGCGAGGCGCGCGGGGCGACGCCGAAGCGTTCGCTGTCGTAGCGCGGCATCGAGGTGTGGATCATCTCCACCGCGCAGCAGGCGAGGCCGAAGGTCATGAACATCAGCGAGCCGGTGCGCGCCCAGGTGATCAGCGCCTCGGACGAGGTGACGAGGAAACCCTTGTCGGCAAGCTCGTCGTTGATCTCGGTGAAGAAGCGGTCGTCGGCCCCGAACGGCTTGCCGGTACGCGGGTCGACCACGCCCTTCGGGCGCGGCGCGACCAGCGTCGCGCCGCCCTTCATCGCCATGCCGGTGTCGTGGGCCCCGCCTTGGATCGGGTCGTGGGTACGGGCTGGCGTCAATCCCATTCCAGCGCTCCCTTCTTCCATTCGTAGATGAAGCCGATGGTGAGCACGCCGAGGAAGACCATCATCGACCAGAAGCCGAGCATGCCCACCGCGCCGAAGGACACCGCCCACGGGAACAGGAACGCCACTTCGAGGTCGAAGATGATGAAGAGGATCGCCACCAGATAGAAGCGCACGTCGAACTTCATGCGCGCATCGTCGAAGGCGTTGAACCCGCATTCGTAGGCCGAGAGCTTCTCGGGGTCGGGGTTCTTGTAGGCGATGAGGAAGGGCGCGACCACGAGAGCGAGCGTCAGCGCCAGCGCGACCCCGATGAAGATCACGATCGGCAGGTAGGAGCTGAGGAGTTCGCTCATGTCCGGGCTGCTTTCTTTCTGCTCTGGCCCTTCCGGCCATCGGGACGCAGTATAGCATCCCGGCCGCCGACAGGAACCGCGACGCAATACCCTCCCCGAGGGGACGGCCACGGCCCGTTGTGCAACGCGGCGAGGGTTAGCGCAGGCCCCAGTGCGACGCAAGCGCCAGAAGCGCACCAGAAGCGCAAAGGACGGTTTCCGCAACGCTTTTGCGGGCCGCTGCGCGGAACTGCCGTTTGGGAAACCGGATCGTCATGGAAAGAATAAATGGCGCGAGTGACGGGGCTCGAACCCGCGACCTCCGGCGTGACAGGCCGGCACTCTAACCGACTGAGCTACACCCGCGCA
>CAZVTK010000303.1:0-2873 GCA_964629765.1 uncultured Mesorhizobium sp.
TATCTTCATTCCAGAAGACTCGGGACCCATGACCCCAGCCGTCACCTTCCAGAAAGTCTCGCGCCATTTCGGCTCCGTCCGCGCGGTGGACGCGGTGGACCTTTCGGTCGCGGCCGGCGAGTTCTTCGCCATGCTGGGGCCGTCCGGCTCGGGCAAGACCACCTGCCTGCGCCTCATCGCCGGCTTCGAGCAGCCGACCGCCGGCCATATCGAGATCTTCGGCGAGACGGCGGAGGGCATCCCGCCCTACCGGCGCAACGACAACACCGTCTTCCAGGACTACGCTCTCTTTCCGCACCTCAACGTCATAGACAATGTCGCCTACGGGCTGATGGTGCGCGGCGTGTCGCGCTCCGAGCGGACCCGCGCGGCCGAGGAGGCGCTGGCGCTGGTGCAACTGCCGGGTTACGGCGCGCGAAAACCGGGCCAGCTTTCGGGCGGCCAGCGCCAGCGCGTCGCGCTCGCCCGCGCGCTGGTCAACCGGCCGAAGGTGCTGCTGCTGGACGAGCCGCTGGGCGCGCTCGACCTCAAGCTGCGCGAGCAGATGCAGGAGGAATTGAAGGCGCTCCAGCGCGCGCTCGGAATCACCTTCGTCTTCGTCACCCATGACCAGGGCGAGGCCCTGTCCATGGCCGACCGCGTCGCCGTCTTCAACGAAGGCCGCATCATGCAGATCGGCACGCCGCAGGAGATCTACCAGCGGCCCGCGACGCGCTTCGTCGCCGACTTCGTCGGCTCGTCCAACGTGCTGCCGCCCGACTTTTCCGCCCGCTTCGGCGCGGGAAACCGGTGGACCAGCCTGCGCCCCGAAGCGATCCGCATCGCGCCGGAGGGTCGCGATGGCGGGCAGGTCTCGGCCCGCGTGGTCTCGGCCAGCTTCCTCGGCGCGACGACGCGCCTTGCGCTCGACGCCGACGGCCTGCGCCTCCACGCCGCGCTGCCGGCCGGCGCGGCCGTGCCCGCAGAGGGCAGCGCGGTGCAGCTCGCCTTCAGCCCCACCGACCTGCACGTCATGGAGGGCGAGGGATGAATGGTCCGGTCAGGCTCGCGCCCCTTCGCGCCCCCCTCTGTCCTGCCGGACATCTCCCCCTCAAGGGGGGAGATTGGCCGTCGCAATTGCTTTCGCCAACCTCCGACGATTGGCGAAAGCAGAGCGGCAATCCGATCTCCCCCCTTGAGGGGGAGATGTCCGGCAGGACAGAGGGGGGCAACATAGAGAGCTGTACCGGGGCGATGGCACCATGACCGCCGCCGCCGCCCTCCCCTCCGCGTCCGCTCCCGCCATCCTCGCCGGCCGCGGCGGGCTGTTCGGCCATCTGTCGGACACGTTCTGGCGCAACCCGCGCCTGCTGCTGCTGCTGATGCTGACGCCGCCTCTGCTGTGGCTGGGCATCGTCTATCTCGGCGCGCTGTTCGCGCTGCTGCTGCAAAGCTTCTTCTCGATCGACGAATATTCCGGTCTGATCAACCGCGAGTTCACGCTTCGGACCTATGCCGAACTGCTGCACCCGGCCAATGTCGACATCATCGTGCGCACGATCGCCATGTCGGCGGCCGTCACGCTGGCCTCAGCGGTCATCGCCTTCCCCATCGCCTATTTCGCCGCCCGCTACGCGCGCGGGGCGTGGAAGGCTGTGTTCTATCTCGGCATCATGCTGCCGCTGTGGTCGAGCTACCTCGTCAAGGTCTATGCGTGGAAGCTGATCCTCGCCCGCGAGGGCATCCTCAACTGGCTGCTCGGCAAGATGCACCTGACATGGCTGCTGGAGGCATGGCTGGCGATTCCCGTGGTCGGCGGCAACTCGCTGTCGGTCAGCCACACCGGCACCTTCCTCGTCTTCGTCTACGCCTGGATGCCGTTCATGATCCTGCCGATGCAGGCGGCGCTCGAACGGGTGCCGGCGAACGTCGTCGAGGCTTCGGCCGACCTCGGCGCCACGCCGCGCCAGACCTTCTCCAAGGTGATCCTGCCGCTCGCCATGCCGGGGGTCATCGCCGGCTCGATCTTCACCTTCTCGCTGACCATGGGCGACTACATCATCCCGCAGATCGTCGGCACCTCGCGCCGCTTCATCGGCCAGGCCGTCTACGCGCATCAGGGCACGGCCGGAAACATCCCGCTCGCCGCCGCCTTCACCGTCGTCCCCATCGTGGTCATGGGTTTCTACCTGTGGTTCGCCAAGCGCCGGGGAGCTTTTGATGCGATGTGAGCGCGTAAAGCTGACAGGAGCCCCCCATGCGCGCTGACCGTGGCGAGCGCGCCTCCCCCGGCCTGAAGATCGCGGCCGCGGCTGGGCTGCTGTTCCTGCACCTGCCGATCCTCATCATCTTCGTCTACGCCTTCACCACGGAGGAGCGCAGTTACCAGTGGCCGCCGCCGGGCCTGACGCTGCAATGGTTCGCGGTGACGTGGAACCGCCCGGACGTGTGGGCGGCGCTGACGCTGTCGGTGCAGGTCGCCTCCATCGCCACGACAATCGCGCTCGTCCTCGGCACGCTGTGCGCGGCCGCCGTCTCCGGCTCGCGCTTCTTCGGCCGCGAGACGATCTCGCTGCTGGTGATCCTGCCCATCGCGCTGCCCGGCATCATCACCGGCATCGCGCTGCGCTCGGCCTTCTCGCTCGCCGAAATCCCCTTCTCTATGTGGACGATCATCCTGGGTCACGCGACCTTCTGCGTGGTAGTGGTCTACAACAACGCGGTCGCGCGTTTCCGCCGCGTCTCCGGCTCGCTGGTCGAAGCCTCGATGGACCTCGGCGCCAACGGCTTCCAGACCTTCCGCTATTGCATCCTCCCGAACATCGGCACGGCGTTGGTCGCGGGCGGCATGCTCGCCTTCGCGCTGTCCTTCGACGAGGTGATCGTGACGACCT
>CAZVTK010000304.1:0-2871 GCA_964629765.1 uncultured Mesorhizobium sp.
CGCTACCACATCATCCGCGGCGTGCTCGACACGCAGGGCGTGAAGAACCGCAAGCAGCGCCGCTCCAAATACGGCGCCAAGCGTCCGAAGTGATCTGAGCGAGGTCATCCCGGACGGCGCCCTGTGGCGATCCGGGATCGGCCCGAGACGATTTTGAGGCTGAGAAAAGTATGTCCCGACGCCACCGTGCAGACAAGCGTGAGATCAACCCGGACCCGAAGTTCGGCGATCTCGTCGTGACCAAGTTCATGAACGCCGTGATGCTCCACGGCAAGAAGTCGGTCGCCGAGTCGATCGTCTACGGCGCCCTCGACCAGATCGAGGCCAAGGCCAAGCAGCCGCCGGTGACCGTCTTCCATCAGGCGCTCGACAACGTCGCCCCGCATGTGGAAGTGCGCTCCCGCCGCGTCGGCGGCGCCACCTACCAGGTGCCGGTCGACGTGCGTCCCGAGCGCCGTCAGGCGCTGGCGATCCGCTGGCTGATTTCGGCCGCGCGCAACCGCAACGAGCAGACCATGGTCGACCGCCTGTCGGGCGAGCTGCTGGACGCCGCCAACAATCGCGGCACCGCCGTGAAGAAGCGGGAAGACACCCACAAGATGGCCGAGGCGAACCGCGCCTTCGCGCACTACCGCTGGTAGTCGCGAGACAGGACGAAAGAGGCACGACGATGGCCCGCGAATACAAGATCGAAGACTACCGCAATTTCGGTATCATGGCGCATATCGACGCCGGCAAGACGACGACGACCGAGCGCATCCTCTACTACACCGGCAAGTCCCACAAGATCGGCGAAGTCCATGACGGCGCCGCCACGATGGACTGGATGGAGCAGGAGCAGGAGCGCGGCATCACGATCACGTCGGCCGCGACCACGACCTTCTGGAAGGGCCGTGACGGCAAGCTGCGCCGCTTCAACATCATCGACACGCCCGGTCACGTCGACTTCACCATCGAGGTGGAGCGTTCGCTGCGCGTTCTCGACGGCGCCATCGCGCTGCTCGATTCGAATGCCGGCGTCGAGCCGCAGACCGAAACGGTGTGGCGCCAGGCCGAGAAGTATCATGTCCCGCGCATGATCTTCTGCAACAAGATGGACAAGACCGGCGCGGACTTCTACCGCTGCCTGGAGATGATCAAGTCGCGCCTCGGCGCGATCGCCGTGCCGGTGCAGCTCCCGATCGGCGCCGAGAACGAGTTCAAGGGCGTCGTCGACCTGATCGAGATGAACGCACTGGTGTGGCGCGACGAGTCGCTCGGCGCCGCCTGGGACGTGGTCGAGATCCCGGCCGACCTGAAGGAGAAGGCGGCCGAGTACCGCGAGAAGATGATCGAGGCCGCCGTCGAGATGGACGACGACGCCATGAACAACTATCTTGAGGGCAACCTGCCGTCCAACGACGAGATCCGCGCGCTCATCCGCAAGGGCACGATCGCCGTCAAGTTCCACCCCGTGTTCTGCGGCACCGCCTTCAAGAACAAGGGCGTGCAGCCGCTGCTCGACGCCGTGGTGGAGTTCCTGCCCTCGCCGCTGGACGTGCCCGCCATTAAGGGCATCGACGCCAAGACGGAAGCCGAGATCGTCCGCAACGCGAGCGACGACGAGCCGCTGGCGATGCTGGCCTTCAAGATCATGAACGACCCGTTCGTCGGCTCGCTCACCTTCGCGCGCATCTATTCCGGCAAGCTCGCCAAGGGCGTGTCGCTGGAAAACACCGTGAAGGGCAAGCGCGAGCGCATCGGCCGCATGCTCCAGATGCACGCCAATTCGCGTGAGGACATCGAGGAGGCCTATGCCGGCGACATCGTCGCGCTGGCCGGCCTGAAGGACACGACCACGGGCGACACGCTGTGCGACCCGCTGAAGCCGGTGATCCTGGAACGCATGGAGTTCCCGGATCCGGTGATCCAGATCGCCATCGAGCCGAAGACCAAGAACGACCAGGAGAAGATGGGCCTCGCGCTCAACCGTCTCGCCGCCGAGGACCCGTCCTTCCGCGTCAAGACCGACGAGGAGAGCGGCCAGACCATCATCGCCGGCATGGGCGAACTGCATCTCGACATCATCGTCGACCGCATGCGCCGCGAGTTCAAGGTCGAGGCCAATATCGGCGCCCCGCAGGTGGCCTATCGCGAGACGATCACCCGCACCGCCGAGGTGGACTACACCCACAAGAAGCAGACCGGCGGCACCGGCCAGTTCGCCCGCGTCAAGCTGGTGTTCGAGCCGAACCCGGACGGCGACGATTTCGTCTTCGAGTCGAAGATCATCGGCGGCTCGGTGCCGAAGGAATACATCCCGGGCGTCCAGAAGGGCATCCAGAGCGTCATGTCCTCGGGTCCGATCGCCGGTTTCCCGATGCTGGCGGTGAAGGCCACCCTCATCGACGGCGCCTATCACGACGTCGACTCCTCGGTGCTGGCGTTCGAGATCGCCTCGCGCGCCGCGTTCCGCGAGGGCGCCCAGAAGGCCGGCGCGCAGCTCCTCGAGCCGATCATGAAGGTCGAGGTGGTGACGCCGGAAGACTATGTCGGCTCGGTCATCGGCGACCTGAACGGCCGCCGCGGCCAGATTCAGGGCCAGGAAGCCCGCGGCGTCGCGGTGGTGATCAACGCCATGGTGCCGCTCGCCAACATGTTCAAGTATGTCGACAATCTGCGCTCGATGTCGCAGGGCCGCGCCCAGTACACGATGCAGTTCGACCACTACGAGCCTGTGCCGACCGCGGTCGCGCAGGAAATCCAGAAGAAATTCGCCTGACCTGCACGGTTGAAGTCATTCGCCCCGCGCGGGCTGAAGGTAATGGAGAAGTCAGATGGCCAAGGGTAAGTTTGAGCGGACGAAGCCGCATGTTAACATTGGTACGATCG
>CAZVTK010000305.1:0-2859 GCA_964629765.1 uncultured Mesorhizobium sp.
CCGCGCCGCCGCGGCCGTCACCGATGCGATAGGTGCCGGCGCTGTGCCAGGCCATGCGGATGAACAGCGGTCCGTAGTGGCCGAAATCGGCCGGCCACCAGTCCTGCGAATCCGTCATCAGCGCCTTGAGGTCGGCCTTCAGCGCGTCATAGTCGAGCCTGGCGAACGCCTGCACGTAATCGAAAGCCGCGCCCATGGGGCTCGACAAAGCCGAATTCTGGTGCAGGATCTTCAGGTTGAGCTGGTTCGGCCACCAGTCGCGGTTGGAGCGCACAGCCGCGTTCGAGGCGATGGCGGCATGCGGAAACGGGCACTTCGGTTCCGGATTCTGCTCGGTGTTCTCGTTGACGTCCAGCGCTTCCATGCGTCTCTCCGCTCGTTGCCTGTCTGACGAAAGGGCGTGCAGCCACGTTCGGCCGTGACGAGCCGCCCCTCGCCCGGATTGGAATGATTCCAATCTACAGGGGACATTCCATAGCCGCAAATTGCGATTTCTATTCGCTGCGATAATATGGCGTTATGATCCGCCTTACTGTCCGCCAGCTCGAATATTTCGCCGCCCTCGCCGAGACGCGCCATTTCGGGCGGGCGGCGGCGCAGTGCGGCGTCACCCAGCCGGCGCTGTCGGCGCAGCTCGCCGAGATGGAGGAGCGGCTGGGCTGCCGGCTGTTCGAGCGCGGCACCCGCGCGGTGTCGCTGACCGCGGAGGCGGATGCGCTGCGCCCTCGCATCGAGCGGGTGCTGACCGAGCTGCGGGAGATCCAGGCCGGCGCCATGCGGGGACAGGGCGTGCTGGAAGGGCTGTTCCGGCTCGGCATCATCCCCACCGTCGCGCCCTACCTGCTGCCGCGAATCCTGCCGCCGCTGCGCGAGCGTTTTCCCCGGCTGAGGCTGCAACTGCGCGAAGCGGTGACCGACAGGCTGGTGGAGGAGACGCTGGCCGGCCGGCTCGACGGCTTCATCGCGGCGCTGCCGATCGAGGACGGGCGGCTGGCGACGCGCCCGCTGTTCGTCGACCGCTTCTTCCTCGCCGTCTCGCCGCAGGACCCGGACTTCGCCGAGCCCCCGGTGCCGCCCGAAAGCCCGGCGCTGGAGCGGCTGATGCTGCTGGAGGAAGGCCATTGCATGCGCGAGCAGGCGCTCGCCATCTGCGGCAAGGCGCGGCCGGCGGCGATGGCGAATTACGGCGCGACCAGCCTGACCACGCTGCTCCAGATGGTGGCGCACGGCCATGGCGTCACGCTGATCCCGGAAATGGCGGCCGGCGACCTTGCCGCGCGCGACATCCGCGTCGTGCCCTTCAGCGAGCCGGCGCCGTCGCGCACCATCTGCATGGCCTGGCGCCGCAACGGCATGCGAGAGCACGATTGCGGCCTGCTCTCGGAGATCGTCGCGGCAACCGCCGGGCCGGCATCGCACGACAAGGCCGCCGCCGCGTGATAGGATGCGGGCGCATGTCAGGATCGCCAGCCGGGTCTACCAGCATGAACATCGTCGTCACCCGCGCCGCAGAAGGTCTCCCCCGCCGCTCGTTCACGGTGGCCGAAATCCGCCGCATGGTGGAGGCGGGCATCATCGCCGAGGACGAGAATTTCGAGCTGATCGACGGGGAGGTCGTGCCGAAGCTTCCGAAGGGGAACGAGCACGAGATCATCAAGTCGGAATTGGGAGCGATTCTGGCGCGCCGCGGCCGGCCGGACCTGCGGCTTGCGATATCGACGACGCTCTATCTTAACGAGCGCACGTTCGTCGAACCCGACCTCTGCCTCTATCCAAAGCGCATCCTGCCCGAGGACGTCGCCGGCGCCGACGTGCTGCTGGCGATCGAGGTGGCAGGCGCCTCGCTCGGCTACGACCGCGGCCTGAAGGCACGCATCTATGCCCGCCACGGCGTCAACGAGTTCTGGGTGGTAGACGCCGCTACGCGCGACACATGGGTGCATCTGCGCCCGCAGCCCGACGGCCAGTGGGGCAGCATCGAGAAGATCGCGCCGGACGCAACGGTTTCCCCCGCCGCGCTGCCGGACATTGCGGTGCGCATGGCCGATCTGGACTGAGGCGGCCCCGATCAGACCGGCAGGCTCAGACCAGCCCGGCCAGATGCAGGGCGAACCAAACCCACAGGAGCGCCAGCACCGCCACCCCCGCCCTGAACGAATAGGAACGGTGCTTGAGCTTGTTGGTCGTGACGTGAACCCAGGCGTGCAGGTAGCGCAGTGCGACGAACAGCCAGGCCAGCGCCAGCGGCACCGCCGAGACGCCATCGGTGACGAACAGCGCGAGGCATGCCAGATGTAGCAGCATCGGCGCCTCGAACTGGTTCATCAGATTGTTGGCCGCCGTCGCCGAAGCGTCGGGCTCGGTGCTGCGCAGCCTGTAGTCGCGCGCCTGCGCCTTGCCGTCCCGCACGGCGCGGGTGCGGCGCGCCGCCAGCAGCAGATAGACGGCGAAGACCAACGCGACATGCGCGATCATCGGCCAGAGGATGGCTGTCTGGCTCATGGCGTCCTCCCCTAAATGACGCCCGGATAATTCGGGCTTTCGCGGGTGATGGTCACGTCATGGACGTGGCTCTCGCGCAGGCCGGCCGAGGAGATGCGCACGAAGGTCGCCCGCTCGCGGAACTCGGCGAGGTCGGCCGCGCCGACATAACCCATCGCCGCCTTCAGCCCGCCCGCCAACTGGTGCAGCACGCCCGCCACCGGCCCCTTGTAGGGCACTTGCCCCTCGATGCCCTCCGGCACCAGCTTCAGCGTGTCGCGCACCTCGGCCTGGAAATAGCGATCGGCGGAGCCGCGCGCCATCGCGCCCACCGAGCCCATGCCCCGGTAGCTCTTGTATGAGCGCCCTTGGTAGAGA
>CAZVTK010000306.1:0-2855 GCA_964629765.1 uncultured Mesorhizobium sp.
ACGCAGAAGGATCGCGACGCCAGTCGGCGTAAATCTGCGAATAACGTGACGGCATTCCATGTCCTCCCGGTCTAGCGCCCGGCGCGCTGTCGATGCGACAATGGCAGTAGCGCGGCGGCCCCGCCTTGATCTATCCCAACGGCGGGCGTTTGCGCAGCCGCAATCGCCCGTCCCGGATGCCGCCTTCAGCAAGGATACCGCAATGGCCAAGGCGATCTCGTGGTTCCTGCTCGCCGTCATGGTCGTGCAGATCATCTATCCGCTCGGCCTTCCCGGGCTGAAGAAGCGCGCCGACTTCTGGAAGGTCGCGCTGGTGGCGATTTTCGTGATGATGCTGACGGTGCCGATCCGTCCGGCCTGACGCCTGCCATGAATTCCGGCCCGATCACGAAGGGCACGAGATGCGCGGCCCAATGCGCATAGCCTGATTCGGAGGCATGGAAGCCGTCGGTCGAGAACCCGCTGGCATTGAGGATCGGCAGGCGGATCGCCGGCACGGCGCCGCGCTCGAGGCACAGCCGCGTCGCCAGCCGGTTGACCATCGAGGCGCGGATCTCGAGGATCTTGCCCAGCGCGCCCGGCATGGCCGGCACCAGCCGCATGTCCACCACCGGCGACCAGACGATGCGCGCTTCCGGCCACTTCGCCTTCAGCGCATAGACGAGCCCGCCGAACTCGCGCTTGAAGCGCCGCATCGTGTGGAAATTCTTGGCGTCGTTGGTGCCGATCGACACGACGATATGCGTGTAGGGCTCGTGCGCCAGATTGGGCACGACGAAGTCGCGCACCTGCCCGGCCGTCGCCGAGTTGGAACCCGCCGCCCGCCACTCGACCGGCAGGCCGGTGCGCTCGTTGACGAGGCGCGACAGCACGGGCGCCAGCCCCCTGTCGGTGGTCGCCACCCCGACCGAGGCGGCCGACGAATCGCCCACCACCAGCAGCCGCACCGGCTCGCCTTTTCCGGGCAGGCTGCCGGTCGCCGGCCCCTCGGCCGGCACCATGCGCTCGGCGCGCAGCCGCACGCCGACGCCCTGCCAGACATAGACCGGGAAGGCGAGCCAGGAGAGGAGGGATTTCGCGAAGGACATGCGGCGCCCTCTTACCCTCCCCGCGAGAGGGAGGGCAAGGCGCCCGTCAGCTCCGCGACGCCTCGAAGATGCCGTCGATCGCCGAGCCCAGCACGGCGTCGAACTCGGCGTCGCTCTGCTGCGCGGACAGCCCTTCGGTCAACGCCCGCGAGAAGCTGGCGATCACGCCGGCATTCTGGCTGAGGATCCTGTTGGCCTCGGCGCGTGAATAGCCGCCCGACAGCGCCACCACGCGCATCACCTTCGGATGATCGACCAGCGGCTTGTAGAGGTTCGCCTTGCTCGGCAGCGTCAGCTTGAGCATCACCTGCTTGCCGGTCGGCACGCCGTCGAGGTTCTTGAGGATCTCGGCGAGCAGGATGGCCTCGGCCTCCGCCTTGTCGGCGATCGAGATCGACACTTCCGGCTCGATGATCGGCACGAGGCCGTGGCCGAGGATCTGCCGGCCGACCTCGAACTGCTGCGCGACGATGGCCGCGATGCCCTTCGGGTTCGCCGCATCGACCACCGAGCGCATCTTGGTGCCGAACACGCCCTTGGCGGCCGCCCGCTCCAGCAGCGCGTCGAGCCCGGGCATCGGCTTCATGAGCTGAACGCCGTCCTGCGCCGGCGCGAGGCCCTTGTCGACCTTGAGAAACGGCACGACGCCGCGCTTCTCCCACAGATACTGCGCCGTCGGCACGCCGTCGATGTCGCGGTCCATGGTCTGCTCGAACAGGATGGCGCCCATCACCTTGTCGCCGGTGAAGGCGGGCGACTTGATGATGCGCGCGCGCATCTGGTGGATGAGGTCGAACATTCCGGCCTCGTTCGACCACGCGCTCTCGGTCAGGCCATAGAGCTTGAGCGCCTTCGGCGTCGAGCCGCCCGACTGGTCGAGCGCGGCGATGAAGCCGTCCTTCTTCGCCACCTGCGCGGCCATGGCCTGCACGGAATCCCGTCCGCTCATCTCATACCTCCGTAAACGCGTTTCGAGGGCGCTTAGCAGAAGCCGGCAGCAGACGGAATGCGCCGCAAAAGGCTCAATCGATTGAAAGTTCTGGCTATTTCGCCAGCGCCGCGACGCCCGGCAGTTCCTTGCCTTCCATCCACTCCAGGAACGCGCCGCCGGCCGTCGAGACATAGGTGAAATCGTCGGCGACGCCCGCCTGGTTCAGCGCCGACACCGTGTCGCCGCCGCCCGCCACCGAGGTCAGCCGCCCGGCCTTCGTCTCTTCGGCGGCGAACCGCGCCGCAGCCATCGTCGCCCTGTCGAAGGGCTCGATCTCGAAGGCGCCGAGCGGGCCGTTCCACACCAGCGTATCGGCCTTGCCTATCCATGCCTTCACCGCCTCGATGCTCTTTTCGCCCACGTCGAGGATCATCGCGTCGGCCGGCACCTGCGTGACCGGCACCGTCTCGTTGGCCGCGCCGGCCTTGAACTCCCGCGCCACCACACCGTCGACCGGCAGCACGATCTCGCAGCCCGCCTTCTTCGCCGCCGCCATGATCTCTCGCGCCGTCGCGGCAAGGTCGTGCTCGCACAGCGACTTGCCGACGTCGAGCCCCTGCGCTGCGAGGAACGTGTTGGCCATGCCGCCGCCGATCACCAGCCCGTCGACCTTGGCCACGAGGTTGGACAGGAGGTCGATCTTGGTCGACACCTTGGCGCCGCCGACGATCGCCAGCACCGGCCGCTTCGGGTCGCCGAGACCCTTTTCCAGCGCGTCGAGCTCGGCCTGCATGGTGCGGCCGGCATAGGCGGGCAGGAGATGCGCCAGCCCCTCG
>CAZVTK010000307.1:0-2826 GCA_964629765.1 uncultured Mesorhizobium sp.
GCGCCGCCCAGACGGGCGCCGCGCTTGGCGATGAACTCCACCAGCCCGGCCTGATCGTCGGCCGGCCAGTTGGCGAGGAATTTTCCGAAGCTGCCGTGCCCGCCGGCGATGTCGACCACGAAGGCCGCGTTGTCGCGCACCGCCTTGATCTTGGAGCCGTTGCGCACGATGCGCGTGTCCGAGGCCAGCTCGCCCCAGAAATCGTCGGGCTGGAACAGCAGCGCCTTCGGCTGGAAACCGAGGAACGCTTCCTCGAAGCCCGGCCATTTCGCCTCGATGACGCTCCAGACGAAGCCGGCCGAGAAAATGCGCTTCGCCATGGCGGAGAGCGCGCGGTCGTCGGGCAGGTCTGCCAGTGCGCCATTGTCGGGCACCGGCCCTAGCAGGTTCCTGAGCGGGCCTTCGCCGCCCTTGCGCCCGGCGGCGCGGGCACGGATCTCGTCGAACGATCGCATCGGGAGGTTCTCTGGATTCAGTCGCCCGCGACCTTAACCGACCCGCCCCCGCGCGCAAACTGCGGCAGCCCGTCGGAAATCGCATAATAGTCGCCCTTGTCGGCCACGAAGATGTGGCCCTCGCCGTGCAGTTCGCTCGGCAGGTCGAAGGCGCCGGCCATCACCGCGATGTCGTCGCCGCCGTTGCGCTTCCAGAACAGCGCCGAGCCGCAGACCGAGCAGAAACCGCGCTGCGCGAAGCTCGAGGCATCGTACCAGCGCACATGCTCTCCGCCCTCGACGGCGAGTTCGGCCTCGGGCAGATTGGTCGTGGCGTAGAAATGGCCGGTCTGGCGGCGGCATTGCGAGCAATGGCAGTAGACGACGCCACGCAGGGGCCCCCGCGCGGTGAAGCGAACCGCACCGCACAGGCAGCGGCCGGTACGGATGTCTGCATTCATGCCGGTTCCTCCCTTTCCAAGGCAGTTGGCACGATCGCACCGGCGGGGACCATCGCGCTTTTCTGCACGCGACGATCAGCGGCGCGAAAAGGCGGCGTGCTGCTTCGATCCCCATGAAAAAAGGCCGCCCTTGCGGACGGCCCTCTCGTTCGCGCTGGCGGGCGTCAAAAAACGCGGTTCACAGCGTTTCCTTGAACCAGTCGACCGTGGCCTTCATCAATTCGTCGAAGGCGGTCATGTTGCCCGAGAAGATATTGAAGGTGTGGTCGGCGCCCTCGATGATCGCCTTGCGCTTGTTCCCGCTGCCCGCGGCGGCCACGACCTCGTCGGCGACGGCGGGCAGGACGACCGTGTCCTGCGAACCGGCAACAGCCAGCAGCGCGCCCTTGTAGGCGGCCAGTTGCGTGGCGAGGCCGAGGGCGCGCACCTCGTCGAACCAGGCGAGCGACAGGTTCAGCGGCGGGCGCCACCCGAACTCGATCACGGTGTGGCCGTTGGCCTTGGCGTCGTCGTATTTGTCGGCGTTGTAGTAGGACATGTCCAGCACGCCGGCCCAGGTGACGAGGCTCTTGACGTCGGGCGTGCGGCTGGCGGTGAGCATGGCGATCATGCCGCCCTGGCTCCAGCCCATCAGGCCCAGACGCGCATCGTCCACCTGGTCGAGTCCGCGCATGTAGGCGATCACGTCCAGCCCGTCCTGCATGCCGCTGCTCGGGGTGTATTCGACGTAGTCGACCGGGCTGTCGCCATTGCCGGCAAAATCGAAGCGGGCGCTGGCGATGCCGGCCTCGGCCAGCCTGGGAGCGATCAGGTCATAGCCGTTGCCGGCCTCGTGCCGGTTCGATCCGGTGCCGTGGAACATCACCACGAAGGGGAAAGGGCCGTTCCCTTGGGGCAGGGTGATGGTGGCCGGGATCTTGCGTTGCGTGCCGTCGATCAGGACGTCCTGATCCGCCGCCTGCGCATGAGCGAGACCGGCGAGCACGAGCACCGCGGCCGCTGAAAGCATTCGCATGTTGTCTTTTTCCTTGTAAGGCAAGATCACATGCCCCAGCCCCCCGGCCCGGAGAGCAAATCACACCTGCGATGCGGCGACAATCGCATTCGCGACGCCCCCCGTCGCGGCGGGTGTATCCGATCGCGTGCAGCATGCCGCCATGATGCCGACCATGCCTTGTCGCGGATTTTGGGATGATTGCGACGGGCCTTCGATCATGCAAAGGAAGATCGAACAAGGGGGAATTGCCAGTGCCGGAAACAACCAGTTTGCTCGCTTTTGCGTTCATCGCGCTTGGCATGGTGCTCACGCCCGGTCCGAATATGGTCTACCTCATCTCGCGGTCGATCTGCCAGGGCCGGACGGCAGGGTTGATTTCTTTAGGAGGCGTCGCCCTCGGCTTTGTGTTCTACATGCTATGTGCCGCGTTCGGCATCACCGCGATCGTCATGGCCGTTCCCTATGCCTATGACGCGCTGCGTTTCGGGGGCGCGCTCTATCTGCTCTATCTGGCATGGCAAGCGGTAAAGCCGGGTGGAAGGTCGCCGTTCCAGGTGAAGGATTTGCCGAAGGATAGCCCGCGCAAGCTTTTTGCGATGGGGTTTCTGACAAACCTGCTCAATCCGAAGATAGCCGTCATGTACTTGTCGCTGCTGCCGCAGTTCATAAGCCCCGAGCATGGCAGCGTGTTGACTCAATCTTTGGTTCTTGGCTTCGCGCAGATCGCCATAAGCGTGAGCGTCAATGCGATGATCGCCGTCGCCGCCGGAACGATCGCTGTTTTTCTCACCAGCCGCCCGACATGGCTTGTCGTTCAAAGATGGCTGATGGGTACGGTGCTCGCTGGTCTTGCCGTGAGGATGGCTACCGAAGCACGCCGCTAGAGTCCTTCACGTTTTGAGGGAAGCGTATCCGGCGTTTGCGAGGTAGTTCT
>CAZVTK010000308.1:0-2787 GCA_964629765.1 uncultured Mesorhizobium sp.
GCCAGAAAAAGGATCAGGGGAGATGGGTCGCCACCATCTCCCCTTTTTCTTTTGTTCCATGGCCTGCCTGGAGGGAATCACATGGTCGCCGAACAGGACGATTTCGAGGATTTCAGCCCCTCGATAGACTGCCCCGTGCTCGTCACCGAGAGGCTGGTGCTACGCCCGCCGCACGAGGACGACATCGCCGATCTGGCGGCGCTGGCCAACAACCGCCGCGTGGCGGAGATGCTGGCGCGCATGCCGCATCCCTATGGCGAGCGCGAGGCCCGCGCCTGGCTGCGCGCGCATGCCGGACGCAAGGCGGGCGGCTCGTGGGCGGTGACGCTGGCAGAGACGGGCGCGCTGATCGGCGGGGCGGGGGTGAACCCGCGCGGCGCCGGGCTGGAGCTCGGCTACTGGATCGGCGAGCCGCATTGGGGCCGCGGCTACGCCACGGAGGCCGCGCACGCGATCGTCGACATCGCCTTCAGGGCGAGCGAGATCGAGGAGCTCTATGCCTCGACGCGCGTGGTCAATCCGGGCTCGCGGCGGGTCATCCAGAAGTGCGGCTTTCGCTATCTCGGCCAGGGCATGATCGATTCGCTGGCGGCCGGCCGCGTGGCGGTCGACCGCTACCTGCTCGATCGCAAGACCTGGGTCAGTCTGCGCACCTGGGCCGCGGTGAAGTGACGGCGGCGCGCGGCTACTTCGCCAGCCCGAAGGCGCCCACGGCCTGCACGTCCTGCGTGCCGCTCGACAGCGGCACGCCCGTCGCAGCGAACTGGAAGGTGCCGCCCGTCTCGGCCGCGTCGGGACCGTAGAAGGCGCCCTGATAGTTCGACGAGGTGACCGTGCCAACCGGAAGGCCCGTGGACTGCGAGAGCAGCGAGATCGAATCGCCGGCATAGGTGTTGCCGGAAATAGCGGTGCTGTTAAACCCCAGCTCCACGCCGGCCGGCACGTCCGTCTCGTTGTCGGCGAGGCCGCTGGTCCTGCCGAAGACGGTGCCGCCGCCGGGCGTGAAGGCCGCGGTCATCTTCAGCCTGCCGCCGACCGACTGCACGCCGCTCACGGAGCCGGCGAGCAGCGCGTTCACGTCGCCATTGTAGTCGGCGGCGCCGACGGTCGGCATGGTTTGCGTCGCCTCGCCGGCGACGCCCAGCCCGATGAACTGCCGGTTGCCCTGCTGGACGGCATAGAGGCCGACCGCGTGGTGCTTGCCGGTCGAGAGCGCCGCGAGGAACGAATCGCCCTCCTGCGTGGTGGCCAGCGCGGCATCGCCGGTCTTCTGCTGGTCGACCTTCAGACCCGTCGCGCCCGGCACCACGGTGCCCTTGGCCAGCGTCCCGGCCACGGCGATGTCGACCGTCGAGGGCTTGCCGTCCACCAGATGGGTGGTGACGGTCGCGCTATTGGCCTGGCCGGAACGGTCGACGGCGGTCCTGGGCACGCCGTCCTCGTCGGGCTCCAGCGCCAGCACATGGCCGAGCAGCACCAGCGTGCGCGTGTCGGGCGTGGTGCCGCCGCCCGTCGTGCAGGCGGCAAGCAAGGCGGTGAAGGCAAGGATGGTCAGGTTTCGCACGGTCATGTCCCCCGGGAGGCGGGAGAGTTTACCCAGCGTAAACCCTTGTCAATGACCGCGGCTCCTGGCGCACCGGCATTTTTTTAGGCCGTTGGCGCGGCAGGGCGTTGCCGGCTCAGCCGAGCTCGACCCACAGCGGCAGATGGTCGGAGCCGGCCGCGTTCCGGTCGACGCGGGCGGATTTGAGACGGCCGGCGAGCAGCGGATGCGCGAACACATAGTCGATGCGTTTCCAGCGGCTGCGCTCGCCCGGCCGCTTCGGGTCGACCCAGGTCTTGTTGTCGTCGCCCGTGTCGCAACCCAGCCGGCGCGCGGCGTCGACGGCATAGGCGGCCGTGACCGGCTGGCCGAATTCATGGTCGACGCGGCCGCACAGCGCCTCGTATTCGGGCGTGCCGGCGAGAATATTGAAGTCGCCCGCCATCACATAGGGCTCGGGATGCGGGGGCTCGGGAAAGCCGAGCTCGGCGGCGCCGGAGATGGCGCCACCCTCGACCGGATAGCCGAGCGCGCGGGCCTTGAGGAACCGGACCTGCTCCAGCCGCTCCAGCGGGTCGCGGTGGTCGAGATGGACGGAGTAGAAACGCACCATGCCGAGCGGCGTCTCGACCATCGCCTCGAGCGCGCCGCGCTGGAAGTTGAGCCCCTCATAGCTGCGGTTGCGCGGCAGGAGGATATTGCGCGACGACAGCACCGGCGTCTTGGACAGGATCATGTTGCCGAACTGGAAGTGAACGTCGACCGCCCGTCCGTTCTCGACATGGCTGCCGACATCGGCCGCGAAATTGGGACCGAAGACGGCAAAATAGTCCGGCAGCGCATCGCGCAGTTCCGCCACCATGTCGTGCCGGCCGAAGCGGGGATTGTTGCGCGTCACTTCCTGGAGGCAGATCAATTCGGCCCCGCGTACCGCGTCGGCGATGCGGCCGGTGTCGTAGCGGCCGTCGAGGCCGACGCCGTACTGGATGTTGTAGGTGACGATCCGCATGTCGGCTCCGAACCGGCCTCCGCGTTGCGGTCGGCCCCTGCTTCCTGTATCGCTCGCGCGCCCGGCAGCACGCGCCGGCCTGAACAGCATTTCCCCGCCCGCGAAGTCAATGCGATGAAATTTCTCGATCAGGCGAAGGTCTATATCCGGTCCGGCGACGGCGGCGCCGGCGCGGTGTCGTTCCGGCGCGAGAAGTTCATCGAGTTCGGCGGGCCGGACGGCGGCGACGGCGGGC
>CAZVTK010000309.1:0-2764 GCA_964629765.1 uncultured Mesorhizobium sp.
CTCCCCCCTGGCGGGGGTGTTGGCCGGCAGGACAGAGGGGGGTGTTGAGGCGCGCCGACATCAGCCGGTGCCACTCACTGCTCGGCCGCCAGCAGCTTCGCCTGGTGATCGGCGATCAGCGCATCGATCACCTCGTCCAGATCGCCCTCGATGATGCGGTCGAGCTTGTAGAGCGTCAGGTTGATGCGGTGGTCCGTGAGGCGCCCCTGCGGGAAATTGTAGGTGCGGATGCGCTCCGACCGGTCGCCCGAGCCGACCTGGAGCCGCCGCTCCTCCGAGCGTTCGTCGGCGAGCCGCGAGCGCTCCATGTCGAACAGCCGCGCGCGCAGGATCTGCATGGCCCGCGCCCGGTTCTGGTGCTGCGACTTCTCGGCCTGCACCACGATGATGCCGGTCGGGATGTGCAGGATGCGCACCGCCGTCTCGGTCGTGTTGGCATGCTGGCCGCCGGCGCTCGACGCCCGCGTCGTGTCGATGCGGATGTCGTCGGCCTTGATCTCGATGTCGACCTCTTCGGCTTCCGGCAGCACGGCCACCGTCGCGGCGCTGGTGTGGATGCGCCCGCTCGCTTCCGTGTCGGGCACGCGCTGCACGCGGTGCACGCCGGACTCGAATTTCAGCCGCGCGAAGACGCCCCGTCCGGTCACGCTCGCCACGATCTCCTTGTAGCCGCCGACTTCGCCCTCGCTCGCCGACATCACCTCGACCTTCCAGCCGCGCGTCGCCGCATAGCGCTCGTACATGCGGAAGAGATCGCCCGCGAACAGCGCCGCCTCGTCGCCGCCGGTGCCGGCGCGGATTTCGAGGATCGCGCTCTTCTCGTCGGCCGCGTCGCGGGGCAGGAGCAGGATGCGGATATCGTGGCGCAGCGTCTCCAGCCGCTCGCTCACCTGCTCCAGATCGGCCTCGGCCAGCGCCCGCATCTCGGCGTCGAGCGCCTTGTCGGCGAGCATCGTCTCAAGGTCCGCTTCCTCGCTCTCGGCCGCCTTCAGCCGCCTGATGACGCCGACGATCTCCTGCAACTCGGAATATTCGGAAGCGAGCTTCACATATTCGTCGGGGCTCGGCCCGGCCGCCATCCGCGCCTCGACCAGGTCGAAGCGCTTCAGCATCTGGTCCATGCGCTCAGTGGGCAGGGCGATCAAAGCGGAATCTCGTTTTCGGCGGCGAAGGCCGTCAGCACGCCGCGCGTGTCCGCCTCGGCGCCCTTCTCGGCCAGCGCCGCGTCGATGCGCGCGCGCAGCGCGCCGGCGTCGAGGTCGAGCAGCATCGCCTTGACCGGGCCGATGGAGGCCGGGGCCATGGAAATGGAGCGGAAGCCCAGCGCCACCAGCGCCATCGCCGCGATCGGCCGCCCGGCGATCTCGCCGCACAGCGTCACCGGCGTGTGGTTGCGCTCGCCCGCCTCGGCGATCTGCCGCAGCACCCGCAGAAAGGGCGGCGCCAGCGGGTCGAACCGGCCCGACAGCATGGAGTGGCCGCGATCCGACGCGGTGACGAACTGGAACAGGTCGTTCGAGCCCACCGACACGAAATCGACCGCCTTCATCAATTCGTCGAGCTGCCACAGCAGCGACGGCACCTCCAGCATCGCGCCCAGCTTCAGGCTCGTCGGCAGAAGGTGGGCGAACTTCGACAGGTGGCGCACCTCGCGGTCGACGATCTCGCGCGCCTGGCGGATCTCCGCGATCTCGGTGATCATCGGCAGCATCACGCGCAGTTCGCGCCCGCCGGCGGCCTTGAGCAGCGCCCGCATCTGCGTCCTCATGAGCGCCGGCCGGTCGAGCGTCAGGCGGATCGCCCGCCAGCCCATCGCCGGGTTCTCCTCATGCGCCGCATTGTCGAAATAGGGCAGCACCTTGTCGCCGCCGATGTCGAGCGTGCGGAACGTGACGGGCTTGCCCCCTGCCGCCACCATCACTTCGCGATACAGCCGCTCCTGCTCCTCGGCGCGCGGAAACTGCGCCGCCACCATGAACTGCAACTCGGTGCGGAAGAGGCCGATCCCCGCCGCGCCCGATTCGGCAAGCTGCGGCAGGTCGACCGACAGGCCGGCGTTCATCAGCAAGTCGACCTTGACGCCGTCCTTCGTCAGCGACGGCCGCTCGCGCAGCTCGCGGTAGAGCTGCTGGCGCCGCGCCCGGAAGCGCACCTTCTCCGCATAGGCGCTCTCGACGTCGGGCTGCGGGCGCAGGTGCACGCGCCCGTCCTCGCCGTCGATGATGACGGCGTCGCCGTTCTCCGACATCGACACCGCGCCCTTGAGCTGGCCGACCACCGGCAGCCCCATGGCGCGCGCCACGATCACCACATGGCTGGTCGGCGCGCCGTCCTCCAGAACCAGCCCGCGCAGCCGGTCGCGCGGATAGTCCAGCAGCTCGGCCGCGCCCATCGAGCGCGCCACGATGATGGCGTCCTTGGGCAGGCTCTCGGCGATCTGCTCCGGCCCGCGGCCCATGAGCTGCCTGAGCAGCCGGTTGCCGAGGTCGTCGAAATCGCTCATGCGCTCGCGCATATACGGGTCGGTCATGTGCATCATGCGCGCGCGCATGTCGCTCTGCACCTTCTCGACCGCGGCTTCCGCGGTCAGGCCGTTGCGCACCGCCTCGGTCAGCCGCCGCACCCAGCCGCGGTCGTTGGCGAACATGCGGTAGGCTTCCAGCACCGCGCGGTGCTCGCCGTCCTCGGCCACGTCGCGGCGCGACAGCATGTCGTCGATGGACAATCTGAGCGAGCCGAGCGCCGTCTCCAGCCGCTCCAGCTC
>CAZVTK010000310.1:0-2726 GCA_964629765.1 uncultured Mesorhizobium sp.
GGGCGAAGGCGGCGGCGCTGCCGCCGCGCGCACCTCGCGCTCGGCCGGCCTGGGCGTCGGCGCGCTGGCCTGGTCGACGCGGTTGTCGCCGGCATGTTTCGCGTCGGGCACCTCGTGCGGCCGGCGCGTCGGGATCGGCGCGGCGCGCTCGGCCAGCGGCGCCTCGCGCTCGCCGCGCTGGACCTGCGTGATCGTGTCGATCGGCACGATGTCGACCGGGAACGCCTCCACGTCGGCCACCTCCAGCGCGCGCGGCGCCGACAGCGTGACGAGGCCGAGGCCCAGCAGCGCCGCGTGGAAAGCCGTCGATGCGACGAGGCCGACCTTCACCTTGCTCAGTTCTCCTGCTCTTGCAGGGTCACCAGCCCGAGATTGCGGTAGCCGGCGGCCGAGATGCGCGCCATGACGCGCATCACCGTGCCGTAGTCGGCGGTCCGGTCGCCGCGCACGTAGATGCGCTCGTCATAGCCGGTCGTGGCGATGGCTTGCAGCTTGGCGACCACCTCGTCGATGGGGATCTCGGTCTCCTGGAGGAACACCTGCCCGCTCTCGTTGATGGAGACGGTGATCGGCTGCGTCTCGGAGTTGAGCGCCCTCGCCTGCGTCTCCGGCAGGTCGATGGGCACGCCGACGGTGAGCAGCGGCGCCGCCACCATGAAGATGATGAGCAGCACCAGCATCACGTCGACGAAGGGCGTGACGTTGATCTCCGACATCAGCGCGGTGCGGCGGCCGCGCCGCCGCGGGGCGCCCCGTCCTGCCTTCTGTCCTACGCTCATCGCCATTTTCAGCTCACCTCAGGCTGCCGCGCGCGGCGCGACCTTTTCATCGATTTGGCGCGAAAGGATGGCGGAGAACTCGTCGGCGAACCCCTCCATGCGCAGGCTGATCTTGGCCGCATCGGACGACAGCTTGTTGTAGGCGATGACGGCGGGGATGGCGGCCAGCAGGCCGATGGCCGTCGCCAGCAGCGCCTCGGCGATGCCGGGCGCCACCACGGCGAGGTTGGTCGACTTGGAGCCGGCGATCGCCTGGAACGAGGTCATGATGCCGACCACCGTGCCGAACAGGCCGATGAAGGGCGCGGCCGAGCCGATGGAGGCGAGGAAGCCGAGCCGGCTTTCCATGCCCTCCATCTCGCGGGTGAGCGCCAGATCCATCGCCTTGTCGATGCGGGTCTGGAGCCCCATGGGCGAGCGGGCGCCCTTCTCGAAGCTCTTCTTCCATTCGCGCATGGCGGCGACGAAGATCGAGCCCATGCCCGAGGTCTTGCGGTCGGCCAGCGTGCGGTAGAGCTCCTCCAGCGACTGCCCGGACCAGAAGGTGGTCTCGAAGCGGTCGAGCGCGCCGCGCATGCGGCGAAACGCGATGGTCTTGTCGATGATGATCGCCCAGGTCCACACCGAGGCGGCGAGCAGGCCGATCATCACCAGCTTGACCACCCAGCCGGCCTGCCAGAACAGCGCCCAGATGGACAGTTCGCCGCCTGGGGCGGCCAGAGTAACAGCATCCATGTCTTGTCGGTCCCTGTTCGACCGGCGGCAGCCGGCCGCAGCCGCATCATCCACGCCGGAAAAGGCGGACCCCTGATGCGCCGAGGTCGGCCTTTTCCGGGCCAAATTTGGTGAAAGGAAGGCGTTTGCCGCACCTTCCCCTCGACCGATCTTCATGGACCGACATGGTTAACGGACGGTTAGGAAAATGGGCGGCCGCCCCGGCGGCGCGCGGTCACGAAGCAGAGTCAGGAAGAGAAGTCACGAAGAGGACCGGGGCATGAAGGCGGGGATCCATTGCTTCGGGAAGCGGCGCGGCCGCCCGCCCTCGCCGATGACGGCGGCTTCCACCTTCGCCTCGACCAGCAGCGCACCGTCTCGCTCCAGCCGCTGCGCCATGCGGATGCGCGCGCCGGACACGTCCTCGGTGCGGGTGATCACGGTCAGGATGTCGTCGATCCGCGCCGGCGCGCGAAAATCGATCTCCATGCGCCTGACCACCCAGGCAAGCGTCTCGCCGTGCAGCCCGGCCTGCAACTCGGCGTGATGGACGCCGGCCAGCCGCAGGAAGTCGGAGCGCCCGCGCTCGAAGAATTCGAGATAGCGCGCGTGGTAGACGACGCCGGTGAAATCCGTGTCGGCGAAATAGACGCGGGCCTTGAGGATGTGGCCCTGCGGCGTCAGCGCGCCGGAGATGCCGGCCAGCAGATCCGGGTTGCCGTCAGACATGGCCGCGCCCCTTCGCGCCCCCCTCTGGCCTGCCGGCCATCTCCCCCTTGAGGGGGAGATGGCCGGCAGGCCAGAGGGGGGCAACGTAGAGCGCCTGCATTTCCGCCTCGCAACGCACGGCTCACTCCTCCTGGAACAGGTTGATCTGCTGCTGGGCGAGGTCCTTCGGCGCCTCCAGCCCGATATGCCGCCACGCATTGGCGGTCAGCACGCGGCCACGCGGGGTGCGCTGGATGAAGCCTTGCTGGATCAGGTAGGGCTCGATGATGTCCTCGATGGCGTCGCGCGGCTCGGACAGCCCGGCCGCGATGGTCTCGATGCCGACCGGTCCGCCGCCGAAATTCTTCGCGATCATGTCGAGATAGCGCCGGTCGAGGCTGTCGAGGCCGAGCGAATCCACCTCCAGCCGCGACAACGCCTCGTCGGCGACGCGCCGGTCGACCGTGTCGGCGCCCGCGACCATGGCGAAGTCGCGCACGCGGCGCAGCAGGCGGCCGGCGATGC
>CAZVTK010000311.1:0-2655 GCA_964629765.1 uncultured Mesorhizobium sp.
CGTCGGCGAAGGTCTTGATGTTGATGATGACCTTCTCGCCCATGTCGATGCGGCCTTCGATGGTGCCGGAGCCCATGTGCGGCAACAGCACGACATTGGTGAGCTTCTTCAGCTTCGGATTGATGGCGGGTTCGTTCTCGAAAACGTCGAGACCGGCGCCGGCGAGTTCGCCCTTCTCCAACATGCGCGCGAGCGAGCCTTCATCGATGACCTCGCCGCGGGCGGTGTTGACGATGTAGGCGTGCGGTTTCAGCAGCGCGAGGCGGCGCGACGAGAGCAAGTGATAGGTCGCAGGCGTGTGCGGGCAGTTTACCGACACGATGTCCATGCGCGACAGCATCTGATCGAGGCTATCCCAGTACGTCGCGTCGAGTTCGGCTTCGATGTGCGCGGCGACCTTGCGGCGGTTATGATAATGGATCTGCAGGCCGAACGCCTTGGCGCGGCGCGCGACGGCCTGGCCGATGCGGCCCATGCCGATAATGCCGAGTCGCTTGCCGGTGATGCGGCGGCCCATCATCCAGGTCGGCGACCAGCCGGTGAACTTGTCCTGCTCAATGATCTTCACGCCTTCGACGATCCGGCGCGGCACGGCGAGGATCAGCGCCATGGTCATGTCGGCGGTGTCTTCGGTGAGGACGCCCGGCGTGTTGGTGACGGTGATGCCGCGCTGCACGGCGGTGGCGACATCGATATTGTCCACACCGGCGCCGAATTGGGCGATCAGGCGGAGCTGTTCGCCGGCGCGCGAGAGCACGCGGCCATCGACGCGGTCGGTAACCGTCGGCACCAGGACATCGGCGCGCTGTACGGCGGCGACGAGTTCCTCGGCGGTGAAGGGTTTGTCGTCGGCGTTTAGCTCGGCGTCGAACAATTCCTTGAGCCGCGTCTCCACGGGATCGGGGAGACGGCGGGTCACGATGACTTTGAGCTGCTTGGACGACATTCAGCTTCCATAAACCACGCCGCGCCGGGCTCCAAGCGAGGCGCATAAAGGCAGTGTTCAATCTAATTCTTAAGCCCACTTTCACGGCGCCTCGGCATGATCCGCCTTCCCTCCCGGCATGGCCGGGAGGCGAAGGTTCAAGAGTTGGGTCGATGCGCCGTGGAATTCTTGCTGCGTTTGTCGCGGCAGCCGCCTTGTTTTCATTGAGCTCCGCGACGGCGGATCAACCTGCGCGCTTCATGAGCGTGCGGGGTGATGACGTGGAAGGCCGCCAGGGTCCTAGCGCCGATCAGCGGATCGCGTGGCTCTATCAACGCGCGGGACTGCCGGTGATGGTGCTGGCTGAGCGCGATGGCTGGACGCAGGTGCGCGATCCCGATGGCGACGAAGTCTGGATGCGCAGCGAAGATCTCGAGATGCGGCGCACAGTCTATGTGCGCGAGCAAGCGACGCTGCGCCGGAGCGCGCGCTCGGGCGGGCAAGTGGTTGCGTACCTCATGCCCGGCGTGATCGGCGCGGTCACCGCGTGTGACGGGGATTGGCGGCGCGTCGCTGTCGGCGGGCGGATTGGCTGGGTGGAAAATTCCGTACTCTGGGGTGGGGAATGCACGGGCCTCGACGGCGCAATTCGGCCCTGACGCGAAAAGCGTAGACACGGCGCCCCAAACCTTCTCCCTTTTAACCCTACTCGAGTGGGCGGAGGGGGAATTCCGTGCGTCATTTGATTTTCGTCGCTGTTTCGGCATTTGCGCTGGGCGCATGCGAGACCATGCCGAACGCCTTTGCGCAGAGCGGAACAACGGGCGCAACGACGACCACAACCACCAACACCGCGCCAGCGGTGTTCGCGCCGCCGCCGGAGCAGCAGCTCCTGGAGCTGGAGCGTCAGCTCTCGGCTACCGCGCAGACAGAAGGTCTGGGCGGCGCACTGGCGCCTGCCATGCACCCGCAGGGCATGGTGATCCGCCCGGGCGCGATGCTCACCGGCACTGAAGAAATCACGCGAGGCCTCGCGCCGCCGGCCAATGCCGGGCCGATTTACTGGCAGCCCGATCGCGTCGAAGTATCGGGCTCCGGCGATATGGGCATGACCAGCGGCCGCTACGTCCAGGTCATCACCGGCGCGGAAGCGCAGCAAGGCCGTTACGTTGTGGTCTGGCGCCGCGACAGCGCCGGCGACTGGAAAATCCTGACCGAGACCCGCATCCCCGATCCGCCGCGCGCCCGCCGGCGCTAAGCCATCGTCCTTGCCTTGCCCCTGACCTGCCCGGCCTGTAAGCCGGGCGGGAAATTTCCCCTATTTGGCAGAGACAACGCATGGCCGAGCGCCCCTCGTCTTATTCCTACGAAGACCTGATCGCGTCGGGCGAGGGCCGCCTGCACGGACCCGGAAACGCGCAGCTGCCGCTGCCGCCGATGCTCATGTTCGACCGCATCACCAAGATGACGGGTGAGGGCGGCGATCACGGCAAGGGCGTATTCGTCGCTGAATACGACATCACGCCGGAGCGCTGGTTCTTCGAATGCCACTTCCGCGGCGACCCGGTCATGCCGGGCTGCCTTGGACTCGACGCCATGTGGCAGCTCACCGGTTTCTATATGGCCTGGGCAGGGTCACCCGGGCGCGGGCGGGCGCTCGGCGTCGGCGAAGTGGAATTCCGAGGCCAGATCACGCCGACGACCAAGCTCGTGACCTACGAAATCCACCC
>CAZVTK010000312.1:0-2536 GCA_964629765.1 uncultured Mesorhizobium sp.
GCTGGCCGCCCGACAGGTCGCCGCCGCGACGGGAGAGCATCTGCTGGAGAACCGGAAACAGCTCAAACACATAGCCCGGCACGTTGCGGTCCGCGCGCTTCAGCGGCGCGTAGCCCGATTCCAGATTCTCGCGCACCGTCAGCAGCGGAAAAATTTCACGCCCCTGCGGCACGAAACCGATGCCCGACCGGGCGCGATCGTACGCCGCGCTCCGGTCGAGCATCTTCCCCTCGAACGCAATCGAGCCGCCGCTCAACCTGTGGTGGCCGACGATGGCGCGCATGAGGCTCGTCTTGCCGACACCGTTGCGGCCGAGCACGCAGGTGATCTGCGCCGGCCCGGCCCTGAGCGAGACGCCGCGCAGCGCTTGCGCGGCGCCGTAATGGAGGGTGGCGTCGGTGACCTCGAGCATTCGCCTCACCTCCCCAGATAGACTTCGATCACCCGCTCGTCGGCGGAGACGAAGTCGAGCGAGCCTTCCGAGAGCACCGAGCCCTCGTGCAGGCAGGTCACCTTCACCCCCAGCTCGCGCACGAAATGCATGTCGTGCTCGACCACGATGACCGAATGGGTTTTCGCGATGTCCTTGAGCAACCGGGCGGTTTCTTCCGTCTCCGCGTCGGTCATGCCGGCGACCGGCTCGTCGACCAGCAGCAGCTTGGGATCCTGCGCCAGCAGCATGCCGATCTCCAGCCATTGCTTCTGCCCGTGGGACAGTCCGGCGGCGAGGTCGTGCCGCCGCGCCTCCAGCCGCACCGTGGCGAGGATCTCGTCGATGCGGCGGGAATCGTCCCTAGAGCGCCGGTTGAAGATCGCCGGGAAGATCGAGCGCGGCCCCTTCAGCGACAGGGTGAGATTGTCCTCCACCGTGTGGCTCTCGAACACGGTCGGCTTCTGGAATTTCCTGCCGATGCCCATCATGGCGATGTCGGCCTCGTCGTGGCGCGTCAGGTCCACCTGCCCGTCGAAGAAGACCTCGCCGCCGTCCGGCCGCGTCCTGCCGGTGATGATGTCCATCATCGTCGTCTTGCCGGCGCCGTTGGGGCCGATGATGGCGCGCATCTCGCCGCGGTCGAGCACCAGCGACAGGTCGTTGATCGCCCGGAAGCCGTCGAAGGACACCGAAACGCCGTCGAGATAGAGGATGGTTCCGCTTTTCGACATCGTCTCACTCCGCCGGCTGCGGCTGGGCGACGGGCAGCGGCTTCGCAGGCTTCACAGCATCTGCCGCCCCCCGGCGCGACTTGCGCGCCCATGTCCCGACGATGCCCTTCGGCAGGAACAGCGTCGTGGCGACGAACAGCGCGCCGAGCGCGAACAGCCACAGTTCCGGCAGCGCGGCGGTGAACCAGCTCTTGCCGGCATTGACCAACAGCGCGCCGACGATCGGCCCGACGATGGTGCCGCGCCCGCCGACCGCCGTCCACACCACCACCTCGATGGAGTTGGCCGGCGCAAACTCGCCTGGATTGATGATGCCGACCTGCGGCACGTAGAGCGCCCCCGCTATCCCCGCCATGACGGCAGAGGCCACAAAGGCGAACAGCTTTATGTTCTCCGGCCGCCAGCCGATGAAGCGGGTGCGGCTCTCGGCGTCGCGCACCGCCACCATCAGCTTGCCGAACTTCGACGCGGTCAGCGCCGAGACGAACAGCACGCCGGCCGCGAGGAACAGTGCCGACAGCGCGAACAGCGTCGCGCGCGTCGTGCCCGCCTGCACGTTGAAGCCGAGCATGTCCTTGAAGTCGGTCAGGCCGTTATTGCCGCCGAAGCCCATGTCGTTGCGGAAGAAGGCGAGCAGCAGCGCATAGGTCATCGCCTGCGTGATGATCGACAGGTAAACGCCGGTGACGCGCGAGCGGAAGGCGAACCAGCCGAACACGAAGGCGAGCAGCCCCGGCACCAGCATGACCATGACCGCCGCGAACCAGAACTGGTCGAAGCCGTACCAGAACCACGGCAGCTCCTTCCAGTTCAGGAACACCATGAAGTCGGGCAGGGTCGGGTTGCCGTAGACGCCGCGGTCGCCGATCTGGCGCATCAGGTACATGCCCATCGCATAGCCGCCGAGCGCAAAGAACGCGCCGTGGCCCAGCGAGAGGATGCCGCAATAGCCCCAGACGAGATCGAGTGCGAGCGCCAGCAGCGCGTAGCAGAGATATTTTCCCGTCAGCGCCACGATGTAAGTCGGCACGTGGAAGGCGCTCGACGGCGGCACCAAAAGGTTGAGCAGAGGAACCACGACGGCAATCGCGACCAGCAGGGCGACCGTGATGCGGATGCGGGGCGAGAAGCCGCCCGCGAAGAAGCGCCCGGTTACCATGCTTTGGGCGATCATGCTTCCACCGCCCTGCCCTTGAGCGCGAACAGGCCGCGCGGGCGCTTCTGGATGAACAGGATGATCAGCACCAGCACGAGGATCTTGCCCAGCACCGCCCCGGCATAGGGTTCGAGCAACTTATTCAGCACGCCGAGCGACAGCGCGCCGACCAGCGTGCCCCACAGATTGCCGACGCCGCCGAACACCACCACCATG
>CAZVTK010000313.1:0-2523 GCA_964629765.1 uncultured Mesorhizobium sp.
GGGTTGCCCCACAGCGACCTCAACGCTGCGCGTCTACCAATTCCGCCACGACCGCACGTGGTAGCAGGGCCGGCCGAACCGGCCCGCGGCATGTAGCAAATCGCCCCAAGCGAAACAAGGGCGAGTTGCACGCAGGGCCCCCGGAATCCGCCGGCGGCGATACAAAAAAAGAACAAATATGAAAAAGACATTGATAATCAATATGATGGCGGCCTTGACAAAATGAGAACAAAGGGAATACAAATTTCCGTATGCGGCGCGTGCGGTTCGGCGCGTTGACGACCAAGGGGTGAAATGTCATGGCTCAGAACACATTGCGTCTCGTAGAGGATGGTTCCGTGGACAAGTCCAAGGCGCTGGATGCCGCGCTCTCCCAGATCGAGCGTGCCTTCGGCAAGGGCTCGATCATGCGGCTCGGCAAGAGCGATCAGGTGATCGAGATCGAAACCGTTTCCACGGGTTCGCTCGGCCTCGACATCGCGCTGGGCGTCGGCGGCCTGCCGAAGGGCCGCATCGTCGAGATTTACGGTCCCGAAAGCTCGGGCAAGACGACGCTGGCGCTCCACACGGTGGCGGAAGCGCAGAAGAAGGGCGGCATCTGCGCCTTCGTCGACGCCGAGCACGCGCTTGATCCGATCTATGCCCGCAAGCTCGGCGTCGACCTGGAGAACCTGCTCATCTCGCAGCCGGATACGGGCGAGCAGGCGCTGGAGATCTGCGACACGCTGGTTCGATCGGGCGCCATCGACGTGCTGGTGGTCGATTCTGTCGCCGCGCTGACGCCGCGCGCCGAGATCGAGGGCGAGATGGGCGAGTCGCTGCCGGGCCTGCAGGCGCGGCTGATGAGCCAGGCGCTGCGCAAGCTGACCGCCTCCATCTCGCGCTCCAACTGCATGGTCATCTTCATCAACCAGATCCGCATGAAGATCGGCGTGATGTACGGCTCGCCCGAGACCACCACCGGCGGCAACGCGCTCAAGTTCTACGCCTCCGTGCGGCTCGACATCCGCCGCATCGGCGCGGTGAAGGATCGCGATGAGGTCGTCGGCAACCAGACCCGTGTCAAGGTCGTGAAGAACAAGCTGGCGCCGCCCTTCAAGCAGGTCGAGTTCGACATCATGTATGGCGAGGGCGTGTCGAAGACCGGCGAGTTGATCGACCTCGGCGTCAAGGCCGGCGTGGTGGAGAAGTCGGGCGCCTGGTTCTCCTACAATTCGCAGCGGCTGGGACAGGGGCGCGAGAACGCCAAGGGTTTTTTGCGCGACAATCCCGAGCTTGCCCGCGAGATCGAGACGGCGTTGCGCCAGAGCGCCGGGCTGATCGCCGAGAAATTCCTCGACGATGGCGGCCCCGGCGACATGGAGGACGCGTCGGGGATGTGATCCCGGCGCCTCCCGGGGGCGGCGGCGGCCGGAGCCGGCCCCCGCATTGTCGCCCCGCACTGTCGCAAAGGCTTCGGGCCGCCGGTTTCCGGCGGCCTTCGCCTTTCTGGACAGGGCGTGCCGCCCCCGCTACAAGGCCGTTCTCCCGGGCCCGGTTTCAGGCGGGCGATCAATTCCAGCACCCTTGTACGTCCGCGCGGTGACCGCACCGGCGGGGAAGGCGAGAAGATGAGCGGCGTCAACGAGATCAGGTCGACCTTCCTCGACTATTTCAAGCGCAACGGCCATGAGGTGGTGGCCTCCAGCCCGCTCGTGCCGCGCAACGACCCGACGCTGATGTTCACCAATGCCGGCATGGTGCAGTTCAAGAACGTCTTCACCGGGCTCGAGAGCCGGCCCTATTCGCGCGCCGCCACGGCGCAGAAGAGCGTGCGCGCCGGCGGCAAGCACAACGACCTCGACAATGTCGGCTATACGGCGCGCCATCTCACCTTCTTCGAGATGCTCGGCAATTTCTCCTTCGGCGACTATTTCAAGGAGCGCGCCATCGAGCTCGCCTGGAACCTCATCACGAAGGAGTTCGGGCTGAAGAAGGACAAGCTTCTCGTCACCGTCTACCACACCGACGACGAGGCGGCCGGCTACTGGAAGAAGATCGCCGGCTTCTCCGACGACCGCATCGTCAGGATCGCGACCTCGGACAATTTCTGGGCCATGGGCGACACGGGGCCGTGCGGCCCGTGCTCGGAGATCTTCATCGACCGCGGCGAGCACATCTGGGGCGGGCCTCCCGGCAGCCCCGAGGAGGACGGCGACCGGTTCCTCGAATTCTGGAACCTGGTCTTCATGCAGTTCGAGCAGGTGTCCAAGGAGGAGCGCCTGCCGCTGCCGCGCCCGTCCATCGACACGGGCATGGGGCTGGAGCGGATGGCCTGCATCCTGCAAGGGGTCGACAGCGTCTTCGAGACGGACCTTTTCCGTCACCTGATCGAGGCGACGGCGGGCGCGCTGGGCCGCAAGCCGGGCGCCGAGGATGCGGCCTCGTTCCGCGTCATCGCCGATCACCTGCGCTCCACCTCCTTCCTGGTGGCGGACGGCGTGCTGCCGTCCAACGAGGGCCGCGGCTACGTGCTGCGCCGCA
>CAZVTK010000314.1:0-2496 GCA_964629765.1 uncultured Mesorhizobium sp.
GTCCTGCTGGAGCTTTTCACCGAGCACGGCGCCGGCACGCTGCTGGTGCCCTGATCGGGATCAGACCTTGGCCTGGCGCAGCGCTTCGTTCATCCGCGCCTGCCAGCCCTTGCCCGTCGCCTTGAACTTGGCGATCACGTCAGCGTCGAGACGGATGGATATCTGCTGGCGCGGGCTGTCCACGGGCGGCCTGCCGCGTCCGCGCCTGATGCTCTCCATCAACTCGGGGAAGGCTTCGGCGAAGGGTCTTGCTTGCGCGATCTGATCGTCGGTCGCTTCCGGGGCGTCCGGATCGGCGGCGATCATCTTCTGGATCTCTGCTTCCTCGGCATCGGTGAGCGGGCGCTTCGCGGAAAATTTCTTCACTGCCATAGCTTGCGTTCCTTCCGGCTTGCCGGCCGCATGGAGGTCGGTGCGATCGCCTCCGCTCCGAGCCGCGCAAAGACGACCGCCAAGACCACGCCCCGATGGTCTCCGATGGCCATGAACCTCGCGCCCTTCGCGGGGATCACGGTCGCGGCCGCGAAGAACTCGACATCCAGCCCGTCCATGTCGAAGCCATGCTTCGCCAGATTGGACACACGCTTCTGGGGTCCGGGACGATCTTCACGGGAATATATGTATCACGAAAATTCTGTCGTCAATCTCCAGCCTCCGCCCATGCGCGGATCAGGTGGTGCGCGATGGCCGCACGCGGCGGGCAGGTAATGCCGTCGGGATGCGTGCCGGAAAGCACGGCGCGCGTCTCAACGCGGCTGAACCAGCGGCAGTCCTGCAATTCCTTGCCGTCGAAGACGATGTCCTCGTTCAGCGCCTCGCCGAAGCAGCCGATCATCAGCGACATGGGAAACGGCCAGGGCTGGCTGGCGTGGTAGGCGACGCGGCCGAGCCTGATGCCGCTCTCCTCGAAGGTCTCGCGCCGCACCGCGTTCTCGATCGTCTCGCCCGGCTCGATGAAGCCGGCGAGCGCCGAATACGTGCCCGGCGCGAAATGCGGGCTGCGGCCCAGCAGGCAGTGCGTGCGCGTCACCGCCAGCATGATCGCCACCGGGTCGGTGCGCGGGAAATGCTCGGCCGCGCAGGCGCCGCAGACGCGCTTGTAGCCGCCGATGCGCATCGCCGTCTCGCCGCCGCAGCGCCCGCAGAAGCGGTGGGTGCGGTGCCAGTTCATCAGCCCCGCCGCCTGCGCCATGGCCCCCAGCGCGGCCGTGTCGATCAGCCCGTTGACGTAGATGGGCCGCAGGTCGATGGCCTTGAGCCCCTCGCGCAGGCTTTCGGCGTTCAGGTCGCTGGTCGCGGCCAGCACCGGCCCGAGCGTGTCGGCGCCGAGCAGGATCGCGTCGCCGAGATTGGCCAGATGCGCCTCCGCCTCCGAGCGGTCGAACCACGGCACCAGCAGCTCGTGCCGCACCTTCAGCAACAGCTTCGGCCCGGCAAAGAGCAGCATGCGCACGCGCCGGTCGGCGAGCGCGGCGGCGACGCTCTCGTCCGACCGGTTCTCCGCGTCGCGGTCGATGTCGTTGCCGGCAAGGCCGACGAATTGGCTCGGCTCGCGCGCCGGCAGGGTAAATAGCGGAAAGCTCATGCGGGGATCGTCACATCGCGTTGCGGAAGCGTTCGGCGAGATGGCGCAGCTCGGCGGGCCGGTAAGGCTCGCGCGGATCCTGGCCCCAGACGGTCGCGGGCCAGCCCGGATCGCCGCGCGAGCGCGCCACCACATGCACGTGAAGCTGGCGGATCATGTTGCCGAGCGCGGCCACATTGGTCTTGTCGCAGCCCGTCTCGGTCCTGAGCATCTGGGCGACGGCGTTGACCTCGAATGTCAGCATGGCCTGGTCGAGCGGCGTCAGCTCGTACATCTCCTCGATGCCCGGCCGCTGCGGCACCAGCACCAGCCAGGGCCAGCGCCGGTCGTTGATGAGGCGCAGCTCGCACAGGCCGAGCCACACGACGGGATGGCTGATCGCCTCCAGGCGCGCATCGATCTCGAACCCTGCCTTCGTGACGGGCAGCATGGCGTTTCCTCGTTCACGCCACGCTAGAGTGCGCCGCCCTGCGCGGCAAGCGGCTGAATGCGATCTCATACGCCACTTGCAATAAGCGCCGGCATGCCCGATATGAGCCGCGGGAGGTTGGTTGGTGGACGATCCACTCGCCAACCGGGTCAGGTCCGGAAGGAAGCAGCCCTAACGAGCTTCGGAACGGGTCGCCGTTCCAGCCTCCCACCCCTCCATCGTCGGCGCTTGCGCGGCGCGCGTCGGTTGACGCGCGGCCGGGGCGCGGCGACATTGGGCTTTGCGTGGGGACATCGACGCGAGGGAGTGCGGCCTTCGGCATGAGCGAGCTGTTCCAGTCGACAGATGCGCCGGCAGCGCAGGCGCCCTACCGGGTGCTGGCGCGCAAATACCGCCCGCAGGACTTCTCCACCCTCATCGGCCAGGAGCCGATGGTGCGCACCCTGACCAACGCCTTCGCCGTCGGCCGCATCGCGCAGGC
>CAZVTK010000315.1:0-2492 GCA_964629765.1 uncultured Mesorhizobium sp.
ACGGCGACGGCGCCGACATCGCCGAGGTGCGCGGCATCTACCACAAGCGCCGCGACGTGCTGGTCGACACGTTCGCGCGTTCGGGCTGGGAGATCCCTGCGCCGGCAGCCACCATGTTCGCCTGGGCGCCGATCCCCGAGCCGTTCCGCGCGCTTGGGTCGCTGGAATTCTCCAAGCTGCTGATCGAGAAGGCCGACGTCGCCGTCTCGCCGGGCATCGGCTTCGGCGAGCACGGCGACGATTTCGTGCGCCTCGCCATCGTGGAGAACGAGCACCGCATCCGCCAGGCGGCGCGCAGTATCAAGAAGTTCCTGTCGACCGCCCCGCAGCAGCTCGACAACGTCATTCCGCTCAGCGCCCGCCGCTGAGCGGCCTTTCCAGTCCAGAACCGAGGGAGACGCCGGCATGGCCGAAGCGTTGGGGGCCGAAGCGTCGCGCACGGAAGCCTTGCGGGCCGAGGCTTTGCGAGTAGGTATTGCCGGTCTGGGCACGGTGGGCGCCTCCGTCGCCCGCGTGATCGCGGCCAAGGCCGCCGAGCTCACCCGCCAGTGCGGCCGGCCGATCGCCGTCACCGCCGTTTCCGCGCGCGCCAAGGGCAAGGACCGCGGCGTCGACCTGTCGAAGGCGCAGTGGTTCGACGATCCGGTCGCGCTGGCGAAATCGGCCGACATCGACGTCTTCGTCGAGCTGATGGGCGGCGACGAGGGGCCGGCGCGCGCCGCCGTCAAGGTCGCGCTGGAGGCCGGCCGCCATGTCGTCACCGCCAACAAGGCGCTGCTCGCCAAGCACGGCGTCGAGCTTGCCGCGCTGGCCGAGAAGCGCGGCGTGCTGCTCAACTACGAGGCGGCCGTGGCAGGCGGCATCCCGGTCATCAAGACGCTGCGCGAATCGCTCGCCGGCAACACCGTCAGCCGCGTCTTCGGCATCCTCAACGGCACCTGCAACTACATCCTCACCCGTATGGAGGCGGAAGGCATCTCCTTCGAGGAGTGCCTGGCCGACGCCCAGCGGCTGGGCTACGCCGAGGCCGACCCGACCTTCGACATCGAGGGCAACGACACCGCCCACAAGCTGTCGATCCTGACCAGCCTCGCCTTCGGCACGAAGATCGCCGCCGACCAGATCTATCTTGAAGGCATCTCCAACATCACGCAGGCCGACATCCGCGCCGCGGCCGAGCTCGGCTACCGGATAAAGCTGCTCGGCGTCGCCGCCCGCACCGAGACGGGCATCGAGCAGCGCGTGCACCCGACCATGGTGCCGACGGCCTCCGTTATCGCGCAGGTGCACGGCGTCACCAATGCGGTGGCCATCGAGACCGACATACTCGGCGAGCTGCTTCTGTCAGGCCCTGGGGCGGGGGGCAACGCGACCGCCTCGGCCGTGGTCGGCGACATCGCCGACATCGCCAAGGCGCGCCCCGGCTTCCAGCACGGGCCCGTGTTCGGCTGGCCGGCCAAGGAGCTGAAGCCTTATCGCGAGGCCAAGATGCGCTCGCATGCGGGCGGCTATTTCATCCGCCTCACCGTGCACGACCGCACCGGCGTGTTCGCCGCCATCGCAAGGCGCATGGCCGACAACGACATCTCGCTGGAATCGATCATGCAGCGCCCCGGCGAGGGACCCGTTGTCAGTATGGGGGACAAGACCGAGAAGACCGTGGTCCTCGTCACCCACGAGACGACCGAGGCCGCCGTGCGCAAGGCCGTCGACGGCTTCACGAAGGACGGCCACCTGACCTCGAAGCCGCAGGTCATCAGGATCGAGCGCGCCGCCTGAGCTCCTGCCGGGGCGCGGCCGGGCTCACTTGCCGTTGCGGGCGAGGAACCATGTCGCGGCGAGCATCACCATGGCCACCGCCGCGCCGAGGAACAGGATGTCGATGCCCGCGGTCCACACCACGGCCTTGCCGAGGAAATAGACCGCGAGCACGGTGATCACGACGCCCACCAGCTTCGCCTTCAGATCGTCCAGCGTCTCGATCTTCAGCCATGCCGGCAGGCGGATGTCCTGGTCGAAATAGAGCTGGTAGAGGCCGAGCGACACGACCTGCACCACCGTTGCCAGCAGGAACAGGTCTACGATCTCGATCGCCAGCAGCAGCGCCGCCGATTTCGGCATGCCTCCATAGAGCTGCGCGAGCAGGTGCCACGTCTCCACCGCGCCGAAAAGGAACAGGCCGATCGCGGTGGCCATGATCGCCACGATCGGAATCAGCATGAACAGCCGCACCGCCCGCCCCAGCAGCGACAGGGCGAACTGGCGCCGCGCGGCCCGGTCGGCGATTGATGCCTGGTCGGTGATCGATGAGCGTGTCTGGCTGGACTTGGCGGCCATCTGAAGCAGTCGAACCCGGATCGATTCCCCGGCCCGCTGCCCGCATGGCTGACGAGGCGGAATCGCATGTCCAATCAAGAAGATGATGGTGCGGTCGAGAAGACTCGAACTTCCACGGGTTGCCCCACAGCGACCTCAACGCTGCGCGTCTACCA
>CAZVTK010000316.1:0-2405 GCA_964629765.1 uncultured Mesorhizobium sp.
CGACCTCGGGCAGCACCGTGTGGTTGGCGAAGGTCGAGCAGCCCATGTAATGAAAGATGCGGTCCTTGCCGACGGAGAACCGGCTGGTGCCGTCCGGCATCAGCCCCTGTCCCTGCGTGGCGCGGATGGCGGTGCACAGGTTGGTCTTGCGCGACAGGCAGGACGGGCACGAGCGGCATTCGGGCGTATAGAGCGGAATGACGTGATCGCCCTTCTTCAGGCTCGTCACGCCCGGCCCGACGTCGACCACCACGCCCGCGCCCTCATGGCCGAGAATGGCCGGGAAGATGCCTTCCGGGTCGGCGCCGGACAAGGTGAACTCGTCCGTGTGGCAGATGCCGGTGGCCTTGATCTCGACCAGCACCTCGCCGGCCTTCGGCCCTTCCAGATCGACCTCCATGATCTCCAGCGGCTTTCCGGCGGCGACGGCGACTGCGGCGCGGGTTTTCATGCATTTTCCTCATGTTCGGATTGCGGGCGGCAAGGTTCCAGCTTTTGCACGGCCGATCAACCCCGACTCGACGCTGTTGAAAGCGGGGGCTTCCGGCACGTCGCGCGGGGGGCGGGGAGAATTTTGCGGCCGAATCTGATCTTGTCGGCAAATGGCTTCCGACAGACCGATCAAAGACCCCATACTGCGCGCCGCCGCCGAGGCTGCCGCCCGCGCGCCCGTCGAGGCCCGGCGCTTCATCCATCTGCGCGTGCATTCGGCCTATTCGCTGCTGGAAGGCGCGCTGCAACTGGGCAAGATCGTCGGCTACGCGGTCAAGGACAACGCGCCCGCCGTCGCTGTGACCGATACCGGCAATCTGTTCGGCGCGCTGGAGTTCGCCCAGAAGGCGGCCAAGGACGGGGTCCAGCCGATCGTCGGCATGCAGATCGGCGTCGATTTCGCCGACGCCCATGCCGACGCCGCTCGCACGGCCAGGCGGCACGGCATGCAGCGCCCGCCGGTGGTGCTCATCGCGGCGACGGAGGCCGGCTACGCCAATCTCGTGCGCCTCGTCAGCCGCGCCTATCTGGAAGGCCCGACCGACCAGGAGCCGCATCTGCCGCTGCGCTGGATCGAGGCCAATGCGGACGGCATCGTCTGCCTGACCGGCGGGCCGCGCGGCCCGGTCGGCGCGGCGCTCGCCGACGATCACAGGGCGGTGGCGGAGCAGCGGCTGCTGGCGCTGAAGGGCCTGTTCGGCGACCGGCTCTATGTCGAGCTGGAGCGGCTCGCCGGCTACGACCGCAACGTCGAGGCGGCCACCATCGCGCTCGCCTACGAGCATGGCCTGCCGCTGGTCGCCACCAACGAGGCGTTCTTCGCCACCGCCGAGGATTTCGAGGCGCATGACGCGCTGGTGGCCATCGCCGAGGGCACGGTGATCGCCGTCGACGACCGGCGCCGCCTGTCCCCCGACAACCACCTGAAGACGCAAGGCCAGATGTCGGCGCTGTTCGCCGACCTGCCGGAAGCGCTGGACAACACGGTCGAGATCGCGCTGCGCTGCTCCTACTATCCCGCCAACCGCAAGCCGATCCTGCCGCGCTTCACCGGCGGCGGCGAGGCAGACGAGCAGGCGGCGCTGGCGGCGGAAGCGGCGGAGCTGCGCCGGCAGGCGGCCGAGGGCCTCGACAGGCGCATCGCCACCGCGGGGCTGACGCCCGGCTACACGGCGGAGCAATATCGCGAAAGGCTGGACTACGAGCTGGGCGTCATCGAGCGGATGAAGTTCCCCGGCTACTTCCTGATCGTGGCCGACTTCATCAAATGGGCCAAGGCCCACGGCATCCCGGTCGGCCCGGGCCGCGGCTCGGGCGCCGGCTCGCTGGTCGCCTACGCGCTGACCATCACCGACGTCGACCCGCTGCGCTTCTCGCTGCTGTTCGAGCGCTTCCTCAATCCCGACCGCGTGTCGATGCCCGACTTCGACATCGACTTCTGCCAGGACCGGCGCGAGGAGGTGATCCGCTACGTCCAGGGCAAATACGGCCGCGACCAGGTGGCCCAGATCATCACCTTCGGAACGCTCCAGGCGCGCGCCGTGCTGCGCGACGTCGGCCGCGTCCTCCAGATGCCCTACAGCCAGGTCGACCGCCTGACCAAGATGGTGCCGCAGAACCCGGCCAATCCGGTCAAGCTCGCCGATGCCATCGCCAACGAGCCGCGCTTCGCCGAGGAGGTGGAGAAGGAGCCGGCGGTGCAGCAGCTCCTCGACATCGCCCAGAAGCTGGAGGGGCTCTACCGCCACGCCTCCACCCACGCGGCCGGCATCGTCATCGGCGACCGCCCGCTGTCGGAGCTGGTGCCGATGTACCGCGATCCGCGCTCCGACATGCCGGTCACCCAGTTCAACATGAAGAAGGTCGAGGATGCCGGGCTGGTGAAGTTCGACTTCCTCGGCCTGAAGACGCTG
>CAZVTK010000317.1:0-2361 GCA_964629765.1 uncultured Mesorhizobium sp.
GCGGCCTCGTCGTCCCTGACGCTGGCGCGCGCGGCGCGACCCCGCTGGTTCCCCGTGTTCCCGGCCAGACGGCCGACAGCGACGTCTTCCAGCGGATAGAAAGCGTGCTCGGGCCGCTGCTGCCTGCGATGGTCGTGGAGGGGTTCGACGCGACGGACGGGCAGGATCTGGAGGCGCGTCTCGACCGGTTGCGCCGCGACATCCCTGAAGCCGGCGCGCGGATCGGCGTGAGCGAGAACGGCTGCAAGGAGACCGCCTTCGGGTTTCGCGGACCCTATTTCGACGGAACCGTCGTCTCCGCCATATGGTCCTGGGCGATGGCGGGCCGAAACTGGCACGCCATCCAGACCGAATGCACGCAAGGCAGCCTGAACGTGAACTACGGCCAGCTCTGGCTGCTTGGCAGCGGAACCGCGAGCGCCGGCAGCGTGACGATCGACCTGCTCGACCTGTTCGGCGGCGAGGATGCAAGCGACGAGGACGACCACCCGCTCGGCTTCCGCAGCACCCCCGAGCAGCGGGTTCGCATCGCGCCGGTGGGTGATGACCTGCTGGTTGTGGTCGCCCCGCCGAGCGGGCTCGGCATCGTCGTGGATCTACGAACGGGCCAGCGCCTCGGCAGGCCGTTCTCGGCCGGGGATGCGCATCTGGTCGCGGACATGCGGCTGACCGCCGACCGGCGCCATGCGTTGCTTCTCAATGCCGACGATCGGTTCCGGGTGGTCAATGTAGACAGCGCCGCGCAACGGCTCGGCCACCGGCCGCCCGACCTGCTCGGTGCCCATGTCGATGGCGAGATCGTGGTGATGACGGCCGACGGCCGTTTCGATGCGACCTATGAGGGTGCCCAGGCGGTCCAGCTTCGCATCGCCGGGGAGGACAGCCTTCCCACCGCCCACCAGTTCGGCGCGAAGCTTCGTCGGCCGGGGCTCGCCCGCATGGTCATGGAACTCTCCTCGGATGAGGACATCGAGGCTTTCGAGCGGGCCGGGCGGCTCGATCTCAACGGGCCGGGCGGCTATGTGCTGCCGCCGCCTTCGGTTCAGCTCTCGCTTTCCGAAGCGCTTGATGGCGAAAGGCGCGCGACGGTCGACTACGCGTCGCTGTCGGCCGGCAACATCGTCAGGCTGTATGTGGACGGCCGCGTCGTGGCGGAGCTGCCGGCCTCCGATCGCAGCGGCACTGTTTCTCTCGCCTTCGACGATCCGGGCGGCGGACGATGGGTCTCGGCGCTGGCCGTCGATGCGGGGGGCGTGACGAGCCTGCCGAGCAGCGTGCACATTCCCGCGCCGGCCATGCCGCGTGGTGCGATGCGCGCGGTGCTGATCGGCATAGACGACTACCGGAGCGATCCGGCCATTCCGCCCCTGCGCTATGCCGCCAGCGATGCGCGTCGGCTCGCGGCCGCGCTGGAGGCAAGCGGCAACCGCGCCGTGACGGAGATCGAGACAACTCTGCTCGCAGATGCCGATGCGACGCGCCCGGCCGTCCTCGAAGCCGTCAGGCGGGCCGCCGAGGCGTCCGGTCCCGACGACACGCTGGTGGTCTTCTTCGCCGGCCACGGCCTTTCCGACGGGCAGGCGGGGGAGGCCGACAGGCGCTTGCTGCTGGCGTTGGCCGATACGAGGATGGACATGCCCGGTTCGGCCGTTGGCTGGGACGATCTCGTCGAGGCGATCGCCCCCGCGCAAGGCACCGTCGTATTCGTGCTCGACGCCTGCCATGCCGGCCTGGCCGGAAGCGACGCGTTCGCCACCAACGACGATGCGGCCGGCGCCCTGCTGACGCAGGCGGGCAAGCCGATCGTCGTGCTGGCAAGCTCGAAGGGCAGGCAGGTCAGCATCGAGACGGCGCAGGCCGGAGGCGGCGTCTTCACCGCCGCTCTCGCCGAGGCGATCGACGGCCGCCGCATGCAGGCCGATCGCGACGGGAATGGCATGATCGATCTCGGTGAGCTTTACGGCGCGGTGCGCGCCGGCGTGGTCGAGCGCACCGGCGGCCGCCAGACACCGTGGCTGACGCGCAACGCGCTGGTCGGTGAGATGGCGCTGTTCTGATAATAGCGGCATCGGGCCGGTTCCAACGCTCTCTCCACGATGCCTCACCACGCGTTCGGCAAACGGCGTGGACCGGCGTAGTATTCATCTCCTGTTGATCCGTCGTCCGCGCAGTGGAGCGTTTCGGCGACTTCCTCGTCGCTACCGTGCCGTTCTGAACACGGAAGCGGCGCAGTCAGCTCCGAAATCTCCCCGTAAGTCTGCCGATTGCCGCTGTGGGCCTGCCAATCGGCGTTGCGGCCGTTTCCTGCTGTCAACGGCGGCGCAAAAGTCGGCCATTGGGCGGCGCAAAAGTAGGCCACTT
>CAZVTK010000318.1:0-2341 GCA_964629765.1 uncultured Mesorhizobium sp.
TGCGGCAATCCAATCTCCCCCCTTGAGGGGGAGATGTCCGGCAGGACAGAGGGGGGCGATCATCCGCAACGAAGGTGGTTGTCATGACCCACTTCAAGGTCGGCGAAACCAATCGCAAGCGCGCACGCGGCATGCGCAAAGCGCTGACGGACGCCGAGCTGAAGCTGTGGAACGAGCTGCGCGCGCACCGGCTGATGGGGCTTTCCTTTCGCCGCCAGATGCCGATTGCCGGCTACATTGCCGATTTTGTCTGTCCCGCGCACAGGCTGATCATCGAGGTCGACGGATCGCAACATGCTGACGCTGCGGTGTCAGCAGCCGACCATGAAAGGACTGCCACGTTCAACGCCCTGGGCTGGACTGTCCTGCGCTTCTGGAACGACGATGTGCTGCGCGATCTGGACGATGTCTGCGCGCATATCGTCACCTCAGCCGGCCTGACCGTCGCCGATGCGGCCTTGCAGGCCGCTCAACGGGAGTTGCACCCATGATCGACCATTGCGGCATCTGCGTTACCGACTGGACCAAGGCGAAGGCGTTTTACGACGCGGCTTTTGCGCCGCTGGGCGTCACCATGCTGATGACCGTGCCGAAGGAGCACACCGGCGGCAAGAATATCGGCGGCTACGGGCGCGCTAAACCGGATTTCTGGCTGCATGAGGGCGGCGCGGCGGGTCCGGGCCGGCACTACGCCTTCACCGCCCGCAGCCGCGCCGAGGTCGACGCCTTCTACGCCGCCGCGATCGCAGCGGGTGGCCGCGATAACGGCGCGCCGGGCCTGCGCCCGCACTATCACGCCGACTATTACGGCGCCTTCGTGTTCGATCCCGATGGCAACAATGTCGAGGCGGTGTGCCATGCGCCGGTGTGACGGAACCCGGAGGCGCCCGTGAGCCTCGTCAATCGTCCCGTCTACACCGGCGGGTGCCAGTGCGGCGCGGTGCGGTTTCGCGTGGAGGGCGCCTTGGCCAACGCGTCGGTCTGCCACTGCCGCATGTGCCAGAAGGCGTTCGGCAATTTCTACGCGCCGCTCGCCACCGTGCCGGCGGGCGGGCTGGCGTGGACGCGCGGCGAGCCGAAGCGGTTCCGCTCGTCCAGCCACGTCCTGCGCGGTTTCTGCGCCGCATGCGGCACGCCGCTGACCTTCGAGGCGCCCGACGGCATCGCGCTCGCCATCGGCGCCTTCGACCATCCCGAGGAGGTCATGCCGGTCGTCCAGTGGGGCACGGAGGCCAAGCTGCCCTATGTCGACGATATCCCGTCTTTGCCCGGCCACCCGACCGGGGAGGACATGACGGATGCGCCCTATCTGGCCGAACTGACGAGCTTCCAGCATCCCGACCACGACACCGAAAGCTGGCTGACGGAGAAGCGCCCATGACCGCGCTGCGTACGCTCTACCCCGAGATCGAGCCGTTCGAGACCGGCTTCATGGATGTCGGCGACGGCCACACGATCTACTGGGAGCGCGTCGGCACCAGGGGCGCAAAACCGGCCGTGTTCCTGCATGGCGGGCCGGGCGGCGGCATCTCGCCCAACCAGCGGCGGCTGTTCGACCCCGCGCGCTACGACGTGATCCTGTTCGACCAGCGCGGCTGCGGCCGCTCGACGCCCTTCGCCTCGCTGGAGGCGAACACGACATGGCACCTCGTCGCCGACATCGAGCGGCTGCGGGCCATGATGGGCGTCGAGACATGGCTGGTCTTCGGCGGCTCGTGGGGCTCGACGCTGGCGCTCGCCTATGCGCAGACCCATCCGCAGCGCGTCAGCGAGCTGGTGCTGCGCGGCGTCTACACGCTGACGAAGGCCGAGCTCGACTGGTACTATCAGTTCGGCGTGTCGGAAATGTTCCCCGAGAAATGGGAGCGTTTCGTCGCCCCCGTCCCGGAGGCGCAGCGCGGCGCGATGATGCTCGCCTACAACCGCCTGCTGACCGGCGACGACGAGGCGGCGAAGATCGCAGCCGCCAAGGCGTGGAGCCTGTGGGAAGGCGAGACGATCACGCTGCTGCCCGACCCCGCCTTCACCGCCCAGCACGGCGACGATCGTTTTGCGCTCGCCTTCGCCCGCATCGAGAACCATTATTTCGTCAATGCCGGCTGGCTCGAGGAAGGCCAGTTGCTGCGCGACGCGGCGAGGCTCAAGGGCATTCCCGGCGTGATCGTCCACGGCCGCTACGACATGCCGTGCCCGGCCCGCTATGCATGGCAACTGTCGAAGGTCTGGACCGACGCCGACTTCCATCTGATCGAGGGCGCCGGCCACGCCTATTCGGAACCCGGAATACTCGATCGCCTGATCGAGGCGACGGACAGGTTTGCGGGAAGGGGGCGATGAGCCT
>CAZVTK010000319.1:0-2337 GCA_964629765.1 uncultured Mesorhizobium sp.
AGCTCGCAAGCATCATGCTATGGCTCAAATAGTTAAATCGTCACCACAGCCTAGTGTCGCCGTGCCTGTACGAGATAGGAATCGATCTCGACCTCGCCCAGCGAGCGCGCTGCTTCGAGCCGGTGCAGCCCCTCCACAAGCACGAACCGGGCCCCGTCGACCCGCACCTGTATCGGCGTCTTCATGCCGTTCTGGAGGATGTCCTCGGCCAGCGGACCGACCTTCGCGGCATCGAGCGTGGCGCGGCGCGCGGTGGGCACGTAGATTTCCGCAAGCCGCACCTTCTTGACCCGCAGCATCAGCCCCGGTCCCGGAACCGGTTGGTGATCGGATAGCGGCGGTCGCGGCCGAAATTCTTCTTCGTGATCTTCACGCCCGGCGCGGCCTGCCGGCGCTTGTATTCGGCGATGTAGAGCAGATGCTCGACGCGCTCCACCGTGGCGCGCTCGTGCCCCTTCGCGACGATGGCGTCGACCCCCATCTCGTTCTCGACGAGGCATTCGAGGATGTCGTCCAGCACTGGATAGGGCGGCAGCGAATCCTGGTCGGTCTGGTTCTCGCGCAGCTCGGCCGACGGCGCCTTGTCGATGATGTTCTGCGGAATTACTTCTCCGGAAGGACCGAGCGCGCCGGGCGGCACGTTGCGGTTGCGCCAGTCGGCCAGCGCGTAGACCTGCATCTTGTAGAGGTCCTTGATCGGATTGAAGCCGCCGTTCATGTCGCCGTAGAGCGTGGCGTAGCCCACCGACATCTCGCTCTTGTTGCCGGTGGTGACGACCATCGAGCCGAACTTGTTGGAGATCGCCATCAGGATCGTGCCGCGCGCGCGGCTCTGGAGGTTCTCCTCGGTGATGCCGGTTTTCGTGCCCTCGAAGGTCGGCGCCAGCGCCTTCAAAAATCCCTCGACCGGCTCGAAGATCGGCACGATGTCGTAGCGGCAGCCCAGCGCCCTGGCGCAAGCCTCCGCGTCCACCAGCGATTCCTTCGACGTGTAGCGGTAAGGCATCATCACCGCGCGCAGCCGCTCCTCGCCGAGCGCGTCGACCGCCAGCGCCGCGCAGATCGCCGAATCGATGCCGCCCGACAAGCCGAGCACCACGTCCTTGAATCCGTTCTTGTTGACATAGTCGCGCAGGCCCAGCACGCAAGCGCGCCAGTCCGCCTCCTGCGTGTCGGGGATGCGCGACATCGGCCCGTCGACGCAGCGCCATGTGTTGCCCTGACGCTTCCATGTCGTGACGGTCACCGCCTCCTCGAACTGGCTCATCTGGAAGGCCAGCGACTTGTCGGTATTAATGGCGAAGGAGGCGCCGTCGAAGACCAGTTCGTCCTGCCCGCCGAGCTGCGCCGCATAGAGCACCGGCAGACCGGTTTCGATCACCTGCCGGATCACCACCTGATGGCGGATGTCGACCTTGCCGCGATAATAGGGCGAGCCGTTGGGCACGAGCAGCATCTCGGCGCCGCTCTCGGCCAGCGTCTCGCAGACGGCGAGGTCGCCCCATATATCCTCGCAGATCGGGATGCCGATGCGGATGCCGCGGAAATTGACAGGCCCCGGCAGGTCCGGCCCCGGCTGGAACACGCGTTTCTCGTCGAACTCGCCATAGTTGGGCAGGTCGACCTTGAAGCGCTCGGCGACCACCTTGCCGGCGTCGGCGACCACGACGCCGTTGTGCAGCCCGGATTTGCGCCGTAGCGGCGTGCCGACGACGACGCCCGGCCCGCCATCGGCCGTGTCGGCGGCCAGCGCCTTCGCCGCCGCCTCGCAGGCAGCGACGAAGGCCGGCTTCAGCACCAGATCCTCGGGCGGGTATCCGGCGATGAAAAGCTCGGTGAAGAGGACGAGGTCGGCGCCGTGGCGGGCGGCCTCGGCGCGCGCCTCGCGGGCCTTCTTCAGATTGCCGGCGACGTCGCCGACGGTCGGATCGAGCTGGGCGACGGCGATGCGAAGCGTGTTCGGGGCTGACTTGCTCATGGCGTTCCGTCTAGCCCGGAGGCGCGTCGGCGGCAACGGCCCTCAATCGTCGCCCATATAGCGCTGAAGGTCTTCCACGCTGCGGTTGACGCCGGTCGACATGGCTAGGATACGCGACAGGTGCGTGTAGGGCAGGCCCGTCTCGGCATGCCATGCGTTGAGCTGCCTCTGGATCGTCGCCATGTCGCGCTTCGAGGTCGGGCTCTCGGCGATCTCCAGTCCGGCGTCGCGCAGCGCGGCCACCATGTCGCTCGACGTCACATAGGCATCCCAGCCCAGCCAGCGCAGCAGATATTGCCCTGACGCGCCGCCCAGACGGGCGCCGCGCTTGGCGATGAACTCCACCAGCCCGGCCTGAT
>CAZVTK010000320.1:0-2269 GCA_964629765.1 uncultured Mesorhizobium sp.
CCGGTGCCGAACAGCGAGGCGGCCTTGTTCTTGCCGTACCAGTAGACCGGCACGGAATGCGCCGCGTCGATGACGCCGTCATGGCAGGCGTCCATCACCGAGAAGGCGCCGACCACGGCGCCGGCCGGCAAGAGGTCGATCTTCAGCCGCCCGCCCGACATGGCGTGCACGCGCTCGACATATTGGGCCGCCATTTCCTGGAACACGTCGGAAGACGGCCAGGACGACTGCATGCGCACGACGATCGGCGCCTGCGCGAGCACGGCCGGGGCGGCAAGGCTCGATGCCGCGGCCGCACCGGCCGCTATGCCAGAGGTCGTCAGAAATCGACGGCGCGAAAGCGCATTCTTGCTCATAGGTTTTCTCCTCCCGAGAACAGCTTCGTGTCGTTTGTCGACATTCGTTGGAGCCATTCAGCGAAATGCAGCATAGGCGATGAGAACCGATATGCAACATGTTATCCGTATGCCGGATGACTACGCCCGGCGCGTGCCCTTTCGGGCGGCCTTGCGCGGCGCCGCGCATTTCGTGCAAGTAGCGCCGGCCATTCTCCTTCCCGCGGTGCCCCGATGAACGTCCTGCCGGACCTCGCGACCTTCCTCCAGTTCGCGGTCGCAACCCTGATCATCGCCGTCACGCCCGGCCCCGACATGACGCTGTTCGTCGGCCGGGCGCTTTCGCAGGGGCGCGCGGCGGGCTTTGCCTGCATGGCCGGCGCGATGTCGGGCATCCTCGTGCACACGACGATGGTGGCGCTGGGCCTGTCGGCGCTCGTCATCGCCTCGCCGCAGGCGTTCCTCGCGCTGAAACTGTTCGGCGCCGGCTATCTGCTGTGGCTGGCCTGGCAGGCGCTGCGCCACGGCTCGGCATTCTCGCCCGAGAGCCGGGCCGGGCGCGGCCACACGCTCGTCCAGAACTGGGCGACGGGCATCGGCATCAACCTGCTCAACCCCAAGATCATCCTGTTTTTCATGACCTTCCTGCCGCAATTCGTGTCGGCCGGCGACCCGCACGCGGCGGGCAAGCTGTTCTTTCTCGGCCTGATGTTCATTCCGCTGTCGCTGCCGGTCACGGTGCCGATGGTGCTGGCGGCGGACCGCTTCTCCGCGCTGCTGCGCAGGACGCCGCGCATCACGCGCGTCGTCGACTACCTGTTCGCCGGCATCTTTTCCGCCTTCGCGATCAGGATCCTGACGGCGCAGGCTCGGTAGGCGCGCGCCAGCCTCCCGACGAACGGCCGGCAAGCGCCCAGTAGACGAGGCCGGCGAGGACGCCCGCCGCGACCAGCAGCGCCGCTGTCAGCGGGTCGAAGCCGGGCGGCATCCTTTCGCCCGACAGCGCCGCCGCGACCGCCGCAAGGGTCGAGCCGATGCCCATGCCAGCCAGCACGGCGAACAGGCCGGCGAGCGCGCCCGCGGCGGCGAAATACGGCCAGCCCCGGATGCTCCCCAGTTCGGCGAGGCCGATGGCGAGCGCGGCGGGGACGAAGCCGACGATGCCGGCCAGCAGCGCGAGCAGCACCAGCGAGAACGGCAGCGGGCCGGCATAGTCCATGAACGACCGGAACTGCGCGCCGCCGACCGCCGCGAAGACGACGGCATGGGCGAAGGCGCTGACCGCCGCGCATGCGAGCGCAAGGCCGGCGCCGACCTTCAGCCCGCGCAGCGCCAGCCGCCGCATGGCGCCTCAGTCGCCGTGGCCGGCGATCATCATCGCCTCGAGCTTCAGCCGCTCGGTCTTCTTCATCCGCTCCGATTCGGACTTGAGCTGCCCGCAGGCGGCGAGGATGTCGCGCCCGCGCGGGGTGCGGATCGGCGAGGCGTAGCCGGCCTCGTTGATGGTGTCGGCGAAGCGCTCGATCTGCTCCCATTCCGAGCACTGGTAGTTGGTGCCGGGCCACGGGTTGAACGGGATCAGGTTGATCTTGGCGGGGATGCCCCTGAGCAGCTTCACCAGTTGCTTCGCATCGTCGAGGCTGTCGTTGACGTCGCGCAGCATCACGTATTCCAGCGTGATCTCGCGGCCGGTCTCCGAGAAATACTCGCGGCACGCGTCGACCAGGTCGGCGATCTTGATGCCGCGCTGGGTCTTCAGCTTGTCGACCAGCGTCTGCACATCCTTGAGCGGCACCACCTTGTCCTGATCGCCATGAATGATCAGGCCGGAGGAGGGGCAGGGCGCCAGGAAGGTGAAGTCGTGCAGGTTGGCGGGCGGAGCGATCGAGATGAAGCCCTCGATTTCCGGCCGGCGCATCAGGAGCTGCATGCCG
>CAZVTK010000321.1:0-2180 GCA_964629765.1 uncultured Mesorhizobium sp.
AGGCATTCGTGCGTGACTTCGAGCAGCCGCTCGGCGGCGCGCTTGATCTGCCCGACCGGATACATGCGCGAGGAATCGCCGTGCCAGCCGTCGAGGATGTAGGTGACGTCGATGTTGACGATGTCGCCCTCACGCAGCGGCTTGTCGTCCGGAATGCCGTGGCAGACGACGTGGTTGATCGAGGTGCAGGACGATTTCGTGTAGCCGCGATAGTTGAGCGTCGCGGGCAGGGCGCCATGGTCCATGCCGAAGGCGAACACGAAATCGTCGATCGCCTGTGTGGTGACGCCGGGCTTCACCATCGCGTCGAGCGCGTCGAGGCAGCGCGCGGTCAACTGGCACGCCGCGCGCATGCCCTCGAACGCGGCCGGCCCGTAGAGCCTGATCTGGCCCGTATTGCGGGCGGGAAGGGTGTCGGCGTCTATATAGGTGACCATGTGTCCAATCCAGCGCGGCGCACATGTGGCACCGCGCGGTCGATATCGCAAGCGCCCGGCCGGACGGCCGATCAGACGATCATGCCGTTTTCCGAGATGTCGACATGGAAGACGACGTCCTGAAAATCCCTGTCGCCGCCGGCCTTGTCCTCGAAGGCGACCAGGAAGCCGGTGCCGTCGGGATCGGCGCCCGAGCGCGCATGGACCTGCCCGCCCGGATTGAACGCGGACGAGAAGCTGTGGAACACGGTGGCGCCGGTGTCGGCTCCGTTGGCGTGGAGCCGCATGCCGGCGGCACCGCCGTCGACGAAGGAGAGGGCCGCGCCCGCGCCCGGGCTGGCGTTCTGGACGATGAAGAAGCCGAGCTTGCTGCCGGCGTCGACCCCGCCGACGGTGATGCTCGCCGTCGGGTTCGCGCTCACGTCGGAGAACAGCAGCCTCACATCGGCGATGGTCCCGTCCGGGCGGACCTCGTAGACGCCAAGCGCGTTCCTGAAATCGGCTTTGGCGGCACTGTCGAGCGTGACGACGAATTCGCGCGTGCCGTCGCCGGTGAGGCCCGAAAGATGCGGGCCGCCGTTGACGTTTGCGGCATCGACCGCCCGGCCTTCGACGAAAGCGGATTTTTCGAGGGTCTTGGCGAAGAAGAGGTCCATGCCCTGCTTGTCTGCCGTGCCGATGCCGAAGAAGCGCCCGCCGCTGAAGTCGCCCTGGAGCGTCAGGGCGGTGGGCGCGCCGCCGACGACGGTCACCAGGCCGTTGGCGATGGCGATCTGCGCGAAAGCCTTGATGTCCTGCGTGAAGCGGATGGTGTCGTCGGTGCCGAAATTGCGCACGGTGTCGCCGAGCAGGTTGGTCGGCGTACCGCGGACCAGCGTCGCCCCGTTGCCCGCCTCATGGATTTCTGGAACCAGCGTTGCGTCGATCGTGCTTCCGGCGCCGCCTCCGCCCCCGCCGCCGTTCTCGAATACGGGCTCGCCCAGCGGATCGGCCATCTCGCCGAACCAGACATGGGCGATGCCCTTGTACATGCCGATGCCGATGGCCTTCCACTCGATGTTGGCCCAGATGCCGGTGTTGGTGATGACCTCATTGTGGGGCGCCGAACCCTTCCAGTTGTTGAGAGCTTCGGTCGCGCTGATATTGTAGTTCGTGATGCCACCGGCGCCCCACTGGCCGGTGGTGATCTCGTATCCGTTGCTGTTGTAGGGGGTGCCGACCCGCGTCGGCGCATTCCACATGTTGGGGTAGGTGGCCGCGTTGGCTGAATCGTAGGGTGCATCGCTCCAGGAATGGCCGGCATAGGCGCCGACATTCTCGATCGTATCGAGCGCGTGGCGCGCCGCAGTGGTCGACAGCGATTCGGAGAAGGCGATGGCCGGCAGGCCGAGGCTCGCCCGGTACGCCATGATGAGATTGTAGAGTTCCTGCTCGCTGGCGCTGATCGAGTCCTGCGAGCTGTTCGTATAATAGTTGGTCGCCATCGCTTGCCTCCACGGCTCCGCCTTGCGCCAGATTGCATGCGACCGCGAGACGCCGCAACTCCAAACAGCGCGCTACCGCGATGCCTCCGTTGCTCCGCCTGCCTCCTCCGCCCCGGACGCGCCGACGCCCATTCCCAACCCGATGCCCATTCCGGCGCCACCGCCGCCCGCGCCGCCGCCGCCTCGACCACCCTCGCGACCGCCCTCGCGCCCGCCCCCCTGGCGTCCCGCGGCGCCGCCGCGGCCCCCCGAACCCGAC
>CAZVTK010000322.1:0-2177 GCA_964629765.1 uncultured Mesorhizobium sp.
GGCGCGTGCGACGGGCCGCGCCCCCCTTTGCCGGAAAGTCGGTTCGGAAATGCGCACCGCGGCTTTCGGTGCGTTGCCCCGCGGCGACCGCAATCATCAACGCTACGATTGCCGGATCGGCATCAGGCCCCTCGCGGCTGGCTATCGGCAGGAGGGCCGCTGCCGCCTCCTTCAAGTCCTGGCCGTTGCGCACAAGGCCAAGGGCCGCCGAAGCAATGGGGCGGACTGAGGCGGGGTCCGACGGCGGAGCCAAACCAGCTGGCGCCGGCGGCCGGTTTGCACTGGCCTCCGAACCGGTAACGCTTCGCGCGACCTCGCGGGCAAAGACCACCGCCTCCAAGAGCGAATTGCTGGCGAGCCGGTTGGCGCCGTGCAGGCCGGTGCAGGCCGCCTCGCCGCAGGCCCAGAGCCCTTCGACCGAGCTTCGCCCGGCAAGGTCGACCGCGATCCCGCCCATGTGGTAGTGCGCGGCAGGCCGGACCGGGATCGGCGCGCAGGCGGGATCGAAGCCGGCTGACTTGCAGAAAGCGTCGATTGCGGGGAAACGGCTGGCAAAAGTGTGGCCCAGGCAATCGCGGGCGTCGAGATAGACACCGTGGCCCTGGGCCAGATGCCGCGCCACGGCACGGGCGACCACGTCCCGAGGCGCGAGCTCGTCGCCGGACAGCTCGGCCAGAAAACACTGGCCCGTTTCGTCGATCAGAACCGCGCCCTCGCCACGCACGGCCTCGCTGATGAGCGGCATCGGGCGCAAAGGCGTGTCGAGGGCGGTCGGATGAAACTGGATGAACTCGAGGTCGGCCAGCACCGCGCCGGCACGCGCTGCCAGAGCAAGGCCCTGGCCGAACGAGCCCAGCGGATTGGTGGTGTCGAAGAAGAGCCCGCCGCTGCCGCCGGTGGCGATGACCACACGGCTGGTCGGCAGCAAGGTGGCGCCGTCGCGGGCGGCGAGGACGACCCCGACCACCGCGCCGTCATGCGTGGCGAAGCGGCATGCTTCGACGCCCTCGACGACAGTGATCGACGGGGTGCTGCGAACCGCGGCCGTCAGCGCCCCCATCAGCTCGCGGCCGATGCCGTCGCCGGCCGCGTGGACGATGCGCCGGCGGCAATGCGCCGCCTCCAGGCCGAGCAGCTGACTGCCGTTCTCGCCTCTGTCGAAGCGCACGCCGAGACGGATCAGCGCCTCGATCGCATGCGGAGCAGCCTCGGTCACGTGACGGACGACCTCGGCATCGCAGAGTCCGTCACCGGCCGCGATGGTATCGGCGGCATGGAGCGAAGGAAAGTCGTCCGGGCCGAGGCTCGCCGCGATGCCGCCCTGCGCCAGCTGGCTGGAGGAGGCATGCCCGAGCGGCGCCTTCGCGATCAGCACGACGGGCTGCGGCGCTAGATGGAGCGCGGTCATGAGCCCTGCGATGCCGCCGCCGACGATGACCGGCCGGCCGGCGAGCGCCCCGACCTGCCGGCTCATATGGCGAGCATCCTTTCGACGGCGCGGCGGGCAGCATTGGCTATGCCTGGGTCGACCCGCACCTCGTGCCGGTTCTCCTCGAGCGCGGCGCGAATGTTGCCGAGCGTGATGCGCTTCATGTGGGGGCACAGATTGCAGGGGCGGACGAAGTCGATTTCGGGATGCGCCACAGCCACGTTGTCGCTCATCGAACATTCGGTCAGGAGTACGACGCGCGCTGGCTTCTCGCGCCCCACATAGTCCGCCATGGCGGCGGTCGAGCCGGAGAAATCGGCTTCGGCGACCACTTCGGGCGGGCACTCTGGATGGGCAAGCACGACGACGCCGGGATTGCCTTCCCGCAGTTCGCGGATGTCGGCCGGCGTAAAGCGCTCGTGCACCTCGCAGTGGCCTTTCCAGGCGATGATTTCGACATCCGTCTCGGCGGCGATATTCCTGGCCAGGTATTCGTCGGGGAGCATGATCACGCGGGGCACGCCGAGCGATTCCACGACCGCCCTGGCGTTGCCCGAAGTGCAGCAGATGTCGGATTCAGCCTTCACTGCGGCAGAGGTGTTGACATAGGTGACGACCGGCGCGCCGGGATAACGCCGACGCATCTGGCGCACGTCCTCCGCAGTGATCGAGTCGGCCAACGAGCATCCAGCCTCCATGTCCGGGATGAGCACGGTCTTGCCCGGATTGAGCAGTTTCGCCGTCTCGG
>CAZVTK010000323.1:0-2073 GCA_964629765.1 uncultured Mesorhizobium sp.
ATGCCGTCACGTTATTCGCAGATTTACGCCGACTGGCGTCGCGATCCTTCTGCGTTCTGGGGTGAGGCGGCTGGAGGGATCGACTGGTTCCGGCCTTGGGAGAGGGTTTTCGATGCGGAGGCGGGGGTTTACGGGCGCTGGTTCGTGGGGGCCGAGTGCAACACCTGCTACAATGCGGTGGACCGGCATGTTGAGCGGGGCCGCGCCGGCCAGCTTGCGCTGATCCACGACAGCCCGGTCACGGGCACCAAGGCGGGCTTCACTTATCGTGAGCTGAAGGCCGAGGTGGTGGCGCTGGCGGCGGCGCTGCGGGCCATGGGCGTCGGCAAGGGCGACCGCGTCATCGTCTACATGCCGATGGTGCCGGAGGCGGTGTTCGCCATGCTCGCCTGCGCGCGGCTTGGGGCGATCCACTCGGTGGTGTTCGGCGGCTTTGCCGCGCGCGAGCTGGCGACGCGCATCGACGACGCGCAGCCCAAGGTCATCGTCTCGGCCTCGTGCGGCATCGAGCCGGGCCGGGTGGTGGCCTACAAGCCGCTGCTCGACGGCGCCCTCGACATGGCCAGGCACAAGGTCGAGGGCTGCCTGATCCTCGAGCGGCCGCAGCAGGGCTGCGATCTGGTGGAAGGCCGCGACCTCGACTGGGCGGATGCCGTGGCGCGCGAGAAGGCGGCCGGGACCGCGGTCGAGTGCGTGAGCGTCGCCGCCACCGACCCGCTCTACATCCTCTACACCTCCGGCACGACCGGCCAGCCCAAGGGGGTGGTGCGTGACAATGGCGGCCACATGGTCGCGCTTCACTGGACCATGAAGAACGAGTTCGGCGTCGAGCCGGGCGAGGTGTTCTGGGCCGCCAGCGACGTCGGCTGGGTGGTCGGCCATTCCTACATCGTCTACGCGCCGCTGCTCGCCGGCAACACGACCGTCCTGTTCGAGGGCAAGCCGGTGGGCACGCCCGACGCCGGCACGTTCTGGCGGGTGATATCGGAGCACAAGGTCGCCGCGCTGTTCACCGCGCCGACGGCCTTCCGCGCCATCAAGGGCCAGGACCCGCAGGGCGCGTTCGTCAGGAAATACGACCTGTCCGGCTTCCGCACCCTGTTCCTCGCCGGCGAGCGGGCCGACCCGCCGACCATCGAATGGGCCGAGCGGCAGCTCGGCAAGCCGGTGATCGACCATTGGTGGCAGACCGAGACCGGCTATCCGATCTCCCACAATCCGGTCGGCCTCGGCCTGCTCAAGGTCAAGCACGGCTCGCCGGGCGTCGCCATGCCGGGCTACGACGTGCAGATCCTCTCCGACGAGGGCCATCCGGTGCCGGCCGGCACGCTCGGCAACGTGGTGATCAAGCTGCCGCTGCCGCCCGGCTGCCTGCCGACGCTGTGGAACGCGGAGCAGCGCTTCCGCTCGGCCTATCTCGACGAGTTCCCCGGCTACTACAAGACGGCCGACGCCGGCTATCTCGACGCGGACGGCTACCTGTTCATCATGGCGCGCACGGACGACATCATCAACGTCGCCGGCCACCGGCTGTCGACGGGGGCGATGGAGGAGGTGCTGGCCGAGCACCGCGACGTCGCCGAATGCGCGGTGATCGGCGTCGCCGACGAGATGAAGGGGCAGTTGCCGCTCGGCTTCCTGGTGCTCAATGCGGGCGTCACCAGAGACCCGGCCGAGATCGAGAGGGAGGTGGTCACCCTGGTGCGCGACAGGATCGGGCCGGTGGCCGCCTTCCGCACCGCCGTCACCGTCAAGCGCCTGCCCAAGACGCGCTCCGGCAAGATCCTGCGCGGCACAATGCAGAAAATCGCCGACCAACAACCATGGACAACACCAGCAACAATCGACGATCCGCAGATATTGCAGGAGATCGAAGAGGCGCTGAAGACAAGGGGCTACGGGGGCTGACGGGGCTGACGTCCGGCGCGTCACACGATTTCGACATGTTCGGCCGCGAGGCTGGCGCAGGCGTCGCGCAAGCGACGCATGGTTGATTTCCCGTTAACGCAGCCCGTGCGACAATCGCCGCGATGGAACGCCGTGCCACATCGCAGATCCTGCGCGACCGCGCCC
>CAZVTK010000324.1:0-2066 GCA_964629765.1 uncultured Mesorhizobium sp.
AAGAAGATGGGCATCACCGCGCGCGGCGCGTGGGAGGCGGTGAAGCGCCATTTCCGCGAGATGGCCAGTAATGGAAAGGCTTGGGATATACAGACCCAGCCCTTCACGGCCGTCGGCGTCGGCGACATGTCGGGCGACGTGTTCGGCAACGGCATGCTGCTGTCGCCGCAGACGAGGCTCATCGCCGCCTTCGACCACCGCGACGTCTTCATCGACCCGGATCCGGATCCTGCCGTCTCGCTGGAGGAGCGCAGGCGCCTGTTCGCCCTGCCGCGCTCGTCCTGGCAGGACTACGACCGGGCGAAGCTGTCGAAGGGCGGCATGGTGATTCCGCGCACGCTGAAATCCGTGGAGCTGACGGCCGAGGCCGCCGCCGCGCTCGGCCTGCCGCAGGGCGCGGCCTCGCCGGCACAGATCATCGGCGCGGTGCTGCGGGCGCCGGTCGACCTCCTGTGGTTCGGCGGCATCGGCACCTATGTGCGCGCCGCCGGCGAGAGCGACGCCGAGGTCGGCGACAAGGCCAACGACGCGATCCGCATCACCGGCTCGGAGATCGGCGCCAAAGTCGTGGGCGAAGGCGCCAATCTCGGCATGACCCAGCGCGGGCGCATCGAGTTCGGCCTCAAGGGCGGGCGCTGCAACTCCGACGCCATCGACAATTCCGGCGGCGTGAATTCCTCCGACGTCGAGGTCAACATCAAGATCGGCCTGTCGCCCGCCATGCGCTCGGGCCGGCTGAAGCGCGAGGCGCGCAACAGGCTGCTGGCCGAGATGACCGACGAGGTCGCCGCGCTGGTGCTCGCCAACAACTACCAGCAGACGCTGGCGATCTCGGTGGCCGAGCGGCGCGGGCTGGCGGACATGCCCCACCAGACGCGCATGATGGCGGCGCTGGAGGCGCGCGGCCTGCTCAACCGCAAGGTGGAGTTCCTGCCCTCGCCGCAGGCGCTGGCCGAGCGGCAGGCGCGCGGGCAGGCGCTGACCCGGCCCGAGCTCGGCGTGCTCTTGGCCTATGCCAAGCTGACCCTGTTCGACGATCTGATCGGCACCGCCGTGCCGGACGATCCGCACCTCGAAGCGGACCTGATCGCCTATTTCCCGGCGAGGATGGCGAAGAAGTTCGGCGACGACATCCGCGCCCACCGGCTGCGTCGCGAGATCGTCGCCACCGAGCTCGGCAACGACGCGGTGAACCGGGGCGGGCCGAGCTTCGTCAGCCGCATGCAGGATCTGACCGGCTGCGGCGCCGGCGAGGTCCTGGCCGCCTATGCGGTGGCGCGCGACGGCTTCGGCCTGCCGGCGCTCTATCGCGACATCGACGCGCTCGACAATCTGGTTGCGGGCGAAGTCCAGCTCGGCTTCTACCAGCAGGTCGGGCGGCTGGTGCATGCGGCCACCGGCTGGCTGCTCAAGAACGAGCCGGCCGGGGCGATCGGCACGCGCGCCGCCGCGCTGGCAAAAGCCAATCGCGAGTTGGAGCCGCTGCTGCCCGGGCTTCTACCGGCCTTCCTGCGCCAGCGGCTCGGCGAGCGCGAGGCCGAGTTCGCCGCCGCGGGCGCCCCGGCGCAGCTCGCGCGGCGGCTCGCCTTCGCCGGCATCGGCGAGATGGTGCCCGACATCGCGCTGGCGGCGCGCGTCGCGGGCGCATCGCTGGCCGACACGGCGGCAGCCTATTGCGCGGTGACCGACGGCTTCCGCATCGGCCAGGTCGAGGACGCGGCGCGCTCGATCCACACGGGCGACTATTACGAGGGCCTTGCGCTCGCCCGCGCCGCCGACACGATCGGCGCGGCGCGGCGCGGGATCACGGTCGCGGCCCTCGCCGGCACGGCGAAGGGCAGGGGCGGCGAGGCCGTGGCGCGCTGGCTGGAGGCCGGCGGCGAGCGCGTGGCGCGGGCTCGCGAGCGCCTTCTGGCGCTGACCGAGGGCGGCGACATCTCGGTCGCGCGCCTGTCGGTTGCGGCCGGGCTGATGGCGGATCTGGCAGGGTAGGGTCGATGGCTGCCTTGACGGGCCTCGGCGCTCGCGGCACCCCCCTCTGGCCTGCCGGCCATCTCCCCCTCAAG
>CAZVTK010000325.1:0-2061 GCA_964629765.1 uncultured Mesorhizobium sp.
CGACCCCCCCCTTGGGGGGGTAGATGGCCGGCAGGCCAGAGGGGGGTGCCTCGCGTTGCCGCCATCACTCGAACTCCATGATGAGCTCGTCGACCGCGAGGCTCTGGCCCGCCGTTGCGGCGACCTTCTTCACCACGCCCCGCCTTTCGGCGCGCAGCACGTTCTCCATCTTCATGGCCTCGACGGTGGCGAGCGCCTGTCCCGCCTCCACCGTGTCGCCCTCCCGCGCGAGCACGGAGGTGATCACCCCCGGCATCGGGCAGAGCAGCATCTTCGACGTGTCGGGCGGCAGCTTCACCGGCATCAGCTTCGCCAGTTCGGCGACGCGCGGCGAGCGAACCCGCGCCACCACGTCCATGCCGCGCCAGCGCAGCCGCCAGCCCGAGCCGGCGGGCGAAATCTTGACGCCGAGCCGGTCGTCGCCGACGGAAAAATGCGCGTGCGGCCGGCCGGGCAGCCAGTCGGACGAGACCTCGGTCGGCTCGCCGCCGTCGAGCGAGACCAGCGTATAGCCGCCGCCCTCGCGGACATTGGCCGTGAAGGTGTGTCCGTCGAGCGTCACCACCCAGTCTTCGCCGACCGTGCGCGGATGGTTCGCCAGCGCGCCGGAGATCAGCACGGCGCGCTTTTGCGCGCGGAAATTGGCAAAGACGGCGACGCAGGCGAGCTGGCGCGCCTCATCGTCGGTCGGCGTCACGCCGTGGAAGCCGTCGGGAAATTCCTCCGCTATATAGGCCGTGGTCAGCCGGCCGTCGCGGAACCGCTGCTGGTCCATGACCGCCGACAGGAAGGGCAGATTGTGGCCGATGCCCTCGACCTCGAAATCGTCCAGCGCCCTGCCCATCGCCTGGACGGCCGAAAGCCTGTCAGGCGCCCAGGTGCACAGCTTGGCGATCATCGGATCGTAATACATCGAGATCTCGCCGCCCTCGAACACGCCGGTGTCGTTGCGCACGACCGTGCCGTCGGGACGCGCACCTTCCGCCGGCGGGCGATAGCGCGTCAGCCGGCCGATGGAAGGCAGGAAGTTGCGGAACGGGTCCTCGGCATAGAGCCGGCTTTCGATGGCCCAGCCGTTGAGCTTCACGTCGCCCTGCGAGAACGAAAGCTTCTCGCCGGCGGCGACGCGGATCATTTGTTCCACGAGGTCGATGCCGGTGACGAGCTCCGTCACCGGGTGCTCCACCTGAAGCCGCGTATTCATCTCGAGGAAGTAGAACTTGTTGGCCTTGCCGTCGACGATGAACTCCACCGTGCCGGCCGAGAAATAGCCGACCTCGCGGGCCAGCGCGCAAGCCTGCTCGCCCATGGCATGCCGTGTCGCAGCGTCGAGGAAGGGTGAGGGCGCCTCCTCGATCACCTTCTGGTTGCGGCGCTGGATCGAGCATTCGCGCTCGCCGAGATAGAGCACGTTGCCGTGCTGGTCGCCCAGCACCTGAATCTCGATATGGCGCGGCTCGGTGACGAATTTTTCGATGAAGATGCGGTCGTCGCCGAAGGACGCCTTGGCCTCGTTGCGGGAAAGCTGGAAACCCTCGCGCGCCTCCGCGTCGTTCCACGCGATGCGCATGCCCTTGCCGCCGCCGCCCGCCGACGCCTTGATCATCACCGGATAGCCGACGGCGCGAGCGATCTTCACCGCCTCGTCGGCATCGGCGATGAGGCCCATATGGCCGGGCACGGTGGAAACGCCCGCCGCGGCGGCGAGCTGCTTGGAGGTGATCTTGTCGCCCATCGCCTCGATGGCTTTGACGGGCGGGCCGACGAAGATGATGCCGGCGGCGTCCAGCGCGGCGGCGAAGGCCGGGTTCTCGCTCAGAAAGCCATAGCCAGGATGCCCGGCTTCGGCGCCGGTCTCGCGGCAGGCGGCGACGATCTTCTCGATTGACAGATAGGAGTCGCGCGCCGCCGCGCCGCCGATAGGAACGGCCTCATCGGCCAGCTTCACATGCAGCGCCTCGCGGTCGGCGTCGGAATAGACGGCGATGGTGCGGATGCCCATCCGCTTCGCGGTCTTGATGATTCGGCAGGCGATCTCGCCACGATTGGCGATGAGGAGCG
>CAZVTK010000326.1:0-2052 GCA_964629765.1 uncultured Mesorhizobium sp.
GTGGTGCTGCGCACCACCACCTCCAGCTTCAGCAGCGCCGGGTCGCCCTGCTTCCAGATGTCGTTGATGAGGTCGACGTAATGGCCGTTGATCCAGGAGCGCAGGAAGGCGGTGGGAACCGACAGGCGCACGATGCCCTTGGCGGCTTCGGCGAGCTTCATCCGGCCGAACCAGCTCGAAAACACCTCGTGGCCGAGCGTTGCCTTGAGCTGGGCTTTCAGGCGCTCGAAATTCTCGCTCGCCGCGCCGTCAGCGTCGTCGATCATCGCAATATCCCCTCGTAAAAAATCGACCGTCGGGCGCTCCACCGCCGGCGCGCCGTAAAAACCGCCGTCCATCAGCAAAGTTCCCGTCCGATCAGCACCGTTCGCCGCCGCATTGGCGCCGGTGCCTGTCCCATCCTGGGAAGCGGCCCGGCGGGCCGCTCCCTGCTCTCAAAAACGCGGCGGCCGCACCCGCCGCGCACCCACTCCCCAAACGCAAGCCGGCAGCGGCCCGGCTGTTGCCAGGATCCACCGATCCTGTGGACCGGCCGCTCGCCGAACTTGCGCTTCGCCAGGAAAGGGGGACAAAAAAGCAACGCACGCGGGAAAACCCCGCGCGTTTCACGCCGCCTCTTTTTGGCTGAAGGCTGGGCCCGGCCAGCCCCTTTCGATGGCTCGGACCATATCGAAGGCGGGCTCGGAAGGGCAAGTCCGAAGTCGGCGAAAAATGCCGCACCCGCGCCTCGAAAAGGGCATCGAATTGCCCACGGCGGCGGCCCCCGGACCCGAAAGCGTTTTGAATCAAAACCTTCCCCGCGTGCTGCGTAAGGGTGAAAAAAATCTTAAAAAATTGCTTGACGCCCCCGGCGTCGGCGATGTCCCCGGGCAATCTGGACAAGCTGTGGACAACCTCGTCCAAGCCTTTGTTAGTAAAAGGATTTTTACGACCGGAAAGAAACCGTCCGGTTGCCCTCCGCATCGTTGCCGGATGGTTAACGAGGGCTGCGCCGGCAAAGTCGCCCGGGACGCTGCCGCAAGCGTCCGCGCAAGCCCTTATGCCAAAACGAAAAACCCCGCGCTGGGCGCCCTACCAGAACAAAAACCCGGCGCGAAGCGGCCATCCCAAAACAAAAACCCGGCGCGAAGCGCCGGGGCCTTGCATGTCTGTGCTGTCGAGAATGCGGGCGCTCAGGCGCTCAGCGTCTTGACCCGCTTGGCCAGCCGCGACACTTTCCGCGACGCGGTGTTGGCGTGCATGACGCCGCGCGAGGCGGCGCGCATCAGCTCGGGCTGGGCGGCCTGGAAGGCGGCGGCGGCGGCTTCCTTGTCGCCGGCTGCCAGCGCTTCCTCGACCTTGCGCACATAGGTCCGCACGCGCGAGCGGCGGTTCTTGTTGACCGCGGTGCGCGCGGCGATCTTGCGCGTAGCCTTCTTGGCCGAAGACGTATTGGCCATCGTCTGTGTCTCTCTCTGTACCGTGGCTGCCTGCCGGACGCTCGCAAGGACCGCCGCAGGCACAAAAATCAAGGGGCGGCCCGCAGGCCGCCTCAGTTGGCGCGGCTTATAGTGGAGGCCGCGCCGCGCGTCAATTCGAGACCGGGCAAAAAAGCGCCGCGCCGCCGGCTTTCTCAGCGGTTGGTGAAACGGGCGGGCCGCTTCTCGACGAAGGCGGTCATGCCTTCCTTCTGGTCGTCGAGCGCGAACATGGAGTGGAACAGCCGCCGCTCGAAGCGCAACCCTTCGGAAAGCGTCGTCTCGTAGGCGCGGTTGACCGCTTCCTTGGCCATCATCACGGCCGGCAGCGAGAAGGAGGCGATCTTCTCGGCCGCCTTGAGCGCTTCCGGCAGGAGGTCGGCGGCCGGCACGACGCGCGAGACGAGGCCGCAGCGCTCTGCTTCCGCCGCGTCCATCTGGCGGCCGGTGAGGCACAGGTCCATCGCCTTGGCCTTGCCGACGAAGCGGGTGAGCCGCTGCGACCCGCCCATGCCGGGGATGACGCCGAGCGTGATCTCGGGCTGGCCGAACTTGGCGGTATCGGCGGCGATGATGAAGTCGCACATCATGGCGA
>CAZVTK010000327.1:0-1970 GCA_964629765.1 uncultured Mesorhizobium sp.
GGAGGGGGGACGCCAGCGCCTCAGAAACCCCCTCCCCCTTGTGGGGAGGGGTGAGGGGTGGGGGTCCTGCATCAGGTCTTTCATCGACCCAGAACGTGTCGGCGTTGAGCACGAAGAAGGGCGCGTCGCCCAGCAGCGGCAGCGCCTTGACCACGCCGCCGGCCGAATCGAGCAGCCGGTCGCGCTCGTCGGAGATGACGATCCGCGGCCGCGCGCGGGTTTTCGCGTGGTCGATGATCTGCTCGCCGAGATGGTGGACGTTGACCACAGCCGTTTCGACGCCGGCTTCCTCCAGCCGGTCGAGCCCGCGGTCGAGCAGCGAGCGGCCGGCGATCTCGACCAGCGGCTTGGGGATGCGGTCGGTGATCGGCCGCATGCGGGTGCCCAGCCCCGCCGCCAGCACCATGGCGGTGACGGGGCCGCTCATGCTCCGGGTTCGGCCAGCACGCCGAATCCTTCGTAGAGCGTCCGGATTTCGGCCAGCGTCGGATGGGCGAGCGCGCGTCGCAGATAGAACCGGATGCGCGGCAGGTGCTTCAGGTAGTGCGGCTTGCCGTCGCGCAGGTTGAGCCGCACGAAGATGCCGAGGATCTTCGAGTTCCGCTGCGCCGCCATGATCGCATAGGCTTCCTCGAAGCCGGCGCGGTCGAAGCCGCCGGCCGTCTCGCGCGCCGTGACGTAGGCCGCGACCGTCGCGGCCTCGATTTGCGGCGACACGTCGACGCGCGCGTCCATGGCGAGCGAGGCGACGTCGTAGGCGGCCGGTCCGATCACCGCGTCCTGGAAGTCGATGAGGCCGAGACGATCCGTGGCGGCCCTCTCGCCGCGCCAGATCAGGTTGGGCGAGTGATAGTCGCGCAGCACCAGCGAGCGCTCCGCCCCCGCCAGCCGGTCGAAGGCCCGGTCCCATGCGGCGCCGAAGGCAGTCCGTTCCGCCGCGCCCGCCTGCCGGCCGAGCGCATATGGCACGTACCAGTCGACCAGCAGCCCGGTTTCGATCGCCATCGCCTCGCGGTCATAGTCCGGCACCGTGTGCACGATTCCTGGCGCAGCCTCCATGGCGGGGTCCCAGCGCCGCGCATGCATCGCCGCCAGCAATTGGCCCGCCGCGGCATAGCGTTCCGGCACGGGCGCGCCGGCCGCGTCCAGCACGCCGTCGCTGCCGAGATGCTCGATGAGGAGGAGCCCGGCATCGAGATCCTGCGCGAGGATTTCCGGCGCGGCGAAGCCTGCCTCCCGCAGGGCGCGCGCCACGGCGACGAAGGGCGTCACCGATTCGGCAAGCCGGGCGATGCGGCTGTAGGGTTTGCCGTCGCGGATCGGCGGACCGTCCGGCTGCCGCGGCGAGTTCATCAGCACGCGCGGCGCTTCCCCCTCGCTCCGCACGGTCTCGTAGGCGCGCGCCGACGCATCGCCGACGAGAAAGGTCCGCCGCGCGTCCCTGCGTCCCGCCGCCTCGAGGAAGCGGCGGATGGCGAGCGAGCGCTTGAGCCGCGCCGCCGCCGGGCCGTGAGCCTCGATCTCCGCGATACGTCCGCCGTCGCTCTCCGACAGCGCCACCGAGATCGCTGCCGGCGGCAGCCGGTCGCCGCCCTTGTCCGGCCATTCGACCAGCGCGGCGCCCGTCTTCAGCGCCTCGTCGATGCCGAGTTCGTCGAGCTCGCCGGGCCCGCCGAGGCGGTAAAGATCGACATGGAGGACCGGAAAGCGCAGCGCATAGGGCTGCACCAGCGTGAAGGTCGGGCTCGGCACCTCCAGCGCCGGGTCGCCAGCGACGGCGCGCAGGATGGCGCGCGCCAGCGCCGACTTGCCCGCGCCGAGGTCGCCTGACAGCGCGACGAGGTCGCCCGGCCTGAGCGCGGCCGCGATGTCGTCGCCCAGCCGGTCGGTGGCCGCAGGGTCGGGGAGGACGATGTCGGAGTAGGGTGCGCTCATGCCACCCCCCTCTGCCCTGCCGGGCATCTCCCCCT
>CAZVTK010000328.1:0-1919 GCA_964629765.1 uncultured Mesorhizobium sp.
ATCACGCGCAAAGCTGCGGGTACGGTCATTTCCGCTATCCGTTCCTCGCTGTCCGCCCCCCTTAACCCCTGGGGGAACGGGCGCGCTGGGTTCGGCGCAATTTGGCTGACGTGCCGACCGCTGGCACGATTGCCCAGCACATAATGAATTTCGTACAGCGTGTGAAGGGTGAAGCGCGGCGATTTTGCCGCGTTGCGGAAGCGAAGTTTGCGAAGGTGCCATGCAACTGGTGGTGAACGGGCTCGCGGGCGAGCGCGGCGGGGAGGAAATCTTCTCCGGCGTGTCGTTTTCGCTCGATTCCGGGCAGGCGCTGACCGTGACGGGGCCGAACGGCGCCGGCAAGTCGACCATGCTGCGGATTGTCGCGGGGCTGCTTCCCGTCGCGGCCGGCTCGGTGAGCCTTGACGGCGGCGGCGAGGATTTCCCCGACGTGCAGGCCGCCAGCCATCTGCTCGGCCACGGCAATGCTATGAAGCCGGCCTTGACCGTGGCCGAGAACCTCGCCTTCTGGCGCGGCTTTCTCGGGCACGCGCATCTGGAGGTGGACGAGGCGCTGGAGATGGTCGGGTTGGCCGATATCGGCCACCTGCCCTTCGGCTATCTGTCGACCGGCCAGCGGCGGCGCATCGGCATCGCGCGGCTGCTGGTGAGCTGGCGGCCGATATGGCTGCTGGACGAGCCGACCGCCGGGCTCGACAAGGCCTCCGAGGTCCAGTTCGGCCGGCTGATGCAGGCGCATCTGGAAGACGGCGGCATGATCGTCGCCGCCACGCACCTGCCGCTCGGGCTGGAAGGGCGCGAGTTGAGGATGGAGGGGCGCTGATGCGGTTTACCCCCCTCTGTCCTGCCGGACATCTCCCCCTCAAGGGGGGAGATTGGAAGCTTCACGGGCTTCACCAACCTTCAACGATTGGCGAAAGCAGAGACCCCAGCCAATCTCCCCCCTTGCGGGGGAGATGGCCGGCAGGACAGAGGGGGGTGCTCAGCGCGCCGGTCGCCCCATGCTAGCCCTCTTCGTCCGCGACCTTCGCCTCTCGATCCGCGCCGGCGGCGGGGCGATGACCGGCGTGGTGTTCTTCCTCGCCGTCATCGCGGTGGTGCCCTTCGCGGTCGGGCCGGACCTCAACCTCCTGTCGCGCATCGGCCCGGCGCTGCTGTGGATCGGCGCGCTGCTCGCCTCCCTGCTCGGGCTCGACCGGTTGTTCCAGGCCGACCGCGAGGACGGCTCGCTCGACGCCCTGCTCATGGCGCGCGACATGCGCATGCCGGCGCTCACCGTGTTCGTGAAGGCGCTGGCGCACTGGACCGCCAACGTGCTGCCGCTGGTGATCGCCGCGCCGCTCCTGTCGCTGCTGATGAATGTCGAGCCGGTAGCGGCGGGCGCCACCACGCTGACCCTGCTCGCCGGCACCCCGGCGCTCGCCTTCGTCGGCGCGGCGGGTGCGGCCGTGGCGGTGGCGCTGCCGCGCGGCGGGCTGCTGGTGTCGGTGCTGGTGCTGCCGCTGGCGATCCCCGTGCTGATCTTCGGCGTCTCGGCGGCCTATGCCTCGGTCAACGCGCCGGCGCCCTTCCTGCCGCCCTTCCTGATCCTGTGCGCGCTGACGCTGACCTTCGCCGTCGTCGGCCCGCTGGCGGCAAGCGCGGCCCTCCGATGGGCCGGCGACTGAAAAGGACAGAAACGGTGGACAGTCCGTGCTGTGCGGGACACCATTGATTTCCGCCTCACGACGCCGCACCTCTTGGCCCATGAAAAAGATCGGCTTCCTCTCCTTCGGCCACTGGTCGCCCTCCCCGCAATCCGGCACCCGCTCGGCGTCGGACGCTCTGCTGCAATCGATCGACCTCGCGGTCGCTGCCGAGGAAATCGGCGCCGACGGCGCCTATTTCCGCGTCCACCATTTCGCCCGGCAGCTCGGCTC
>CAZVTK010000329.1:0-1918 GCA_964629765.1 uncultured Mesorhizobium sp.
GCCGCGTGTCGCTCAAGGCGGCGCTCGCCGTCACGCAAATCCTCGAAGAAGATGAGATTCCTGACTGAGAGAGAGAGGATGACCGACTTGTCCCGTCTAGAGAGCCTTGCCGAGCAAACGATTCCGTGGATTCCGGGGCCACGCGATGACGAACAGAGGCGGCGGTTCGGCACTCGCTGCGTAATCATCGCCGGTGTCGAGGGCTACCGAGCCAGCGCCGCTCGGTACGTCTTCGGCCCTTTGCGTGCCACGAAAGCCGAGGCAGCCGTTGACCTCGAACGCCTCGACCGGGAGGGCTCCGCCCTTGCCCACGACCCGGCCTTCGGCTCGTGGGCGGCGCATTCGTTCCGATGCGATTCCTGACTGAAAGGGAGACTCCGGCATGGAGGTTTGGCAGAAAAGCGAGCAAGAGATGCGCGAGCGCCTCAACGCGCGATACGTCGCGGAGGGGTGGGGGCGTCTCGCAGTAGAGGCCGGATTCGACCCCTACGACATGGAGTCCTCGGCGCGGTCGGCCTTCCAGCACTGCTACGACCGAATCGCCAAACTCGAAGCCGCGCTGCGGGCAAACGGCCTTGCGATTCCTGACTGAGAGGAGACGAGGATGACGCTTATCGAATGGGGCGACCCGCCGCTGCAGGCCCGCGTGGAGTCGCGAGAGAAGGCCCTGGCCGACGCCGATACCGTCGAGGCGTGGCTGCGCGCCCGAGCGGGTTGCTGGCAGGCCCAGGCGGAAGACGCAACGCAGCCGCGGGAAGGCCGCGACCTTGCGTTCGCGCAGGCCGACATGCTGCGCACGGAGATCGCGATGCTCCGCGCCTTCCGTGCGGCCGTTGTGCGCGCAGGGTTACAGACCAGTATCACCGAAGATGAAATTCCTGACTGAGCCCGAAGTCGCCGAGATACTGAGATGTTCGACGAGCAAGATAAAGCGGCTGCGGCTCTCCGGCCGACTCCCCTACCTGCCCGGAAGGCCCGTGCTGGTCGCGGAGGAGGCGCTGCGCGCGTTCGTGGCCGCCGCTTCCACGACGGCACCTGGTACGAGCTCCGGCGCGCGGGGAACGGGGTCTTCTACATCCACTGGTCCGAGCAGCGCCGAAGCAAACGCGAGAGCACGCGCGAGACGGAAATCTCTGCTGCGACGGCCTACTTCGACGAATGGGTGACGCTCCGCGACGCCCCGGGCCGGGGAGAAGTCCTGACCTGCGCGGACCTCTGGCAGCGGAAGTACGGCACCTCCGAGCGACACGTCTACCTCTGGCGACACCTCGAGCCGACGTTCGGCAGCCAGCGCCCGATCGACGTGACGCAGGCGTTAGTGGATAGCTACGTCGCCCGCCGTGACGCCGCGCCGGCCACCGTCCGCCTCGAGATCGTGTGCCTAATCGCGGCGTGGAACGCGGCCGTGAAGTCGAGGCACCTCTCCGCCGCGGACGTGCCGTCGATCGGGCCGCCCGACGATAGCCCCCCGCGCGACCGCTGGCTGGACGACGCCGAGATCGACAAGCTCCTCTCCGCCGCGGCCGGCCCGGGACGCATGGGCCGCGCCGAGCGTTTCTGCTACATTGCCCTCGACGCCTGCGCGCGCCGCACGGCGATCCAGGAACTTCGCTGGGACACCGGCCAGGTGGACTTCGAGATGAACACGATCGACTTCCTGCCCCCCGGCCGGAAGCAGCAGCCGAACAAGCGCCGCGCCGCGGTCCCGATGAGCGACCGGCTCCGCACCGTCATGCTGCGGGCATACAAGGAGCGGGTGGGCCCCTACGTCCTCGACTCGCCGGCGAACGTCAACACGGCGCTCACGACGCTAGCGCGGAACGCCGGCCTCGCGCGGGTCACGCCGCATGTGCTTCGGCACACGGCCGCTACTCACATGGCTCGGCGGGGCGTGCCGCTCTGGATCGTCGCGAAGCTG
>CAZVTK010000330.1:0-1837 GCA_964629765.1 uncultured Mesorhizobium sp.
CTTCCTGTGGTCGATGTCGAAAGCCTGCATGTAGCGCAGCACAACGGACGCGAACGCCTCGTTCAGCTCGAACAGGTCGATGTCCTTGAGCGACATCTTCGCCTTTTTCAGGAGCTTCTCGGTCACGTCGACCGGGCCGGTCAGCATGATCGCCGGCTCGGAGCCGATATTGGTGAAAGCCTTGATGCGCGCGCGCGGCTTGAGGCCCATGGCCTTGCCGCCCTTCTTCGAGCCGAGCAGCACGGCGGCCGCGCCGTCGACGATGCCGGACGAATTGCCGGCATGGTGGACGTGGTTGATCGCCTCCACCTCGGGATGTCGCTGGATGGCGACGGCGTCGAAGCCGCCCATCTCGCCCGGCATCACGAAGGAGGGGTTGAGCGAGGCCAGCGACTGCATGTCGGTGCCTGGCCGCATGTGCTCGTCGCGGTCGAGGATGGTCAGGCCGTTCTGGTCCTTGACCGGAACGACGGATTTCTTGAACCAGCCCTTTTCCCAGGCATGGGCGGCGCGCTTCTGGCTCTCGACCGAATAGGCATCGACGTCGTCGCGCGAGAAGCCGTATTTCGTGGCGATCAGGTCGGCCGAGACGCCCTGCGGCACGAAGAAGGCCGGCAGGCCGACCGACGGGTCCATGAACCAGGCGCCGCCGGACATGCCCATGCCGACGCGGCTCATCGATTCGACGCCGCCGGCAATCACGATGTCGTCCAGCCCGCCGGCGATCTTGGCCGCGCCGAGATTGATGGCGTCGAGGCCCGACGCGCAGAAGCGCGAGAGCTGGATGCCGGGCGCCTCGGTGGCGTAGCGCGCCTCGAAGGCGGCCGAGCGCGGGATGACCGAGCCTGCCTCGCCGACCGGGTCGACGCAACCGAACACGATGTCGTCGACCTGGCTGGTGTCGAGCCCGTTGCGGTCGCGGATCGCCTCCAGCACCTTGGCCCCCAGCCGCACGGCCGGCACCTCGTGCAGCGAGCCGTCCTTCTTGCCGCGGCCGCGCGGCGTGCGCACGGCGTCATACACAAATGCGTCAGCCATTGGCTTTCTCCCTTCAGGCGGCCGCGTCAAAGAGCGCAGCCTCGTTCGTGTCTCTCACATGCCGGCGGTCACATCCCGCCATTCACATTCCATCCGGCATGATGTCCTCGGCGCGCTTCCAGCCCGGCAGGGCGGCCAGCCGCTCCAGCCACGCCTTCACCGCGGGATAGTCGTCCGGGTCGTAGCCGATCTCGCGCGGCCAGAACTGGTAGGCGCAGAGCGAGAGGTCGGCGATGGTCGGCCGGTTGCCCACGACCCAGTCCCGCCCCGTCATATGGGCATCCAGCACCTTAAGCGCATCCTTGCCCCGGTTCAGGATGAAGGCGACCACGGGGTCGTCGTCCGGCTTCTTGCGGAAATGCCGCAGGAAGCGCGCGGTCGCGGTATTGGCGGTCAGCTTGTGGTTGTCGAACAGGATCCAGCGCCAGATCTCGCACTCCTCGTCCTCGCTCTGCGGCCCGAACTTTCCGAAGCGCCTGGCGAGATAGTGCAGGATCGCGCCCGACTGGCTGAGCGTGAAATCACCGCCGAAGCGATGGTGCACCAGCACCGGCGCCTCGCCCATGACGTTGGTTTCGCGGAACTCCGGCGAGCGCGTCTCGCCCGAGAAGAAGGCGACGCGCTGCGGGACCCAGTCCGCGTGGCACAGCTCCAGCATGATCGCGGCCTTGAACGAATTGCCACTCTGCCAGAAGGAATGGAGGGTGAATTCAGGCATGGGCGGGCACCTTTCCATCCAAGGTACGAAGCACCCCCACTCCGGTCCTTCGGACCACCTCTCCCCCTGCCCGGGGGAGAG
>CAZVTK010000331.1:0-1783 GCA_964629765.1 uncultured Mesorhizobium sp.
ATGATGCCGAACCACCACATCACCAAGCCGGTGCTGATCGGCGAGATCCAGGCCGACGGCCAGTTCGAGGTCGTGTGGGAGACCACGGGCCTCGTGGTCGGCGACGAGTGGTCCGACTATCTGCCGGATTCCAGGAACCTGATCGCCGACTGGCGCGCCCCGATGTCGTGCGGCAACTTCAACGTCGCGACCGGAAAATGCGGCGGCAAGGGCATGTGATCGGACGATCCCGATTGTCCAAGCGATGCCGGGCGGGGCGTTCGTGCCCCGCCCGGGCTTCCCTGAAGGCCCAGCAGACGGACCGCGCCGCGTCATGATCTTCCTGCGCATTCTCGCACTGGTCGCGCTCATCCTCCCGGCAGTGCCGGCGCTCGCCCAGAGCGACGAAGCCGCCCTGCGCGGCATCATCGCGCGCTTCGCCGACACGAAGAATTTCCGCGACACCGAGGAGGTCGTGCGCGACCTCGGCGCCACCGGCGCGCCTGAGGTCGCCCGCGTGCTCGATGCGCTGTCCGACGGCAATGTCAGTTTCAGGAAGGCCGACAGGGTGGTCTTCATCATTGCCGAGCGGGCCGGCGCGGTCAGCCTGTTCGATCCGCTGACGGGCGAGGGCGCCGGGCAGGCGACGTCCGCCGAGATCAACAAGGTAAAGGTCAACAACGGCCTGCGCCGCGTGATCCGCGAGGTGCTGGCCTCGCTGACGCTCAATTCGCCCGATCCCGCGGTGCGCATCCGCGCCGCGGAAACGATGTTCGCAAAGCCCGATGCCGCGATGATCGAGCCGCTGGATGCGGCGATCGCCGACGAGACGGTCGCTGCGGTGAGGAAGAAGCTCGTCGAGGCGCGCGCCTCCGCCGTGCTGGTTTCCGACCTGCCGGAAGCCGACAAGCTCGCGGCCATAGAGGTGATCGGCGCGCGCGGCGACCGGGCCGCGCTGTCGCTGCTGACCGGCTACGAGGCCCGCGCGGAAGGCGCGCTGAAAGAGGCTGCGGCAAAGGCGCTGGCCGGCATCCAGGAGATGCTGGCGCTGTGGAACGCGGCGCAGAATTTGTGGTTCGGCATCTCGCTCGGCTCCGTGCTGCTGCTCGCGGCCATCGGCCTTGCCATCACCTTCGGCGTGATGGGCGTCATCAACATGGCGCATGGCGAGATGGTCATGCTCGGCGCCTACACGACCTTCGTGGTGCAGGATATCATCCGCACGAGCTTTCCCGGGCTGTTCGACTGGTCGCTGGCCATCGCCCTGCCGCTCGCCTTCCTCGTTGCCGGCGGTGTCGGGCTCATCATGGAGCGCGGGCTGATCCGCTTTCTCTACGGCCGCCCGCTGGAGACGCTGCTCGCCACATGGGGCGTGTCGCTGATCCTCCAGCAGGGCGTGCGCACCATCTTCGGGCCGACAAACCGCGAGGTGGGAAACCCGTCATGGATGTCGGGCTCCTTCGAGCTCGGCCAGATGGCGATCACATGGAACCGGCTCTGGATCGTGGTGTTCGCGCTCGCCGTGTTCGTGGCGCTGCTCTACGTCTTCAACCGCACGGCATGGGGCCTTCAGATGCGCGCCGTGACGGCCAACCGGCGCATGGCCTCGTCCATGGGCATCCGCACGCCGTGGGTGGACGCCATGACCTTCGCGCTCGGCTCCGGCATTGCCGGCATCGCGGGCGTGGCGCTCAGCCAGGTCGACAATGTCTCGCCCAATCTCGGGCAGGGCTACATCATCGACAGCTTCATGGTGGTGGTGTTCGGCGGCGTCGGCAATCTGTGGGGCACGCTGGTCGGCGCG
>CAZVTK010000332.1:0-1761 GCA_964629765.1 uncultured Mesorhizobium sp.
GCGTCGCCCGGCCATGGCCCGGATGCCAGGGCAGCACGACGGTCGGCACCGCCCACACGGGAAAGCCGAGCGTCTCCAGCGCGAACACGGCGGCGCGGTTGCCTACCGTTCCGCGCGCGACATGGCTGGATACCACGATCACCGCCCGGGGCGGTTCGCCGACACTGATGCTCATGCTCCTTCAGCCCGCAAGTACGAGGAAATTGTAGAGCGAGACCAGCGCGAATCCGAGCAGGACGAAGGCCAGCACGCGGCCGATGCGCTTGCCCCACATCTCGGCCCAGTCGTCGCCTTCCGCGCCGGCGGACGCCATGCGCGCCTCGCTCTCGGCGCCGACGCGGCCGAGGATGCGGCGCGATTCGTCCTGTCCTTCCCTGCGCGACAATTCCTGCTCCTTTGGCTCGCCCGCATGCTACAGCCATCGGGGCGCGCTGCCCAGCCCGGCGGGTCCCGTTTCCGTCCCGGACAGGCTGTAAGGCGCATCGCCTTGACGCATCGCCTTGACTCGGGCGCGTGCTTCCACTATTGCCCCACCGTCCGGCGTGGGGCCTCTCCGCGCCGGTTGTTCTTTGCGACCTTGATCCGCATGGGTTCGGGGTTGCGGGACGCGAACCCGAAACCGACTGGACAAAAAGACGGCCGGGCCGCCCGCAAGGGCAAGGTCCAGAGCCGCCCGAACAGAGCGAAAGGCTAAAGATGTTCGCAGTCATCAAAACCGGCGGCAAGCAGTATCGCGTTGCGGCCGAGGACGTATTGCAGATCGGCAACGTGGCCGGCGAGGTCGGCGACATCGTCGAGATCGGTCATGTGCTTGCCTATGGAAACGGCGACGACGTCATCATCGGCGCTCCCTTCGTGGACGGCGCGCTGGTCACGGCGGAAGTCGTGGCGCAGGGGCGCGGCCGCAAGGTCATCGCCTTCAAGAAGCGCCGCCGGCAGAATTCGCGCCGCAAGCGCGGCCATCGCCAGTTGCTGACCACGGTGCGCATCTCCGAGATCCTGATCGGCGGCGCCAAGCCGACCAAGACGGCCGCGGCGAAGACCGAGAAGACGGAAAAGGCCGAGAAGACCGCCGAGGCGGGCGCGGCCGCCAAGAAGCCGGCCAAGGCGAAAGCTGCCGCCGCAGAGGCGGCGGGCTTCGAGGACGACGTGTCGCTGATCTCGGGCGTCGGCCCGGTGCTGAAGGAGAAGCTGGCGGGCGCCGGCATCACCTCGCTGAAGCAGATCGCGGCGTGGAAGAAGAAGGATATCGCCGAGTTCGACGAGAAGCTGGAGTTCAGCGGCCGCATCGAGCGCGACGAATGGGTCGAGCAGGCCAAGGAGCTGATCGCCGGCAAGCCGCCACGCGCGAAGGTCGACCAGGAAAAGCTCGGCCAGGACGACGCGGCCAAGGCTGCCGCGAAGTCGGGCGAATAGTACGGATCACGAAGGAGAACTGAGATGGCACACAAGAAAGCCGGCGGCTCCTCCCGCAACGGCCGCGATTCCGCCGGCCGTCGCCTGGGCGTGAAGAAGTTCGGCAGCGAGACCGTCGTTGCCGGCAACATCCTCGTGCGCCAGCGCGGCACCAAGTGGCATCCCGGCACCAATGTCGGCATGGGCAAGGACCATACGCTGTTCGCGCTGACCGCAGGCGAAGTCGTTTTCGCGGCGAAAGCGAACGGGCGAACCTATGTGTCGGTAAACCCGATCGCACAGGCCGCGGAGTAGCCGGTTCCGCACCAAGACACCGGCGCCCCATCTCGGGAACCGGTGTCTGGC
>CAZVTK010000333.1:0-1758 GCA_964629765.1 uncultured Mesorhizobium sp.
CGTCATCTATGTCTGCCGCCACGGCGAGACCGACTGGAACGTCGAGAAGCGGCTTCAGGGGCAGGCCGACACGGATCTCAACGAGACGGGGCGCGCGCAGGCGCGCCGCAACGGCGAGCGCCTCGGCGCGCTGATCGCCGATGCGGGGGCGTTCGACTTCGTCGCCAGCCCGCTGAAGCGCACGCGCCAGACCATGGAGATCGTCCGCGGCGCGATGGGCCTCGACCCGGCCGCCTACCGGACCGAGCCGCTGCTGATGGAATTGCATTTCGGCGACTGGCAGGGCTCGACCTTTGCCGAGCTGGAGGTAGCCGCGCCGGGCTCGACCGGCGGCCGCGAGGGCGACAAGTGGAATTTCGTGCCGCCCGGCGCCGGCGCGGAGAGTTATGCCGCGCTGGCGCGGCGCATCGCGCCGTGGCTGGATTCGCTGTCGCGCCCGACGGTCTGCGTGACGCATGGCGGCGTCGTGCGCTCCATCTTCCGGCTGGTGGGCGGATTGAGCGAAGCCGAGGCGTCGACCATGTCGGTGCCGCAGGATCTGGTGCTGAAGATGGAGGGCGGCCGGCTGCTGTGGCTGTAGCCTACTGGATCAGCATGTCCGTGATCTGGTTCACGCCGTCCTTGCGGTCGTAGGCGATGATGACTTCCGCGCCCTTGACGACCACGCTCATGTCCATCTCGGCCGGCAGGCTGTAGGTCTTGCCGTCGTCCAGCACGATGGTCATCTTCTCGGCATCGACCTCGGTGATCTTGCCGTCGGCGTCGGCCGCGTAGGCCGCAAAGGTAACGCTGGTCAGCGCGACCACGCACGCGATGAGCTTGCGCATTCTTGTCGTGTCCTCTCTCTGAGCGCCATGCCCCTTATGACGCTCCCGGCCGCGCCGGGATCAGTGCAGTAACGCCGCGATTGTGTCAAACGTTGGGGTCTCCCGGAGAGGTGGGGGCGCAACCTTGCGCTTTCGCCTGCGGCATTTGACCGCCGGGCCTTTCGTCCATAGAAGCGGCCGGCATCCGCCGGGGCACGCCATGTCGCACAACACGTTCGGACACCTGTTTCGGGTCACCACCTGGGGCGAAAGCCACGGGCCTGCCCTCGGCTGCGTGGTCGACGGCTGCCCGCCCGGCATCCGCTTCACCCGCGCCGACATCCAGGCCGAGCTCGACCGGAGGAGGCCCGGCCAGTCGCGCTTCGTCACCCAGCGCCGCGAGCCGGACGAGGTGAAGATCCTGTCCGGCGTGCTGGAGGACGGCGACGCGCTGGTCACCACCGGCACGCCCGTTTCCATGCTGATCGAGAATGTCGACCAGCGCTCCAAGGACTATGGCGAGATCGCGCGCCAGTACCGTCCCGGCCATGCCGACTACGCCTATGACGTGAAATACGGCCTGCGCGACCATCGCGGCGGCGGCCGCTCCTCGGCGCGCGAGACGGCGGCGCGCGTGGCGGCGGGGGCGCTCGCCCGCAAGGTGGTGCCGGGACTTTCCGTGCGCGGCGCGCTGGTGTCCATGGGCGTCAGGGAGATCGACCGTGCCAATTGGGACTGGGGGTTCGTCGACGACCCGCAGAACCCGTTCTTCACGCCGGACCGCGCCTCCGTGCCGGTGTTCGAGGCGTATCTCGACGCCATCCGCAAGGCTGGCTCCTCGGTCGGCGCGGTGATCGAGATCGTCGCCGAGGGCGTGCCGGCGGGGCTGGGCGCGCCGGGCTATGCCAAGCTCGACCAGGACATCGCCGGCAACCTGGTGTCGAGCGGCGCG
>CAZVTK010000334.1:0-1725 GCA_964629765.1 uncultured Mesorhizobium sp.
GCGGCCAGCGGCTGCGCGCCGCCCATGCCGCCGAGGCCGGCGGTGAGGATCCACCGACCCGTGAGGTCGCCGCCATAATGCTGGCGTCCGGCTTCCACGAAGGTCTCGTAGGTGCCCTGCACGATGCCCTGCGTGCCGATATAGATCCACGAGCCGGCCGTCATCTGGCCATACATCATCAGGCCCTTGCGATCGAGTTCGTTGAAATGCGCCCAGTCGGCCCAGTGCGGCACGAGGTTGGAATTGGCGATCAGCACGCGCGGCGCGTTCTCATGAGTGCGGAACACACCGACCGGCTTGCCGGACTGGACGAGCAGGGTCTCGTCCTCGCCGAGCGTCTTCAACGTCGCGACGATGCGGTCGAAATCGTCCCATGTGCGCGCCGCGCGGCCGATGCCGCCATACACCACCAGCTCGTTGGGGTTCTCGGCCACGTCGGGGTCGAGATTGTTCATGAGCATCCTCAGCGGCGCCTCGGTGCTCCAGCCGCGCGCATTCAGCTCGGGGCCGCGCGGGCTGCGCACCGTGCGCGTGTTGTGCCTCGGGTTTGGACCGGACGTGCTCATCGTTTTGCTCCCAGTGCCAGCGCGGCCTTTTCGACGCGCTCGAGAATGGTCTTCAGGACGGGGCGCAGGCGCCCGGCCTTGTCGTCGTCGAAGGCGAAGGGCAGCGCCTCCGCCCGAAGGTGCGTGATCTGGGCCAGCTCCATCTGGATCGCGTGCACGCCCGTCTCCGGGCGGCCGTAGTGCCGGGTCGTCCAGCCGCCGCGGAAGCGACCGTTGAGCACGGTCTTCCAGCAGGCGGCCCTCGCCGCCGTCTCGGCCACCGCGCGCTCGATCCTGGCGTCGCAGGTGCGGCCGCCGTCGGTGCCGACGTTGAAATCCGGGAGCACGCCGTCGAACAGGAAAGGGCAGACCGAGCGAATGGAGTGGCAGTCGTAGACCACCGCGACGCCGTGCAGCGCCTTGACCCGCTCCACCTCGGCGGCGAGCGCCGCGTGGTAAGGCGCATGGAAGGCTTCGAGCCGCCGGGCAATCTCGGTCTGCCCGGGTTCGGTTTTCCAGATCGGCCGGTTGTCGAAGTCGGTCACCGGAACCAGCCCGGTGGTGTTCTGGCCCGGATAGAGGCTCGCGCCGGACGGGTCGCGGTTGGCGTCGATCACGTAGCGGTGGAAGGCGGCGCGCACCGTGGTCGCGCCGGGCAGCAGGCCGGCATAGAGCCGGTCGACATGCCAATCGGTGTCGCGCAGGGCGCGGCCCTCGTCGTTGAGGCAGGCGGCCACGTCTCCGGGCACATCGGTGCCGACATGCGGGAAGGCGAGGATGACGGGCGAGTCGCCCTGCGAGACGAGGACGGGGATCATATCGCCAGCCCCGGCAGCACATGGCCGTTCACGCTGGCATTGAGCGCGCCCGACGATACCAGCTCCGATGCGGCGGCAAGGTCGCCGGCCATGTAGCGGTCCTCCTCCAGCGGCGGCACCTTCGCCCGGATGGCAGACAGCGCCGCCTGAAGCTCGCGCGAGGTCTTCAGCGGCGCGCGCATCTCCACCCCTTGCGCCGCCGTCAGCGCCTCGATGCCGACGATTGCCGCGAGGTTGTCGGTCATGGCGAGCAGCCGGCGCGCGCCGTGGCAGGCCATGGAGACGTGGTCCTCCTGATTGGCCGAGGTCGGCGTGGAATCGACCGAGGCCGGATGCGCCATCTGCTTGTTCTCGCTCATCAG
>CAZVTK010000335.1:0-1660 GCA_964629765.1 uncultured Mesorhizobium sp.
AGGACGAGGTGCGCTTCAACGGCCACGCCATCGAATGCCGCATCAACGCCGAGGACCCGAAGACCTTCACCCCCTCGCCCGGCACCGTGACCACCTTCCACACGCCGGGCGGCCTCGGCATCCGCGTCGATTCGGCGGTCTATGCCGGCTACCGCATCCCGCCCTATTACGATTCGCTGATCGGCAAGCTCATCGTGCACGGGCGCAACCGCGTCGAATGCATGATGCGCCTGAAACGCGCGCTCGACGAATTCGTTGTCGACGGGATCAAGACCACGCTACCCTTGTTCCAGGAGCTAGTGACCAACCCGGACATCGCCAATGGCGACTACGACATCCACTGGCTGGAGAAGCACCTCGCGGCGGGCTGACGCGCGCGCGGCGCGGGAGGTCGGACCGTGACGCGGCCCTTCGCGCCCGGATACCGCATCCCGCCGGATCTCCTGATCCGCGCCTATGCGTCGGGCGTGTTCCCGATGGCGGAGGCGGCGGACGACCCGGAAGTGTTCTGGGTCCGGCCCGAATCGCGCGGCATCATCCCGCTCGACCGCTTCCACATGCCCAAGAGCCTCGCCAAGACCATAAGGCAGGGCCATTTCGACATCCGGCGCGACAGCGACTTTCACGGCGTCATCGACGGCTGCGCCGAGCCGGCGCGCGGGCGCCAGAAGACATGGATCAACGGCCCGATCCGCGAAGCCTACGGCGCGCTGTTCGAGCGCGGCTACTGCCACACCGTCGAGGCGTGGCACGAGGGGCGGCTGGTCGGCGGCCTCTACGGGGTGACGCTCGGCCGCGCCTTCTTCGGCGAAAGCATGTTCGCGCGGGAAACCGACGCCTCCAAGGTCTGCCTCGCCCATCTCGTCATGCATCTGCGCGAGCGCGGCTTCGAGCTGCTCGACACGCAGTTCACCACCGAGCACCTGAAGCGCTTCGGCGCGGTCGACGTGCCGCGCGGCCGCTACGAGCGCATGCTGGCCGAGGCGCTGGCCGGCGAGGCGAAGTTCTGAACCTTGAACGCGGGCCAGGTCGAGTATATCATTTAATGATACTCGACGGGGATGATCATGCCTTCCAGCTACACCTTGGGCAGCCATTTCGAGAGTTTCGTGCGCGAGCTGGTGGACAGCGGCCGCTATTCGAGCGCCAGCGAGGTGCTGCGCGACGGCCTGCGCCTGCTTGAGGAGAAAGAAAAGGAGCGTGCGGCGAAGCTCGAATGGCTGCGCAATGCTATTCAGGAAGGCATCGACAGCGGACCCGGGATTCCCGCCGAGGACGTGTTCGACGAGTTGCTGAAGCGTTACAGCTAGCCGATGAGGATCATCTTTGCTCCAGCCGCCCGCATCGATCTGGTGGAAATCGGCGACTACATCGCATTGGACAATCGAGCGGCTGCAAAAAGGATGGTCGCGGCACTGCGCGAGCGCGCGATGCGTCTCCGTGACGCTCCACGGTCAGGCAGGAGCCGCTCCGAGTTGCAGGCCGGTCTGAGATCGGTCGCGCATGGCCCTTATGTCATCTTCTATCGCGTCGAGGATGCCGCAATAAGAATCCAGCGCATCATCCACGGCGCGCGCGACATCGACGCCGTCTTCGACGACAATGGCTAGAGCAACGTGCATTCAGATGTATCCTGCGGCTTTGAAGTAGTTCTGGCATT
>CAZVTK010000336.1:0-1629 GCA_964629765.1 uncultured Mesorhizobium sp.
TCGACGGCGCCATCCTGATGACCTCGCACGACCGCGAGTTCATGAACCGCATCGTCGGCAAGGTCATCGAGATCGACGGCGGCGCGCTGACCACCTATTCCGGGAATTACGAGTTCTACCGCCAGCAGCGCGCGCTGGCCGACGTGCAGCAGCAGGCGCAGTTCGAGCGCCAGCAGGCCATGCTCGCCAAGGAGATCGCCTTCATCGAGCGCTTCAAGGCGCGCGCCAGCCACGCCGCCCAGGTGCAGAGCCGGGTCAAGAAGCTGGACAAGATCGACAAGGTCGAGCCGCCCAAGCGCCAGCAGACCGTGCGCTTCGAGTTCCAGCCGGCGCCGCGCTCGGGCGAGGACGTGGCGACGCTGAAGGGCGTTCACAAGAGCTACGGCGGCCGCACCGTCTATGACGGTCTCGACTTCCAGATCCGCCGGCGCGAGCGCTGGGCGGTGATGGGCGTCAACGGCGCCGGCAAGTCGACGCTGCTGAAGCTGGTGGCGAGCGCCGCCGAACCGGACACCGGCACTGTGGCGCGCGGGCCGAGCGTGAAGATGGGCTATTTCGCGCAGCACTCCATGGAGCTGCTGGACGGCGACCGGACGATCCTCCAGTGGCTCGAAGGCGCGTTCCCCCAGGCAGGCCAGGCCCCGCTCAGGGCGCTCGCCGGCTGCTTCGGCTTCACCGGCGACGAGGTGGAGAAGAAATGCCGCGTGCTCTCGGGTGGCGAGAAGGCGCGGCTGGTGATGGCGCGCATGCTGTTCGACCCGCCCAACTTCCTCGTGCTCGACGAGCCGACCAACCATCTCGACATCGCCACCAAGCAGATGCTGGTCGAGGCGCTGTCGAGGTTCGAGGGGGCCATGCTGTTCGTCAGCCACGACCGTCATTTCCTCGCGGCCCTGTCGAACCGCGTGCTGGAGCTGACGCCGGACGGCATCCACGCCTATGGCGGCGGCTACACCGAATATGTCGAGCGCACCGGGCAGGAGGCGCCGGGGCTGCGGAGCTGAGCGGCGGGCCCGGCGATTGACTCGGCGCGGAATCCGCGTAAAAGCCGCCTCGATTTCCACAAGTCGCGTCCTTGGGCGCGCGGAGAGCTTTATGCGCGGCCTGCTTCTGGCCTTTCTCGCCCTGACCTCGTCCGGCTCGACCGGCCGCACGCCTGCGCGCTTCACCAAAACCTCGGCCAAAACGACCGCCACCGCGGTCTGACCTTCCTCGGCCGCTCGTCCCTCTCCCCGGGTCCGGCCCGGGGGCGAAACCCGCAAGGTGCGGGTCAACGGGCGGAGAGGGCAAGGAAAGGGACTTCCATGGGTTTCAGGATCGCAGTCGTCGGCGCCACCGGCAATGTCGGGCGCGAAATGCTCAACATTCTGGAAGAGCGCGGCTTTCCGGCCGACGAGGTGGTGGCGCTCGCCTCGCGCCGCTCGGTCGGCGCGGAGGTTTCCTACGGCGACAAGACGCTGAAGGTGAAGGCGCTGGAGAACTACGATTTCTCCGACACCGACATCTGCGTGATGTCGGCCGGCGGCGAAGTCTCCAAGCAGTGGTCGCCGAAGATCGGCCAGCAGGGCTGCGTCGTCATCGATAACTCGTCGGCGTTCCGCTACGATCCCGATGTGCCGCTGATCGTGC
>CAZVTK010000337.1:0-1567 GCA_964629765.1 uncultured Mesorhizobium sp.
TTGGAGTCCGTCTTGTTGAAGGAGATGCCGAACTTGACCGGAGTCAGCGGGTTGGCGGGATTGTCGATGTCGCTGTTGGCGTTGAAGGCGGCGATCTCGCGCCGCCGGCCGGCATAGTCGGCGCTCGCCTCCAGCTCGGCGACGAGGCGCTGGATGATATTGTCCTCGACCTTCTGGTGATAGGGCGTGACGTTGCGCCCGGTATCCTCGCCCATGGCGTCGTAGAAATTGAGCTTGCGGATCTCCAGCGGGTCCTTGCCGACGGCGAAGGCCACCTCCTCGATGACGCGCTCCGCGCCGACCATGCCCTGCGGCCCGCCGAAGCCGCGGAAGGCGGTGTTGGAAACCGTATTGGTGTGCAGCAGCGCGGTCCTCGCCCGCACGTGCGGGAGGAAATAGGCGTTGTCGCAATGGAACAGGGCGCGGTCGCCGACCGCGCCGGAGAGGTCGGCCGAGAAGCCTGCCCTGAGTGCGAAGAGATAGTCGATGCCGAGGATGCGCCCCTCCGCGTCGAAGCCGACCTGGTAGTCGATGGCGAAATCGTGCCGCTTGCCGGTGGCGGTCATGTCCTCGTCGCGGTCGAGCCTGATCTTCACCGGCCGGCCGAGCCGCTTCGCCGCGATGGCCGCGATCGCCGCGCACTGGTTGGCCTGCGTCTCCTTGCCGCCGAAACCGCCGCCCATGCGCCGCACCTCGACGGTGACGGAATGGCTGGCGACGCCCAGCGCATGGGCGATCATGTGCTGCGTCTCGCTCGGCCCCTGCGTCGAGCAATAGACGGTCACCTCGTCGTCCTCGCCGGGCACGGCGAGCGACACCTGCCCTTCGAGGTAGAAATGGTCCTGCCCGCCGAGCCGCATGCGCCCCTTCACCCGGCGCGGGGCGGTCGCGATGGCGGCGGCCGCGTCGCCGCGCTTCAGCGTCAGCGGCTTGAACACCTGGCGATGGGTCTCGGGGTCCAGCTCCCAGATGTCCACCGTTGCCGGAAGCTCGGCATAGTCGACCTTGGCCAGCCGCGCGGCGCGGCGCGCTTCCTCGCGCGTGCGCGCCACCACCGCGAACAGCGGCTGGCCGTGGAACTCGACCTTGCCCTCCGGCAGCACGGGGTCGTCATGCATGCCCGACGGCGAGATGTCGTTGACGCCCGGCACGTCGCGCGCGGTCAGTACGCAGACCACGCCCGGCGCGGCGGCGACGGCCGCAAGGTCCATCGAGGCGATCGCCCCATGCGCCACGGTCGACAGGCCGAACGTCGCATGCAACGTGCCGGCGGGCTCGGGAATGTCGTCGATATAGACGGCCTGCCCGGTGACGTGCTTGTGCGCGCTGTCGTGGCGCACGTCGGAATGCACGCCGCCGGCGATCTTCTCGGCGCGCATGTCGGGCTGATGGGCGGTCATGCAATGTCTCCCGCAGGCAGGCGCGCGGCAGCACCCCTCTCTGTCCTGCCGGACATCTCCCCCTCACGGGGGGAGATTGGCTGTCGTCTCCGTTTTCGCCAATCGTCGACGATTGGCGAAATCACCTCTGCAATCCAATCTCCCCCCTTGAGGGGGAGATGTCCGGC
>CAZVTK010000338.1:0-1508 GCA_964629765.1 uncultured Mesorhizobium sp.
CCCAGTAGAGATAGTCCATCCAGCTTTCGTGCAGGTAGTTCGGCGGGAAGTGCCGGCCGTTGTTGTGCAGGTCGTGGACCGTCGGCTGGAACGGCGTCTGCATCGGCCACATCTTGGCCTTGGCCGGCAGCAGGCCGCCCTTCCGGAGATTGCAGGGCGAGCAGGCCGCGACCACGTTCTCCCAGGTCGTCGCCCCGCCGCAGTGGCGCGGGATGACGTGGTCGAAGGTCAGGTCCTCGTGGGTGCCGCAATACTGGCACTGGAAGCGGTCGCGCAGGAACACGTTGAAGCGCGTGAAGGCCGGGTGCCGCGACGGCTTGACGAAGGTCTTGAGGCTGACCACCGAGGGCAGCTTCATCGAGAAGGTAGGCGAGGAGACCGCGTGCTCGTATTCCGCGACAATGTTGACGCGGTCCAGGAACACGGCCTTGATCGCGTCCTGCCACGACCATAGCGACAGCGGATAATAGCTCAGCGGGCGATAGTCCGCATTCAGCACCAGGGCGGGCAGCCCATCCGGCGAGACTGCGATAGTCACAAAGTCATCTCCGATCCGACACCCGAGAAACGACGCGGATAGTCTATGCCCGCGGTGACAGGATTGTGAAGCGGCAAAACGCGCGCCGCTTCGCCGGCGCACGGGCGTTTTCCGGGCTGATGCGCGGGTCAGGACGCGATCAGGGCGAGGGCGTTGCGTCGCGGCCACGCATCTCGCGGTAATGCGCCCACAGAAGGCGCGCCGCCACGGCCCGCCAGGGCGACCATGATTCGGCCATGGCGCGCAGGGCCCGCGCGTCGGGCCGCGCGGCGAGCGCGAACGCGTCCTGCGCGGCGATCTGGAGCGCGAGATCGCCGGCCGGAAACACGTCGGGATGCCCGGCGGCGAAGAGCAGGTACACCTCGGCCGTCCACGGCCCGATGCCGTGCAGGGCCGTCAGCAGCGGCACGGCATCGCCGGACGGCAGCGCGGCGATCGCCTCCAGGTCGACCGCGCCGGCCGCGACGGCGCCCGACAGGGACAGCAGCGTCGCGATCTTCGGCCGCGAGAACCCCGCCTGCCTCAGCAGCGCCTCGCCGCCGGCAAGGATCGCCTCGGCCGACACGGGATCGGCCAGCGTCTTCAGTCGCCGAAAAATAGCGTCGGCCGAGGCGCGCGAGACCTGCTGGCCGGTGATCACCGCGACCATGCTCTCGAACCCCGCCGGCCGGCGGCGCAGGTCGACGGCGCCCGCCCGCGCGGCCACGAGCGCCAGTCGCGGATCGAGCGCGGCCAGCGCCGCCAGTCCTTCCGCCACGTCCGCCTCGCTGTCGATCCGCCGCAATCGCATCCCATATGCCGTCGTGCTACGAGCCCTCCGCCTAGCAGCCGCACGGCCGCCGGCTCAACCCGAAACTGGCAATCCTGCATGGTCGAGGGCGCGCAAGACGAGATTTAAGCACAGTGCCCCTTCGCACCCCTCTCTGTCCTGCCGGACTGCCTGGCCCGAGCCACTTGTCTCGGCCCGTCC